>DATDFT010000364.1:0-8616 GCA_036522475.1 Pyrinomonadaceae bacterium | reverse complement strand
AGATCGCGATTCGCATCGCACTCGGCGCGCGGCGTTGGACCATCGTTCGGCAACTGCTGATCGAAAGCCTGTTGCTTGCCGCAGGCGGTGGTTTGCTCGGAGTGCTCGGAGCGTTCTGGAGCGTTGAAGCACTCGCGAAGTTGCTGCCTGAGAGTCTTTCTAAACTGCAAGACGTCAGCATCGACTCGCGAGTGTTGCTGTTTACTCTCGCTGTGAGCGTGCTGACGGCAGTTATTTTCGGTGGCGTGCCGGCATTGCTCGCCTCACGTACTAAGCCGGGGGCAACTCTGAATGACGTCGCGAGAGACATGGCGGGCGGAACGTCGGGACGTCACGTGCGACGTGTACTCGTGGTCTCTGAAGTCGCACTCGCGGTCGTGCTACTGGTCAGCGCGGGTTTGTTGATTCGCAGCTTTCAATTGCTGCGGCACGTCGATACCGGATTCACGACTAAGAACGCGCTCACGATGAGAATGGTCCTGCCGTTCCCAAAGTACGCGCAAGCCGAAGCACGCCGCGCGTTTTACGATGAAACGTTGCAAAAGATCGAAGCGCTACCCGGTGTTGAGTCAGCCGGCATGATCACGTTTCTGCCTCTCTCTTTCAACGGGATGAACTTCAGTTTCGCGGTCGAGGGACAGCCTTCAGCGAGCGACATAAAACTGCCGTTCGCGCTTTTCCGTGTAGTCAGTCCTGACTACTTCCGCGCGATGGGCATTCCGCTGCGGCGCGGGCGCTTCTTTGATTCGCGCGATTCCGCCGACGCACAGCCCGCTGTACTGGTTAACCGCCGTCTCGCCGAGCAGTACTGGCCCGGCGAAGATGCCATCGGAAAGCGACTCAAGATTGGACCGGTTGATTCACCCAACGCGTGGCTCACGGTTGTCGGAGTCGTCAGTGATACGCGGCAGACGGGTCTCTACGAACAGAAGCTGGAGTTCTACGTCCCTTACGCACAAGAGCGCCGCTCGTTCATGGCGCCTCGCGATCTCGTTGTGCGGACGAAGAGCGATCCGGCGTTGATCGCGGCTGCGGTACGTCGAGCGGTTTGGTCAGTTGACAAAGATCAGCCGGTCTCGAATGTGCGCACGTTGGACCAGGTCTTCTCGGCCGCGATCTCGCAGGAGCGTTTTCAGGCGTTGATGCTCGGGTTGTTTGCAGCGCTTGCGTTGTTACTCGCGTGCGTCGGGCTTTACGGCATGATTTCTTACGCAGTCGTCCTACGCACACACGAGATCGGCGTGCGCATGGCGCTGGGTGCTCAGCCTGTCGACGTGCTCAGGCTCGTGATCCGGCAGGGAATGACACTTACGCTCGCGGGCCTCATCGTTGGCATTGTTGCCGGAACGTTTGTGACGCGTGTGTTGACGGACATGTTGTTTGGCGTGACACCGCGAGATCCGCTGACGTTCGCAGGCGTGCCCGTGTTGCTGTTGCTGGTCGCGTTGCTCGCCTGCTACATCCCGGCGCGGCGCGCGACGCGAATCAATCCACTCTCGGCCCTGAGAGCTGAATAGGATCTATGAGGAGTGAAGATATGACCACTCTATTCCAGGATCTCCGTTACGGCGCACGCATTTTGATGAAGCAACCGGCGGTCACGCTCGTTGCGGTCGTTACGCTCGCGCTCGGCATCGGCGCCAACACCGCGATCTTCAGTCTCGTCAACGGCATTCTGCTGCGACCATTGCCGTTTCGTGAACCCGATCGCGTCGTGCGATTGATCCAGGCAAGCCCGAAACTCGGCCTCGCGACGTGGGGAATTTCGCAGGCTGACTTTGCTGCGTATCGCGAACAGAATCGTTCCTTCGAATCAGTTGCACTCTACAACAGCGGCGCCATCAATCTCACCGGCGACGGCGAACCCGAACGTTTGCCGATGACCACTGTCACCTCCGATTTCTTCAAGGTCTTCGGCGTCAGCCCCCTGCTCGGACGAACCTTTGTCGAAGGTGAAGACACGCAGGGCAAGAATCTCGTCTGTGTAATCAGTTATGCGTTCTGGCAAAGACGCTTCGGCGGTGATCCAAACATCGCCGGCCGCATGCTCAACTTGAACAACACCCCGACACAGATCGTCGGCGTCATGCCTGCTGAGTTCAAGTTTCCGCGGCTCGAGATCGATCTCTGGATGCCGATGGCGCTGGACACAAAACGCACTGCTCCTTACTTTTTTGCACTCGTCGGGCGTTTGAGGCCGGGTGTCGAAGTGGGCCAGGCGCAAGCAGACACGACGGGAGTGCTGCAAAACTTTGGTCGCGCGAATCCAAATCTCAGCGAAGCCGTCGGGTTGAACGAAGGCGCCGGTCCAAGGACGATCGTTCAGCCGCTCAAAGAGGTCATGCTCGGCAAGACGCAGAAACCACTCCTGGTCCTGCTCGCCGCTGTCGCGCTCGTCCTGCTCATCGCGTGCGCAAACGTCGCGAATCTCCTGCTTGCCCGAGCCACTTCACGCACGAAAGAGATCGCCGTGCGCGTGTCGCTCGGCGCCACGCCGCTGCGTGTTGCACGACAACTTCTCACTGAGAGCGTATTGCTTTCGTTTATCGGCGCGGTAGTCGGTGTTGGCCTCGCGTCGATCGGAGTACGCATGCTCGACAAGCTGCCGATCGGCGGCATCGCGCGCATCGAGGAAGTAAGTGTGAGTGGACGCGTGCTCGCGTTCACTGCCGGGCTGACGATCCTGACCGGCTTGTTGTTCGGGCTGATGCCCGCACTGCGAGCTTATGCGATGGGAATCGAAAGCGGGATGCGCGAAGGCGCGCGCGGCACCACCTCACACCGCAGGTTGAACAGCGCGCTCGTGGCCGTGCAGTTCGCGCTCTCGCTCGTGCTGCTAATCGGCGCGGGTTTGTTGCTGAAGAGTTTTCAACGACTCGAGTCAGTCAATCTCGGATTCAACGCCGAGAACACGCTCACGATGGTCGCGAATCTGCCGCGCACGAAGTACGACAGCGATGACAAGGTGCTGCACTTTTACGACAGCGCGCTCGAGAATCTGCGCAACGCACCCGGCATCAGGTCTGTTGGTCTAACAACTAGTCTGCCTTTCGGTGATGGTGGGGAAGTTGACGGATTCATTGTCGAGGGACAAGAACCGCCCGCAGGCGCAAACGTTACCCAGATCGAACAAGCTGAACTGCAAAGCGTCACGCCGGGAACTTTTCAGACGCTGGGCATTCCGCTTTTGCAGGGACGTGATTTTCAATCGAGCGACCATAGCAAATCGCTGCCTGTTGCGATCATTGATGAGACGCTGGCGCATCGTTACTGGCCCGCGGGCAACGCGATTGGCAAACGAATCGAGACCGGCGGGAATCGCGAGTGGATGACCATCGTCGGCATTGTCGGCGGTATCAAACACCGCAATCTCGCTGAAGAGAAATGGCCGCACATCTACATGGCGCTGGCCCAGTATCCTGACCAACGAGCGGCGCTGGTGGTGCGCACTGATGGACCACCGAACGCAGCGATTGCGACGTTCAGAACCGCGATCAGGCAAGTCGATGCGGACATGCCTCTGTACATGGTCCGATCGATGACTGAGATCATCGAACAAACACTCAGCACGCAACGACTCACAAACATTCTGCTGACCGCGTTTGCGATCCTTGCGCTGACGCTCGCTGCGGTCGGTATTTACAGCACGATGTCGCTCTTCGTCGGCAGTCGCACGAAAGAATTCGGAATCAAACTCGCGCTCGGCGCACAACCGGGCGCGTTGCGGCGAGCGGTGATGCGCCAGGGACTCTGGCTCACGGGCGCGGGTGTGTTTGTGGGAATCGTGGGCGCGCTCGCGTTAACGCGAATGATCAAGAGTCTGCTGTTCGAAGTGAGCGCGACAGATCCGTTGGTGTTCACGGCTGTGCCGTTGTTGCTCGTCGTCGTGTCGCTGGTTGCGTGTTACACACCGGCCCTAAGAGCCACGAAAGTCGATCCATTGATTGCGTTACGAGACGAATAATGGGAACACTGAAACAAAACATCAGCTACGCGTTTCGCACCTTATTCAAGAGCAAGGGCTTCACGATTACAGCGGTCCTGACCCTCGCGCTGGGCATCGGCGCGACGACGGCGATCTTTAGTGTGGTCTATGCCGTCTTTGAACCGATGCCCTATCCGAATCCGGATCAACTGGTGATGGTCTGGTCGTGGGCGCGCGGCGGGCGAAACGCGGTCGCGTCCGCAGATTTTCTCGAGTGGCAGCGACGCAGCACTTCGTTTCAAGGCATCGGCACATGGACCGGCGCCTCGTTCAACGTGTCAACCGACGATCGTCCGGAGCAAGTGCCGGGCTCGCGACGGACGCCTGGCTTCTTTACTTTCGAAGGACTGCCGCTTCTGCTGGGCCGCGATTTTCTTCCCGAAGAAGGCCAGCCGGGAAGAGAACACGTGGTGATTCTCAGCCATCGCTTGTGGGCCAATCACTTCAACTCGAATCGCGACCTCATCGGGAAAGACATTCGCATGAATGGGGAACCCTATACGGTTGTCGGCGTGTTGCCTCCCGGTATGCACGACCGCTTCAACTCGCAGTTATGGGTGCCGCTGTCGTATCGGCCGGACCAGATCGCACATGATTCGAATGCGGGCCTCGTGATGGCGCGTTTGAAAGACGGCGTTTCGATCGCGCAGGCACAGGCAGAGATGGATGTGATTGCGGCGCAGCTCGCGAGCGAATTTCCGCAAACCAATGCGAATCGCGGTGTGAGTGTGCAGCCGTTGCACCTCAATTTTGTGACAGAGTCAACGCGTCGAAATCTGTGGCTGCTGCTCGGCGCGGTCGCGTTTCTCCTGTTGATTGGTTGTGTCAACGTCGCGAATCTGCTTCTGGCGCGCGGCACTTCTCGCCAGCGCGAGGTCGCTTTGAGAGCGGCACTCGGCGCGACGAGAACACGTCTGTTCTCGCAATTTCTGACTGAGAGTTTAGTGCTCGCGGTGGTGGGGGGAGCACTCGGCATTCTGCTCGCCGGAGCGATCATCGATGCGATCACCGCGGTGATGCCGCCGGTCGGCACGATGTTGCCGTCAGAAGCTGAGATCAGGATCAGTGTTCCCGTTTTACTCTTCACGATCGCCATCACCACTCTCTCCGGACTCCTCTTCGGAGCGGCGCCGGCATGGCAAGCAACGCGACTCGATCTGAACGAAGTGCTCAAACTCGGCGGGCGCACCGGCAGTGGCAGCATGCGTCGCAAAGGGCTGCGATTTCTCGTTATTGCGGAGTTCTCACTTGCGTTGACACTCCTCGCCACCGGCGGTCTCGCGCTCCGAGGATTCTGGAATCTCACGCGCATCGATCTCGGCATCAACACCGACAACTTGCTCACCTTCCGCTTGCCCGTTCCCGACGGTCGCCTGCGTGGTCCGGATCAAATCAGATCGTATTACGGACAGATGCTCGAAAGGATCAAAGCCACACCGGGCGTGACGAATGCGGCTGCGATGACCGGTGTACCTGCAATTTCGAGCGGGCTCGGCACTCGTTTCGACATTGTGGGCCAACCGCCGTCGACGGAACGCCGTAACTCATTGTTCATGGTGGCGAGCCCCGGATATTTCGAGACACTCGGAATTCGTGTGATGAGCGGTCGCAGTTTCAATGACGCCGACACCAGCAACAGCATGCGCGTGGCTCTCGTTAACGAACACTTCGTGAAGCGCTACCTGAGCGATCGCGATCCACTCACGCAACGAATCGCGGTTGAAGAGTTCATACCCGGACAGCCGAGAGGCAAGCCGCTCGAATGGCAGATCGTTGGCGTGTATCACAACGTGCGCGGCGCCGGAGTTCGTGACGACAGTCCGCAGATCACCGTGTCCTTCGCACAGAGCCCTTGGCCGCAGGCGTCGATGGTCATCAAGACGAGCGGCGATCCGAACGCGGCGATCAAGAGTGTTGCAGCGGCAGTGAATTCGGTTGACCCGGACATGCCGCTCGCGGGCGTGCGAACGGTTGATGAGATCGTCAGTGAGTCGCTGGCGATCGATCGCTTCAGCGTCGTGTTGTTCGCGAGTTTTGGCGCGCTCGGACTGCTACTCGCTGGAGTTGGAATTTACGGTGTGATGGCGTTTGCGGTGGCCCAACGTACGCATGAGTTTGGCGTGCGCATGGCGCTCGGCGCGCAGCGTTCGCGAGTGATCAGTCTGGTCTTAAAAGAAGGAACGATTCTCGCGTTGAGTGGCACGCTCATCGGACTCGGCGGAGCGTATCTCGTCGGCCGCGCGATGCAGTCGACCTTGTATGGGGTTGACGCTTTGGACCTGCGCGCATTCACAGGTGTTTCGTTGTTGTTGCTGGCCGCGGCGCTGCTGGCCTGCTGGTACCCGGCCTGGCGGGCCAGCCGCGTCGAACCGTTGGAAGCGCTGCGGTATGAATAACCAAGGCGCCAAAAGGCGCGAGCTATGAATGCCCCTGGCTGTTATATTCGGCGCCTTCGGCTCTTATACAGGAAACAAAGATGAACATCCTGCTGCAAGATCTACGCTACGGATTTCGCATGTTGCTCAAGCAAAAAGGGCTCACGGCAGTGGCGTTGCTTTCGCTTGCGCTTGGCATCGGCGCGAACACCGCGTTGTTCAGCATCGTCGATGCGATGTTGCTGAAGATGCTGCCGGTCAAAGAACCGGAACGACTCGTCCTCTTCAGGTCTGTAGCGCCACCCGAGTTCAGTGTCGGCAGTTACAACGGCAGCTCGAATAACGATCCGGTCACTGGTCTGCGGAATCGAACTTCTTTCGCTTACCAGTCTTACCAGCGTCTGCGGGAACAGCAGGGACCATTGTCTGACGTCTTCGCGTTTGGCGGTGTCCAACTAAACATCAATGCCGATGGCCAGGCTGATGTCGCGAAGGGCCAAGCCGTAACCGGAAATTACTACGCTGCGCTCGGAGTTCGGCCCGCGATCGGTCGTCTGTTGACTGACGACGATGATAAAGCAGGCGCGGCTCCGGTCGCGGTTTTGAGTCATCGTTACTGGCAAACGCATTTCAGTGGCGACGCAGCGGTCGTTGGCAAACAGATCAATCTCAACAATCTCGCTTTCACGGTCATCGGCGTGTCAGCCAAAGGCTTTGACGGCACGATGGGCGTCGGCACCACTCAGGACGTAACAATACCTGTCTCGCTCGAGCCACAACTCTATCCTGACAAGCAGAACTCGAACATGAGAGGAGCAGGGGTCTGGTGGCTGCGCATTATGGGCCGTCTGAAACCGGGCGTCACCGCCGAGCAGGCACAGGGGCAGTTGGAAAACGCGTTCCTGCAATCAGTGATTGAACATCGCGCCGCTCGGCAGGCTGCGGCGAAGGCAAGCGGTGGCAACGTCATCAGCAACCTCGATCCGAAGCAGTATCCGAAACTCCTTGCCGATCCGGGTGGTCAGGGCGAAATGTACGGCCGCAAGTATTACGCACCTTCGCTTTACTTGTTACTCGGTGTCGTCGGACTGGTGCTGCTCATCGCCTGTGCCAATGTCGCCAACTTGCTCTTGTCGCGTGCCGGCGGAAGACAGAAAGAGATTGGTCTACGACTCGCGCTGGGAGCGAGCCGCCGGCGACTCATCAGGCAACTGTTAACCGAGAGTGTGTTGCTCTCGATGCTCGGCGGTTTCTTCGGAATCGTTTTTGCAATCTGGATCAAAGACGGTCTGCTCAAGGTCAGTCTTTGGGGTGGTCGCGGCGTAAGCACACTCGAACCGCGACTCGACTGGCGCGTGCTCAGTTTTACTCTCGCACTCTCAGTCTTGACCGGGATTATCTTTGGACTCGCACCCGCATGGCGCACGACTAAAGTCGATCTCACGCCGTCACTCAAAGACGGTGTGCGCGCATCGACTTCGATTCATCGTTCGTTTCTGAGCCGCGGACTCGTCGTGGCCCAGGTTGCGTTGTCGTTGTTGCTGCTGGTCGGCGCGGGGTTGTTTGTGCGCACGTTACTCAATCTGCAACGGGTCGATCCCGGCTTCAACACTCAAAATCTCTTGCTGTTTGGCGTTCAGCCAAGTCTGATCGGTTACAAGGACGAAAAGCTGCGACAACTTTACCAGCAGCTCAGCGAGCGCATGGAATCTGTTCCGGGCGTGCAGGCAGTGACGTTCTCGCGCATGCCGTTGCTGTCATTCGGTTCAAGCTCGAGCAGTGTCTTCTTGCGTGAGGCTTTGTCTGCGACACCGGATTCCGAAGGTCGTATCACGGCGAGCGGTGAAGGGTATCGTCACACCGTGCGCGAAAACTTTTTGAATGCGATGGGCATTCCGTTGCTTACCGGGCGCACGTTTGGACCACAGGACAACACCAGCTCGCCGCGTGTCGTCGTGGTCAATCAAACATTCGCGAACAAGTATTTCCCGAATCAGAACGCGATTGGCAAACGCTTCACCTTCGATACTTCCAAACCCGACGAGATCGAAATCATCGGTATCTGCAAAGACGCGAAGTACACGAGCCAGCGCGACGACATACCGCCGACTGTGTATGGGTCGTATCGACAGGAGCGGCCGATGACGGATGCGGTTTTCGAAGTGCGCACAGCCGGTGATCCGATGGCGGCGATCGCGAGTGTGCGCAGTGTTGTGCGCGAGATCGAACCAAACCTCCCGATCATCGACATCAAGA
>DATDFT010000363.1:0-4954 GCA_036522475.1 Pyrinomonadaceae bacterium | reverse complement strand
ACGAGACTGCCTTTATTAAACTTGGCCGCCTCTTTGTTCACTTCACTCACCACGTGCTCGAGCGTCTGTTGCAGATGCTCCGGATCGTTAACTTCAAACACGAGCTTCCACGACGGCGTCGGGAGTAGTGGTCCATCGATCGCGAAGGCAAACTCTCCACCAAGCGGAGCGGCGATATCGTCGCGAATGTTGAGACCACGCTCAGACTGCTGCTTGTCGATCTGTTTGCGCAGCTCAGGCGAAACTGTTTCCAGTACGCCCAGCAAATCGTCAACTAACGACACCGGATTCTTGACTACAAATCCGGCAACGACGTTCGCATCCGGTGAGATGTACTCCAGCGATCCCATCGGTCCGGGAGCAGCCAGCCACGACGGAATGCCGCGCTGTGTGTCGTTGAACGAAAGCGAAGCCTGCGTGTGTGTCTTGCCGTTGCTGTCTTTCTGGTCGAGCACGAAATACTTCACGCTCAGCAGACCCAGTTGATTCAAAGCACTTTCATGCTTCGCGGCGTCCGGACCTTTGGTGCGTTCGGCCTTGGTGCTCGCCACGACTTTCTCGAGATTCGCTGCAACCACCAAACCCGCGCCGGCCTGATAAACCTGTGCGATGCGGTTGCGGAACGGAGTTGCAGTGAAACTGCTCACGTTGCCGTTGCCGATCGCTGTTTGCACATGCTGCAACTGCTGCAACTTCGGACTGGCGGCAAACAGGTTGTCCTGGATCCAAACATAAAGCTTCTCTTGCTTTTGGTCGGAGTCAGGAACAACAGCCGCCGGGTTGTCAACAAACTGAATCTCCGGCCCGCCTTTCTTGTTGCTGGAGTACTTCGCTATTTCCTGTTCGAGCAACTGACGGAAGCCTTGCGAGTTTTTCAGCTCGGCCAGCACCAACGGCTCCCCAGGTTTTCCCTGATCGTCCATCGATACTGACACTGCGATTTCGTCGCCAAGATAAGAACCGAACTGGCGAATCGTTTCGACGACCTGGTCCATGTTCTGCGCTCGGCCTGATTGCTCTTTTTCCCACCACTGGCGTAGCGCCGGGTTCTGGCTCATTCGTTCCTGAATCACGCGATGCGACTGGACGATTGAATCCGCGAGATTCGGCAAAGCGGCATAAACAACCGTGTTCTCCGGCATCAGATCGAGCAGATGCGTCGAGTTGCGAACACCGGGCTGTTGCACTGTATTTAGTTCTTTTTTGAGTGACGCGAGTCCATTCAACACGGCGGCGTAACGATCCGCGTTGCGACTCCACGCCACTTCATCTTTCACCGGTATGATCGAAATCGCCGGATTCGTAGTGGCTTGTTCACCGGGACGAAGCACGCGATCCGAACCGGCGTGATTGAGGTTCACTTGACCTTCGATCACGGAGACTCGCGAACCCTTCGTGCCGTTGTTGACTGAGAACGTCGTACCGGTAACTGAAACCAGCGAATCGCCGCTCTCGACAAACAACTGTCCGTCTTTTTGCTTCGCAGCTTCGACTACGATACTGCCGCGGTCGAGGTGGATCGTTGTGCCCTTGCCGGTCTTCGTCAGGTAAAGCTCGGAGCGATCCTTCATCTCGATGAGCGAACCATCGCCAAGGCGAACAACGGCGCGCCCGTCTTTTGCCGTGCGCACCTTCTCGCCCTGCTGCAACTTCGCGCCATTGCTGACTGCTGCCGTGCGCGTGTCGGCGATTTGATAAACCTGACCTTCGGCTGCCTGCACCGTCGCTTCAAAGTTTCCGTACGGCCAGAACCTTTGCACAAACGGAATTGCGAGCAGTCCGAGACCGATAACGAGCGCCGCGGCAATGCCCCAGCGCATGATCACCGGCTGCAATCGGTAGTTCGACTTGCGCGCGGCTGGTTTGAATGTGACTGAGCGTTTCGCGCGGGCTTCGTTCATTGCCTTGCGACACGGGATGCACTCGTGTGTGTGGTCCACCAGGAGCAACGAGCGCGCTTCAGAAAGTTTGCCGGCAAGGTAAGCCGGAATCAGTGACTGAAAATCTCGACAACCTTCGATTCTCTCGACGGCCGGCAACTGAAACTCAGTCTCGCCCGCGGCAGCGGAGACACGCGCCCAAACACGGTCTGCCGCTGCGGAAACTGCTGCCGGATCGCTCTTTTCATTGCGGATCTCGGCAGTGACTCTGTCGAGGATCTGATCTTCGTTATTACTCTTCATGATGTTTCTCCAGATAGTGCCCAATCTCTTTTCTCAGTTTGGTGCGAGCGCGGTGGAGCACAACGCCGACCACCAGCGGTGAAGTATTCAAAAATGCTGCAATCTCTTTGTTGTCAAAACCTTCGTAGTAACGCAGCACAAACATTTCGCCGGCAGTCTTGCCGAGCCGTGAGACTGCCTGGCGCACCAGTTTCTGTAGCTCACGGTCGGCATGAACGGTTTCGGGACTACGATAACTTCCGTTGATTGCGTCGACTTCGTTGTCATCGAGAGACACGGCTTTTGAACGGGTGCGGCTGCGCAACAGGTCGAGGGACGCGTTGATGGCTGCGCGGGAAAGATAAGCTTCAGGATTTTTTGACCAGTCGTATTCTTCCTGGCCTTTGACCAACCTCAGAAAGACCGTCTGAAGCACGTCTTCAGCATCGGCCGCGCTGCCCGTAATTCGTTGGGCGGTCCGAAAAACTCGGCCGTGATGTGCCTGGAACAGAGTTTCCAGCTCGCTGGCGGGTTGATCTTTCACTAATCGCAAGGGTTTAAGTGCTGCCTGCAAGGGTATTCTCCTTCTACACCCTGATAGACGAGGGTCTGCGGGAGTTATTAACACCCTTGCACGCAAATTTTTGGAAGTTTAATGGTGGGTTGGGTTAACTGGCGAGAGTTATTTCGCCAAAGCTGCCTGTTTCAACGGGCGCGCTTGAAGTTTTCTCAACGTCTCGTTCTTTGGATCGACGATAAAACCTGCTATTTCCAAGGTAATCACACCCAGAATCGGCTCAGTGTTATCTGGAGCAAAGATTATATCAGTCCAGGTGGTTTCATTCATGAAGGAAACTTGAGCAAGGCCATGCTCATATTCCTGAACCTCTCCGTTGGCAAATTCGTAGAGCCGCTTACCAACCGGTTCAATTCCAATTTTTCTGAGCTCTGACGCCGGAGCCATTGAATCCATAGCACCTGTATCAACGAGGAAATTTGCTTCGTATGTGTCGTTCGAACCGAAGCGCGCAAGTCTGACTGGTATACGTGTGAGGCCCATTATGCGTTCTCCTTGAGTTTTTCGTTTGAGTGTCATGGTGCGAATACTACCTTATTCGCACTTGAGAGTAAAGTACCGCAAGACGGTTTTTCGCTTCGGCGGCTTGCGGTGTTTTTGGAAAGCGGCGAATGAGTTCGCGCCAGGCGGCGCCGTCGTAGTGGAAGCGTTTGGTTGATTTGTCGAAGACGAAATTCACGTGTTGACGATTGTAGCGATCGAGGCCCGTGTAGTTCAGGTAGTAACTGAACTCAGGAGCTTCGCCTGGATCGTCTTTGAGCCGGCGGGCGGCGCCGGTGGAGAGTTGGAGGGCGAGTTCTTCGGCGGTGTTGCCGATGAGAAGCAGAACTTCGGGACGTAAAGGCGATCGGGTGAAGTGATCGAGAAAGATGCGGGCGCGTGAGATCCGATCGAAGCCTTGCGAATTTTCAATCAACCGCAAGAGACGCTGATCGTCTCTCGCGCGTGTTGGTGAAGCAACTGCTTCGCGCTGGATCCAGCCATGCGTGCGGTTGCTGACGTTTACCAGGAAGAATGTAATCCCGTCGGCGCTTGTTTTTGCTGAACGGATCGCCACCATTCGTCCACCTCCAAGGCGACGCACAAGCCGTCCGTTGAGTTGCGGCGTCGCGCGCAGCGCTGCGAGCCGCTCTTCGACCACCACAGCGAGACGACCACCAGTCGGAGATTTTCTCTGCGCAAGGATTGAGCCTGAACAGAAAAGTAAAAGCAGAAAAAGCGTGAGCTTGCGAGGAATCATGAGGTTTTCTCCAATCGTGAGGTTTATAGGTCCAATAGGTCCTATAGGACCTATATTAATCGATCTTGCCTAGACTGCCGCGATTCGTTTCCTAAACTGCGCGTGGTGAAAATGACAAATCGCAACCGCCAGCGCGTCCGCGGCGTCGTGCGGCGTCGGCACACTCTTCAACGCGAGCAGCAATCGCACCATCTCCTGCACCTGGTGCTTCTCCGCGTTTCCGTAACCAACCACCGTCTGCTTGATTAATCGCGGCGAATATTCGGAAATCTCGAGCCCAGAGCGTTCCGCAACCAGCAGCACTACACCACGCACTTGCCCGAGTTTCATGCTGACCTTGACGTTCGTCGCCAGAAACGCATCCTCCAGCGCACACGCATCCGGACGATATTGCGCAATCACTTCATCGAGCCCGTTGCTTATCCGCAGCAAACGCGCCGAAAACTTCATGCTCGCCGGCGCACGCACCGAACCAAAAGCCACCAGCGAGTAACGCCGCCCGTCGCCTTCAACAACGCCCCACCCCGTCGTCTGGCTTCCCGGATCAACTCCTAAAACGCGCATCGCCGCGCAGTATAACTCAACCGCAAAGGTCCAAAACCGCAAGTTCGTGATATTCTGAAACTTCTCCTTTTCAGGCCCCCGACTTGTTGTGTGTAAACATTTGTAAACGTCCGCTTCATGAGTGAGTTCTTCGAATCGCTGGTGTCGCTGGTCCGTAAGCCTGCGGACTATCAAGAGGAAAAGCCTTTTCAGGCGGAGTTCTTCAGTGTCGAGCGTCTCGAACAGTACGCGCACACGCTCGCCGAGCAGCACAAAACAGTAACCCGCAAGGGTCGCGCCCAACTTCTTCCAAGACTCGCAGACAATGGCCGCATCCTCGAAGCCGCATACAAAGCGCTCGTCGAAGCGTTGCGCCAGGGCCACGCAATCTCACCGGCGGCGAGTTTTGGGAGATCGTGGTAGTAGCCTTTT
>DATDFT010000362.1:0-14773 GCA_036522475.1 Pyrinomonadaceae bacterium | reverse complement strand
GCGCCGTTGGCGCTCAGTCCCTGACTTTTTCAAAGCGACACTCATTCGTCAATTCAAGATTCAGACTTGGAGGCGGTCAGTACCGTAACGCGATAGCGTCGGGTCGTACGTGAACCCATCAATTACACCTAAGT
Source organism: Pyrinomonadaceae bacterium (assembly GCA_036522475.1). Taxonomy (GTDB): domain Bacteria; phylum Acidobacteriota; class Blastocatellia; order Pyrinomonadales; family Pyrinomonadaceae; genus PSRF01. The sequence goes on along the minus strand of DATDFT010000362.1, from coordinate 14,639 downwards.
ATCGAATGCGCGAGACTGACCCTACGCTATCGCGCTACGGCACTGACCTCCTCTAACACCAAAAAAGAGTCCTTATGTCAGAAAAGATTGCCATCATCGGCATTAGCGGCATCTATCCCGATGCACCGAGCCTGCACGAGTTTTACCTGAACTTGTGCAACGGCCGCGATAGCATTCGCGAAGTCTCGGCGGAACGAAAAGCGCTGCTGGGCGTCGATCAATCCGAAAACTGCAAACAGATCGCCAGTGTCGACTCGATTGAGAGATTCGATCACCGCTTCTTCAACATGTCGTTGAAGGAAGCGGAGTGCATCGATCCTCAACAGAGAGTTCTTCTGCAACTCGCGACCGCGGCGATTGAAAATGCCGGCTACAGTTTGAAACAGTTCAGAGGCAGCAAGACCGGCGTCATCCTCAGCAGTTCAGTTTGCGACTACCAAAAACTCTTCGCAGACAGCGATCCGATGTTCGTGATGGGCAGTCTTCCTGCTGCTTTGGCCGGACGCATCTCTTATCTACTCGATCTGCATGGGCCGGCGTTCGTCGTGGATACGGCCTGTTCGTCATCACTCGTAGCCATCCATGAAGCCTGCCGAAAAATCCGCAGCGGCGAAATCGATTACGCACTCAGCGGAGGAATCAACTTCTTTTACCTGGACGATACTACCGGCACAGACGACGTCGGCATCCTGTCGCCTGACTTCAAATCGAAAACGTTCGACGAAGCTGCTAACGGAGCGGGATGGGGCGAAGGCGGCGGTCTGATACTGCTGAAAAGGTTGAGCCAGGCTATCGCCGATCGAGATCAGATTCATGCCGTTATCGAAGGCAGCGCTATCAACCAGGACGGCGGCCGTTCGATCGGTATCACGGCTCCGAGTCCGCAGGCGCAAACCGAAGCTATTGTTAACGCGTGGGACGATGCCGGCATCGATCCGAAGACAATTTCGTTCATCGAGGCCCACGGCACCGGAACGAAGATCGGCGATCCGATCGAGATACAAGGCGTCAGCGATGCGTTCAAGCAGTTCACGGACAAGACAAAATTCTGTGCCGTCAGTTCAGTTAAGACAAACATCGGACACCTCGTGCGCGCAGCGGGAATCGCAGGCGTGACGAAGAGCGTCCTCGCGCTCCGGCACCGGAAGCTGTTTCCTTCAGTTCACTTCAAAAAGCCGAATCCGTTAATCGATTTTGCAAGTTCAGCAGTGTTCGTCAACCGAGAGCTTAGTGACTGGGAGACGGATGAGTTGTCTCCGGTCAGAAGGTGCGGAGTCAGTTCTTTCGGCTTAAGCGGTACGAATGCTCACCTCATTTTGAGTGAAGCACCTGCGACAGAAAATCATAATCAGGAAACTGCCGGCGAGGACGTGCTGGTTACCCTCTCCGCTAAATCACCGGTTGCCTTGTCGAACTACGTGCGCAATCTTGCCGAGTATTTGAAGGAAGGGAATCGCGGGCTTGCGGATGTTGCCTACACCTTGAATCTCGGGCGTGATGATTACACTTATCGCTATGCGTGTGTAGTCGGGAGTCAGCAACAACTCATTGAAAATTTAGAAGAGGTTCTGCGACGGAACGACGATTCCGACTGGTACCACACGGCGCAAGCAGTGCCGCCGCTGGTGTTTCTGTTCTCCAGTCATGGAACAGCCGTCGATCGAAATCTGGTTGACTATCTTGCTGAACGCTTCCCAGTGTTCAAGCAGATCAGAAATCAGTGCCATCAGTTCACGAGCCCTGACGCACCATCGCCGCAAGTTGACACGTTTGTATTTCAATACGCCGTCTATCACCTCTGGAATTCGCTTGGACTCACCACTCAAAAGATCATCGGCACCGGAATCGGCAACAAGGTCGTAGAGGTCATCACTGGGAAGACCAGGCTGCCCGAAGCTCTTCAGGCTGCGCCTCATCAGGAATTTCGGCCGTTCAATCAGAGTGAATTCAAGAAAGTCTTCGCGAACATTTTGCAAACGGATAGGCCGGTGTTTCTGGAGATGGGAAGAGAAGGACTGCTCTCAACAGCAGCCCAGGATTTCCGTGCCGAGTTCGGCGAGTTTCAGATGCTGCCGTCCTTTAATAATGGAGTGCGATCGGGACTGCTTCCGGCGCTGCGCCAGTTATACCTGAGCGGCGCTGCGATCAATTGGGAACAGTTTTACGAAGGCCAGGTCCGCTATCGAGTCGAACTTCCTACTTATCCGTTTGAACCGACGAGATGCTGGCACAGCGCACTGATCGAGAAGAGCGTCACGACGCAAACGCCAGTCTCTTCTCCTGAGCCGTCGACTGAGAATCAGTTCGGTGTACTGACTGACGAAGATGCCAGTGACACAGAAAAGAAGGTCGCCGCGATCTGGGGCGAAATCCTCAAGATCGATCGCTTAACTTGTGACGATGACTATTTCGATCTTGGTGGAGACTCTCTCAACGGAACGCAACTGATCAACAAACTCGCGAAGGATCTGAACGCGAACATCGAGTTCGAAGACATCTATACTTACCCCACGATCCGATCGCTTGCCGAATATCTCGATAGCCTCTCGCCTGAACCGACGGAAACAGAAGATCAATGGAAGATGATGCCGTTGATGCCGGTCGCCGGCAGGCAGCAGGAGAATTCACCCCTCTCCTCCAGCCAACTGCGCATGTGGTTCATCGATAAGCTCGAAACCACCAGCCCGGTCTACATCATTCCCATCGCACTCCGAATCAAGGGCCAATTGAATGTAAACGTCTTGCAGGAATGTCTGAACGAGGTGGTCCGGCGCCACGAGACGTTAAGAACGAATTTCCTGACTGCGGACGGACTTCCTTATCAGATCATCCATCCGACTGTCACGGCGACTTTGCCAATCATCGATCTCCAGGCGTTGCCCGCAGACGAGCGTGAAGCTCAGGCGCAATCGTTAGTCAAAGCTGAGGCAAGGAAACGATTCAACCTCGAAAAAGATCAGTTGCTGCGAACAACCCTGGTGCGTTTGAACGAGCAGGAACACATCCTGCTCTTCGCGATGCATCACATCATTTCTGACGGATGGTCCCTCAGCGTCGTCGTCGACGAATTCGTCACACTCTATAACGCGTTTCACGCGGGCCGTCCGTCGCCGTTGCCCGAGCTGCCGATTCAATATGCAGACTTCGCTTACTGGCAAACCCAGTGGCTCGAAGGCAGCGCTTTAGCTGAACAGATTGATTACTGGAAGCAGCAGTTGAGCGGTCGTCTGCCGGTATTGGAATTACCGACTGACAGAACTCGTCCTGCAGTTCAGAGTTATTACGGTACGGGCCATGGGTTGATAGTTCCTGCGAGTGTGAATAAAGGCATCAAGGATCTGTGCCAACGTGAAGAGGTCACACTCTTCATGTTTATCCTCGCTGCGATTCAAGTCTTGTTCTCACGCTACACAGGTGAGCAGGACATCATCGTCGGCACGTCTATCTCAGGACGCAATCGCATTGAAGTCGAAAAACTGATCGGGTTTTTCATCAACACCCTGGCGATGCGGACGGATTGCAGCGGCCAGCCGAGTTTCACGGAGTTGTTGGGGCGTGTCCGGAAGGTAGCGCTCGAAGCATATTCACATCAGGACGTGCCCTTTGACCGGGTGGTGGAAGAAATCAAACCCGAACGCAGCTTGAGCCACGTGCCGCTGTTTCAGGTGTTGCTCGTTTCTGAAAACTTTTCCGTCCGGCCGCTCGATGTTGTCGACTTGGAAGTCAACATTCTCGATCCGCAAAAGGCAGCAACGGGATTCGATCTGACTATCTTCATCAGGGAAGACGATAAGACCGGACTGAACATCAAGCTGGAATACAACCTCGACCTTTTCGATGAGTCAACTGTAGAACGCATCGCCGAACACTTGCAGACGTTGCTGGCAGCCATCGTGGCTGATCCCAACCAGCGCATCACAGACTTACCGTTGCTGCCCGATACAGAGCGCCAACAACTTCTTCGGTGGAACAACACTGCTCACGAGTACCCCAGCGAGCAATGCATTCACGATATCTTTGCGGTTCAGGCTGCTCGCACGCCGCATGCACCCGCGCTGTTCTATGAAGATGAAGTTCTCACTTATGCCGAGCTCAACGGCCGCGCCAATCAACTCGCTCACCACCTCCAGGCTCTCGGTGTCGGACCTGAAGTCACGGTTGCGCTGCTGCTCGAACGCTCCATCGACATGATGGTGGCGGTATTGGCAGTGCTCAAAGCCGGTGGCGCTTATCTGCCGCTCGATCCACAGAATCCAGCAGAGCGCCAGTCATTGATGTTGGAAGACACACGCGCTTCGGTGCTCATCGCGCATGAACACTTGCTTGCCAACCTGCCCGCGCATTCCGCGCAGGTGGTCTGTCTCGAGACTGACTCGCACCTAATCTCCGCGCAGCCGAAAGATAATCCGCGAAGTCTCGCGACTCCTGACAATCTCTGTTACGTCATTTACACGAGCGGCTCGACAGGCAAGCCCAAGGGCGTCCTCGTGACCCACCGCGCCCTAGTCAACTACTCTTCGGCGGTCTCTGAACGTCTGCCTCGGCCTACCTCTTTCGCCACGGTCTCGACCCTCGCCGCTGATCTTGGTCACACCGCGATCTACCCAGCGCTGTGCTTCGGCGCAGCGCTGCACGTCATTTCCCAGGAGCGGGTAATGGATCCGGTGGCCCTCGCGAGGTATTTCGATCAGCACCAGGTTGACTGTCTGAAGATTGTGCCTTCACACCTGCGTGCGTTGTTCAACGCCGAGGGGCGAAGAGTGTTGCCGAAGTCCGTCGTAGTCGTGGGCGGGGAGGCGACGCAGTGGGAGTGGGCGCAGCAGTGGAAGGAAAGCGGATGTCGAGTAATGAACCACTATGGTCCAACGGAATGCACGGTCGGTGTGCTAACCGGTGAGGTGGGCCAGGAGATTGAGACGGCGAGCCGTGAAGGTCTGGTGCCGTTGGGAAGACCGCTCTGCAACACACGGATTTACGTGTTGGACCAGCAGCAGAACCTGATGCCGGTCGGAGTGGTCGGAGAGATCTACATCGGCGGAGAGGGATTGGCGCGCGGTTACATGAGACAGCCGGCGCAGACTGCCGAGCGCTTCATTCCGAACCCGTACAGCGAAGTTGAAGGAGCGAGGTTGTACCGGACCGGAGACTTGGGGCGGTACAACACAGACGGAAATCTCGAATACGTCGGCCGTGTGGACCAGCAGGTCAAGATTCGAGGGTTCCGGATCGAGTTGGGCGAAATCGAAGCGGCGCTCAATCAACATGAGGGCGTGAGTGAGTCGGTTGTAACAGTTCAGGATGAAGGACAGGAAAAGCGTCTCGTCGCGTATGTGGTGAGCCGTGATGAGCAGGCTGTTGCGACCAGTGAGTTGCGCAATCATTTGCGTGAGCGACTGCCTGAGTACATGATTCCGGCTTCGTTCGTGTTCCTCGCGGAGTTGCCTCTCACACCCAACGGTAAACTCGATCGCAAAGCTTTGCCTGCCGCAGATGGTTCTCAAACTGTGATGGACCATCTCTTCCTCTCACCACGCACTCCCACGGAACAAGTACTGGCGCTGATTTGGGAAAAGGTGCTCGGTCTCACACAGGTCGGCATTAACGACAACTTCTTCGAGTTAGGCGGACACTCACTGCTTGCGACGCAGGTGGTCTCGAGGATCCGCGAGGCCTTCTCGCAAGAGATACCGGTGCGGCAACTGTTCGAGACGCCCACGTTGGGTGCCCTCGCCGCCGGCATCGATGAGAAGCTGCGCTTAACCAGCGGTTTGAGTGGCCCTGCGTTGATTGCAAGAACAAGAGCGATTGACCAGGCGCAGCCGCTCTCGTTCGCGCAGCAGCGGATGTGGTTCATCAACCAGCTCGAGCCTGACAACGTCGCTTACAACATTCCCACCGAAGTGACCTTGAAAGGCGAGCTGGATGTCAGCGCCTTGGAACAGACTATCAACGAGGTGGTCCGTCGCCACGAATCACTGCGCACAAGATTTGTGAGTGTTGATGGGCAGCCGATGCAACTGATTTCGCCGGCCGAGACGTTCAGTTTGCCGGTGTTGGATCTGTCTGAGTTCAGCGAAGAAGAGCGGAAGAGCAGGCGTGAAAGACTGGCAAACGATGAAGCGCAGCGCCCGTTTGACCTGGCTCACGATCAATTGTGGAGAGCACACTTGTTGCGCTTGAGCGCCGACGAACATGTGTTGCTCTTCGTCATGCACCACATCATTTCTGATGGCTGGTCGTTTAGCGTCCTGACAAATGAAATCGCGACCTTGTACGGAGCCTTCGCGGCAGGCGAGCCGTCGCCTTTGGCGGAGTTGAAGCTCCAGTATGCAGACTTTGCGATCTGGCAGCGGGAGTTGCTCCAGGGACAGGTTCTCGACGAGCAGCTTACTTACTGGAAACAACAACTCGCGGGCGCGCCGGAAATTCTCGAGCTGCCGTTGGACAGGCCAAGACCGCCGGTGCAAAAGGGTCACGGCGCCACTCAGTCGTTTGTGTTGAGCGACAAACTCTCTGACGAGCTAAGGGGATTGAGCCGTCGAGAAGGCGCGTCGTTGTTCATGACCTTGCTGTCAGCGTTTCAGGCGTTGCTCTATCGATACAGCGGCCAGACGGACATTATCGTCGGTACTCCGATCGCGAATCGCAATCGCGGCGAAACTGAAGGTCTGATCGGATTCTTCGTCAACGGTCTCGCGATACGCGCTGAGGTTGACGGAAATGAAAGTTTCCGCACATTGCTCGATCAGGTTCGAAGAGTCTCGCTCGAGGCTTACACGCATCAGGATCTTCCGTTTGAGAAAGTCGTGGAAGAACTCAGGCCAGAGCGATCGTTAAGCTACAACCCGCTGTTCCAGGTGGTGTTCGCTTTGCGGAATGTTCCGCCGCAGTCACTCGAGCTTCCCGGTCTCACGATCATCGCGAGGGAAATCGAAACCGACACGACCAAGTTTGATATCAGGTTGAAAATCGATGAAACGACGGATGCGTTAACCGGCACGTGGCAGTACAACACTGACCTGTTCGATGCCGCGACAATCCGACGGATGCAGGGCCACTTCCAAACTCTGCTGGGCAGCATTGTCCGCGATCCCGAACAAAACATTTCCGAGTTGACGATGTTGTCGGCGGATGAGCGACACCAGTTGCTGGCCGAGGCGAGCTCAGTTCAACAGCGGCAACACGACCAGTGCATTCATCAGTTATTCGAAGCGCAGGTGGCAGCCGCGCCTGATGCGATCGCTCTGACGTTTGCAGACGTGCAGCTTTCATATGGCGAGTTGAACCAGCGGGCAAACCAGTTAGCCCATCACCTGCGCAGTCTGGGTGTGGGGCCTGAAGTGCTCGTCGGGATCTGTGTCGAACGTTCAGTGGAGCTGGTCGTCGGAGTGCTTGGGATAATCAAGGCCGGCGGCGCTTACGTGCCTTTGGACCCAGCGTATCCAACCGAGCGACTCGCATTGATTCTCGAAGATGCGCGAGTGAGTGTGTTGTTGACGCAGCAGGCGCTGCTACACAGCTTACCGCCATCCGGCGCGAAACCCATCTGCCTCGATTCTGATTGGGAAGTGATTTCAAACCACGATTCGAAGAACCCGGTAAATCTCAACACCCCTGACAATCTGCTTTACGTGATCTACACGTCAGGCTCGACCGGCAAGCCTAAAGGCGTGCTCGTAAGCCATGCGAATGTGAGTCGTCTCTTCAGCTCGACTCAACCGTGGTTCCAATTCAATCGCAACGATGTGTGGACCATGTTCCACTCCTACGCGTTCGACTTCTCAGTGTGGGAGTTGTGGGGCGCGCTCATTCGCGGCGGCCGGCTTGTAGTCGTTCCGTATTTGACCAGTCGCTCGCCGGAGAGTTTCTACGGCTTGTTGAGTAAGGAAGGCGTGACCGTACTCAACCAGACTCCGTCCGCTTTCCGTCAATTAATCACGGCGGAGGAAAACGCCGGCGGCGATCGAGAACTGTCTTTGCGGCTCGTGATATTCGGCGGTGAAGCGCTCGATTTACAAAACTTGCGCCCGTGGTTTGATCGTCACGGTGATCGGCGTCCCCAGTTGGTGAACATGTACGGGATCACGGAGACGACGGTGCATGTCACGTATCGACCGCTGGTCGCAGAAGATCTGGATAACCGTCATGGAAGTGTCATCGGTGGTCCAATCAGCGATCTGCAAGTGTTTCTTCTGGATCAGCAGATGGAACCGGTGCCGATTGGTGTGAGTGGCGAGCTTTATGTCGGCGGCAAAGGCGTCGCACGTGGTTACTTGAATCGTCCGGACTTAAGCGCCACGAGGTTCGTTCCGGATCCTTTCAGTGGACAACCCGGAGCGCTCTTGTACCGCAGCGGTGATGTCGCGCGGCGGTTGTCGAATGGCGAGGTCGAGTATCAGGGCCGCATAGACCATCAGGTGAAGATACATGGCTTCCGCGTCGAGTTGGGTGAGATCGAGTCGGCACTGAACCAGCACGACGCTGTTCGTGAACTCGTTGTCATTGCGCGCGAGGATGAAGGTGATGACAAGCGGTTGGTGTGCTACGTCGTTCCGGAGCAGGGAACGCAACCTACTGTCGATGAGTTGCGAGAGTTCCTGCGACAGCGGCTGCCTGAATATATGATCCCGACAGCATTCGTGTTCATGGATGCGTTGCCGCTGACGCAAAACGGCAAGCTCGATCGTCGCGCGCTTCCGGCTCCGGGTCATGAGCGACCTGTGTTGGAAGAAACGTATATAGCTCCAGCCACGAAGTTAGAGTCGGTGCTGGCGGAGATGTGGAGTGAGATACTCGGCCTTGAGAGAGTCGGTGTTCTCGACAACTTCTTCGATCTCGGCGGCGACTCGATCAAAGGCGCGATCTTCATCAACCGTCTACAGGAAACGCTCGGTGAGATCGTCCACGTCGTCGTTATCTTCCACTCTCCCACGATTCAACAGTTAGTCTCGTACCTGAAAGAGAATTACAGCGAAGCGGCAGCGAGGATCTCGGGCACAGAATCCTCGCGAGAAGTTACTGCTGAGGCCTCCCCTGTTGGCGAGACGATGGTGGCCGAAGTGCGGCAGTTGATCCAACCCCTGCCGCCACTCGTGTCCGCTGAGCAAAAAAATCCGCCGGCGATCTTCATTCTCTCGCCGCCACGCTCAGGCACGACGTTGTTGCGCGTCATGTTGGCCGGGCATCCGAAACTCTTTGCTCCACCTGAACTCGAGCTGCTGTCATTCAACACTCTGGGTGAAAGAAAGGCCGCTTTCTCCGGCTCCGAGAGTTACTGGCTCGAAGGCACGCTTCGCGCCCTGATGGAAATCAAAGGCTACGACGCGGCTCAGGCCAAAGCCGAGATGGAAGAGTTCGAGAGCCGCGGTTGGACCACGCAACAGTTTTACCGGCAGTTGCAGGAGTGGCTCGGAGACCGGCTACTTGTCGACAAGACTCCTTCATACGCGCTCGACGGATCCATGCTTCAACGAGCAGAAGACAATTTTGAGAATGCGTTTTATATCCACCTCCTCAGGCACCCGCACGGGATGGTCCAATCGTTTGAGGAAGCAAAACTCGATCAGATCTTCTTCCGGCACGAGCATCCATTCACGCGGCGGCAGCTAGCTGAGTTGATCTGGGTAATCAGCAATCAAAATATTCTGGAGTTTTTGAAGCGAGTGCCTGAAGAGCGACAGCACCAGGTACGGTTTGAAGAGTTAATCAACGAGCCTCAGAAAGTTATGGGAGGCCTGTGCGCGTCGATGGGTTTGGAACTTCACCCCGACATGCTCGAGCCGTATCAGAAGAAGGCCCAGCGAATGACCGACGGAATTCACGCCGAGTCGAGAATGTTGGGCGACGTGAAATTCCTCAGCTACAAGGGGATCGATTCGAGTGTCGGCACGAGATGGCAGCAGCACCGCGACAGGCAGTTGGGAGAGATTACCTGGAACTTAGCGGAGAGCCTTGGATACGAAAGGGAAGCCGGGAGTTCAGCTCTAGTCCCGATTCCATCCATGCCCTCGGTTGAGGGAACGCCACTTCCGCTTTCGCATGCTCAACAAAGACTGTGGTTCCTGGACCAACTCGAACCGAATACCACTTCCTACAATATTCCCATCAGCATTCGTCTCAAAGGCGAGCTCAACGTTGCTGTTTTGGAGCGCAGCTACAACGAAGTCGTCAGGCGGCACGCATCTTTAAGGACGATCTTCAAAGCGAACCAGGGAACGCCGTTTCAACTCATTGCTGAGCACGAGCAACAGACCATCCCAGTGCTCGACTTGAGCGGAGTGCCGGAGTCGGAACAAGACAACGAGCTTCTGCGACTGGCGACCGAGGAAGCATACAAACCTTTCGATCTATCGACTGGTCCACTCGTCAGAGTAACTCTGGTGAAGTTGGGAACAAACGATCACGGACTGCTGTTGACGATGCATCACATCATCAGCGACGGCTGGTCCATGAACGTTCTCATCCAGGAAGTCTCGGCACTCTACCGGGCATTTGCTGACGACGAACCTTCGCCACTACCAGAGCTGAAGATTCAATATGCCGACTTTGCGGTCTGGCAAAAAGAGTACTTGAAAGGTGAGGTGCTCGAAGGTCATCTCGATTACTGGCGAAACCAATTAGCAGACGCGCCACCCGTTCTCGAGTTGCCGACCGACAAACCGCGTCCGGCAGTACACACGCAGCCCGGCGCGCGTCTTCCGCTGCAGTTCCCTCCTACACTCATCACGGCTTTAGACCAGGTTTGTCAGCGTGAAGGCGTGACTCTCTTCATGATCCTGCTCGCCGGCTGGCAAGCACTGCTCTCACGCTACAGCCGTCAGACTGATGTGGTCGTGGGTTCGCCAATCGCCAACCGGCAGCGAGCTGAGATCGAAGGTTTGATTGGTTTCTTCGTCAATACCCTCGCGATGCGCACGGACCTCACTGGCCGTCCGACTGGTCGAGAGTTGCTGCACAGAGTGCGGGAAGTATGTTTGGGAGCGTATGCGCATCAGGATGTGCCGTTCGAGATCCTCGTGGAAGAGCTTGGCGTAGAGAGAGCGATAAACCACACACCGCTGTTCCAGGTGATGATGGTTTTGCAGAACGCGCCTTCGGAAATTATGGAGTGGCCGGGGATCAACGTGAGCACTGTCGAAGTCGAACATCGGATCGCGAAGTTCAACCTGACATTGATCGTTGAGGATCGAGGCGGAGAGATCAAAGGACTGCTGGAATACAACACAGACTTGTTTGAGCCTGAGACGATCGAGCGGATGGCCGGGCACTACCAGCGACTGCTGAATGGACTCACAAGCGATCTCGAACAGCGAATCAGTGAGTTGCCGCTGCTGAGTGAAGCCGAGCAGCAGGAATTGTTGGTAGCGTGGAACCAGACGCGAACCGAAACTCCTGAGCACGATTGTTTGCACCGGATATTCGAAGCGCAGGCCGCACGCACGCCCGAAGCGATCGCGGTCCTCTCTGAAGATCAACAGGTGACATATGCCGAGTTGAACCGCAGGGCTAATGAACTAGCTCGGTATCTGCAAGAGTTGGGCGTTGGCCCGGAAGATCGGATCGCTATCTGTGTCGAGCGATCTTTTGAGATGGTGATTGGCCTGCTCGCGATCCTGAAGGCGGGCGGTGCTTATGTGCCGTTTGACGCGAAGTATCCGCGCGAACGTCTGTCGTTGATATTGAAGGACGTCGGCGCGAAGGTGCTGTTGACTCAGCAGTCGATCGTCGAATCCCTGCCGGAGCACAGCGCACAGACCGTGTTGTTGGATAGCGAATCGATTTCTGCGCAGAGTGAAGAGAATCCGGTCAGCAGTGTCACGCCGGCCAATCTCGTTTACGTGATCTACACGTCAGGTTCCGCGGGCGAGCCAAAGGGAGTCGAGGTGTTGCATCACGCCCTCGCCAACTACTCGCAGTCGATGGTCAAGGTCCTCGATCTTCACGCGGGTCGTCGCATCCTGAATTTCGCGACCATCAGTTTTGACGCGGCAGCGGTCCAGATTTATCCGGCTCTTCTGAGTGGCGCGACTGTCGTCCTGCACAGCGATCCTGGCGCGTTATCAAACGATGAATTACTGCATTACTGCGAACGCCAGGAACTCAATGTGCTCGATCTGCCGGCCGCATTCTGGCAACAGTGGATCAACGACTTGGGAAATCGAAACGTGTCCTTGCCGGCTTCAGTCGATCTCTACATGACTGGCGGCGAGAATCTCTCATCCGAACGTCTCAACACATGGGCTCAATTATCTGACCCGAATGCGAAGTTCCTGAGCTCGTATGGTCCAACCGAGGCGACTATCGCCGCCACGATCTATCAAACGACGAGTGGTTCGGTGCGGTCGCAACAGACGTTGAGTTTGCACCTCGGCCAACAGATTGCCAACACCCAGGTCTACGTGTTGGACCAGCATCAACAGCCGGTGCCCATCGGTGTCACGGGTGAGATTTACATCGGCGGCGCGGGTGTCGCTCGCGGATACGTCAAGTCGCCCGAATTAACAGCAGCGAAGTTTGTTCCACATCAATTCACCGCCGAGCCCGGTGCGCGGCTGTACAAGACGGGTGATCTGGCGCGATACCGGTTCGACGGCAGCATTGAATTCATCGGACGCGAAGATCACCAGGTGAAGGTTCGTGGCTTCCGCGTTGAAACTGGGGAGATCGAAGCGGCGTTGAGTCAGCATCCGGCGATTCAGGACGTGGCGGTGTTGGTTAGTTCAAACCGAATCGCAGCGTATGTGGTGTTCGCAACCGACCAGACCGTGCCTTTCAGCGCGCTTCGCACTTACCTGAAGGACAAGTTGCCGGAATACATGATTCCGACGGCGTTCGTCGAAATGGAGAGTTTGCCGATCACTGCTGCCGGCAAGTTGGACCGGAAAGCGCTCCCGGCTGCCGATCGATCGCGACCGGAATTGGATGAGTTGTTTGTCGCGCCGCGAACTTCGATCGAAGAGATGTTATCCGGAATCTGGGCTGACATGCTCCAGATCGATCGCGTCGGAGTTTTCGATAACTTCTTCGAGCTCGGCGGTCATTCGCTGATGGCGACACAGCTCGTCTCTCGTCTCCGTGACGTCTTTGACGTAGAGCTTCCATTGCGGAGCGTCTTTGAGACCACCACTCTCGCGGGTCTGGCGGAAGTTATTCAAACAGCTCGTGAGGATGGATTGGAAATTCCGCCTTTGCAACCGGCGCCGCGCGATCAAAGTTTGCCGTTGTCGTTTGCGCAGCAGCGGCTGTGGGTTTTGGACCAGATGCTGCCCGACCGTGCCGTCTACAACCTGCCTTCAGCGATACGTCTGAGCGGTTCACTTGATGTGAAAGCGCTCGAGCAAAGCGTCAGTGAAGTGGTTCGCCGTCACGAAACGCTGCGCACCACCTTCGCGAATGTTGGTGGATCGCCGGTGCAGTTGATCTCGGCGGCTGAGGCAGTGGTGCTGCCGGTCTTGGATTTGAGCGAGCTGCCGGCGGAAGCGAGAGAGACTGAAACTCGACGACTGGTAATCGAAGAAGCGCAAAAGAGTTTTGATTTAGAGCATGGGCCACTGTGGAGAGGGCAACTGATTCGACTGAGCGCGGCAGAGCATGTGCTTCTGTTCACGATGCACCACATCGTCAGTGATGGCTGGTCGATGGGAGTGCTGATTCGTGAAGTGAGCGCGCTTTATGAGGCGTTTGTGAACGGCGGAGAGCCGTCGCTCGCAGAGTTGCCGATTCAGTATGCGGATTTCGCACTGTGGCAGCGAGAGTACTTGCAGGGGGCGGTGCTGGAAAGGCAGTTGCAGTACTGGCGCGAGCAATTGGCGGGCGCGCCGCCAGTGCTGCAACTGCCCACGGATCATCCGCGACCGGCGATTCAGAATTATCGTGGCGCGCATGTTCCGGTGCGATTCTCAACTGAGTTGACTGATGGGTTGAAGCAGTTGGGCCAGCGCGAGGGCGTGACGTTATTCATGACGCTGCTTGCCGTGTGGCAAGTACTGCTGTCACGTTACACGGGCCAGAAAGATGTTGTGGTTGGATCGCCTATTGCGAACCGGCAACGGAGTGAGATTGAAGGGTTGATCGGATTTTTCTTGAACAACCTGGTGCTGCGCACGAAGTTGGATGGGAAGGTAAGCGGCCGCGAGTTGCTGCGGCGAGTGCGCGAGGTTTGTTTGGATGCGTATGCACATCAGGACGTGCCGTTCGAGATGCTGGTCGAGGAGTTGCGGCCCGAGCGTGACATGAGTCACTCGCCGTTGTTTCAGGTGACGTTCACGTGGCAGAACGCGCCTCTTGAAGTGTCGCAATGGCCTGGCATCGAGGTGAGCGCAGTAGCAGTTGAACGATCGACAGCGAAGTTCGATTTGACCTTGGTCATGGGCGAGTTCGAGCAGGGAATAGCTGGAAGCGTCGAGTACAACACCGACCTGTTTGAGCGCGAGACGATCGAGCGGTTGATGGGCCACTACGAGCAGTTGGCGAGCGCGCTGGTCGTAGATATCGAGCAGTCTGTGAATGAGTGGAGGATATTGAGCGATGTTGAGCAAGAGCAATTGCTGGTTGAGTGGAACAACACTGCCGGCGCATATCCGCGCGAATCGAGTATCCATGAATTGTTTGCGCAGCAGGCGGCGCGCACACCGCAGGCT
>DATDFT010000361.1:0-25782 GCA_036522475.1 Pyrinomonadaceae bacterium | reverse complement strand
CTTCCGAAACGCCTCAGGCTTCACGCCATAACTGAACGCGCCATGCGGCAACGTCAACGCCCGAATCAAATCCGCGTTGGTTTGGAGATACGCCTCCACGATCCGATCCGCGTACCCCGGATCAGAGAACGGACAATCAGCAGTAATGCTTAGTATGTAATCCAGCCCGAATGCAGTAGCTGCGTCCGAGAGTCGCTTGACAACGTCGTCTTCATCGCCGCGAAACGACGCAACACCTTCCGCTTCGGCCAGCTCAATCAACGGATCGTCCTGAGGGTTCGTCGAAGTGCAAACTATGATCTGATCGACTCGTTTTGCAAGCTTCAGTCGATCCAGCATGTGTGAAAATATCGGCCGGTTCTCGACGGGCTGCAGCAGCTTGAGCGGCAGGCGCGTGGATTTCAGACGGGCAGTGATTAGGAAGCCGGTCTTCAAATCAAGTCGTCCTCGGTGACGAGGTGATAAGCAGCGATGAGGCGTCTGACTTTTCGATTGACGAGTCGCTCAGCCTGGTCGGGTGTCACGCCGAGCGAGTCGGCGCGCATGAAGAGCAAGTCGTCGGGCGCGATGATATGACCTTCGGCAAGATCTCGCGCAGCGACGAGACTCTTCTTCGAGTACTTCCGGTACTTCACCTCTTCGGGCGAGAAAGATCGCGGCGTCGAGTGTCCGCGCGCAGCTTCGATCTCGCGCACCATCTCGACAAACCGCGCGAACTCATCCGGATTCAATGCGGCTTCGTGATCGATTCCTTTGTAAGCGCGATCATGCGTGATGTGTTTTTCGAGCACGTCGACACCCATGCCCAACGCCGCCGCCGGAAGCCAGAATGCGGCCGGAAGATTTGCGTCGCTGTGGTCCTGGTAGCCGACCGGCAACTCGAAGAGTTGCTTCAGCTTCATCATGAAGTTGAGATTGATCGCGTCGGTCGGAGTCGGAAAACCCTGATAGCCATACATCAACCACACGTTTCGATTGTTTATCCACTCGAGTGCCGACTGCATCTCGCCGGTTGTCGAAGCGCCGACACTGAGATCGATACGTTTGCCAGTTTGTGCCACGTGCTTGATGAGCACGGGATTCGAAAGGTCGGCGGAATGAATCTTGTAAGCATCGACTGCGATCGTCTGGGCGAAGTCGACGCTACTACGCTCGTACACGCACGCGATGATCTGCATCGTAGGAAACTTCTCGCGTACGTAATTCGCGAGGTCTCGCCAAACGTCTCGCGAGAGCTCGATGCGAGTGAGCATCTGGTAGTCGGGGTGATGCGGAACGACGGTGTCTTTGAGCGACCAGATCTGAAACTGAATCGAGTCAGCTCCAGCCGCGCCTGCGCCGTCGATGATCTTGCGTGCGAGCGCCGGATCGCCCTCGTGAGAGCACGCCATCTCGGCAATGATGTGGGTTCGGTTCATTTATTTAGCCGCTGATAACGCGGATAAAACCTGTTCTTCCAGTCTCTGGGCGAGCAACATGTGTCCACGTTCATTCAGGTGAATGCCATCCACTGTCAACGCTTCATTCACCATCCCGTTCAGATCGATCAACGAAACGTGCTGGTGTTTCGTCTGCGCCTGAAGCACTTGATTGTACGCGATCACGTTGCCCTGAAAACCCGGCGAACGCTCTTCAACTGAATCCGGCGGGCGAATGATATTGATAAACACCAGCGACTGTATCTCAGCCTCACGCGCCTTTTCTACGACCCGCTGCACCAGCCGTTCAAATCGCGGCAACGGCACGTAAACCTTACGACGAAACTGCACGATCCTGCGGCGATGGTCATGCGTGAACTTGAAGATGCGATCTCTCAGCCGCGCAAACCTGATATTCGCGACGAACGAAGCCTCACGTCTCAAAAACACGCGCGGCGCACAGTCAACAATTCCCACGTGCACGATCACGATCTGCGGCTTTCTGAGTTCGACCAACTCGTTCCACTCGTCAAGCACGTACTCAATCGTGCGTCGTCGCATGCCTCTTTCAAAGATGATCGGCGCGGCGGCGCCGAACTTTCTTCGCAGAGATTGATCCAGCAGAAAAGGATACGTGACTTCGAGCAGTTCATCGCCACCAACATCTTCGCGCGGCAGTGCGAGCGAGTCGCCGAAAATCACGATTTTAATCAACTGGTGCGTTCCGTTTTCCACTCCAGGATGGGCTGCAAAACTCCTGATCTTCTGACGCCGTACTTCGAGCCCGGCGTTCCCGTATCGACGATCGTAAACACCAGCGCTTCGGGACTGTCGTAAATCTCCGTTCCCGCGCCGCTCGATAAGTAAACATGGACCACATAGCGCCCGTTGGTGAGCCACTGTGCCGGCACTTCGACGTCCGCATGATAGTACCCGGCGTCTCTCATTTCTAATAACTCCGGATGCGCGTCGAAATCAGCCGACGCGAACACGCACGTTCCATCCGCCGAGAAGAGCCCGATACCGACATTGCCGCCCGCGAGCGCGCGATTAACTTCGTACTCGACGTGGATCGAAAAACTCTCGTGATAGCCGACTTCGGCGCGCATCTCGCCGTCTTTCATGATCGCGACGCGACGCAAGTTCATCGCCTTCTGCGGCGCTGCTGGTTGCAGGTATTCAGCGCGGCCGAGCGTGTTGCTGACGGTGTAGAGTTGGACCACCTCCGCGGTCGGCCCAATCGTGACCACGCGACCTTCATTCAGCAGTATAGTGCGCTGGCACAGGCGGCTCACCGCGCCCATGTTGTGACTCACAAAAAGAATCGTGCGTCCATGCGTGGCAACGTCGTGCATCTTACTCAAGCACTTTTGCTGAAACCTGTGATCGCCAACTGCCAGCACTTCGTCGACCACGAGGATCTCAGGTTCCAGATGCGCTGCGACTGCAAACGCGAGCCGCACGTACATGCCGCTGCTGTATCGTTTGACAGGTGTGTCGATGAACCTTTCGACCTCGGCGAAGCTGACGATCTCGTCAAACTTTCTCTCGATCTCTTTTCGCGTCATGCCGAGAATCGAGCCGTTGAGAAAAATGTTTTCACGTCCACTCAGTTCCGGATGAAAGCCGGTGCCAACTTCGAGCAGACTCGCGACACGACCGTACAGTTCAACGCGACCCTCAGTCGGTTCGACGATGCGCGACAGGATCTTCAGCAACGTCGACTTGCCGGCGCCGTTGCGTCCGATGATGCCGACGATCTCGCCGGGCGCGATCTCGAAGTCGATGTCCTTGAGGGCCCAGATTGTCGAGGCGTTCCCGTTCCTGGTGAGCGAACGCAGAGGCTTGCGCGCGAGCTCCATGATCGTCTCGCGCAGGGTGGAGTAGGCTGCGGCAGGACCACCGAGGTGGTACTGCTTGCCCAAATCCTGCACTCTGATAATTGGCTCCATAAGCCGTTGACTAGATGATATCGGCGAAGCTGCGTTCCACGCGTGCAAAAGCATAGATCGCATAGAGCAGGACCAGAAGCGTCAGAACGGCGGCGACGCTGAGGGCGGGCCAGTCAAATGGAAGTCCGAACAAAGCCGAGCGATAGCCTTCGATGATTGCCGACATCGGATTCAGCAGCAGCAACCAGCGCCACTTTGGCGGAACTGATGACGACGGCAGGATCACGGACGACACGAACAGCCACAACTGAATGAGAAACGGCAACGCGAAACGCACGTCGCGATACTTTACGTTCAACGCCGACATCCACGTGCCCACGCCGAGACTAAACAGCGCGGTCAGTAAAACCAGAACGGGCAGGAAGAGGATTTGGACTGTTATCGTGACTCGGTAATAGACCATCAAAAGGCAAAGCAGTAAGAACGCGAGCAGGAAGTCGACCAGCCCGGCGAGCATCGCGGCCGCAGGAACAATCAAACGCGGAAAGTAAACTTTCGTTATGAGATGCGCGCTGCCGACGAGACTGTTACCACTCGCTGTGATCGCGTTTGAGAAGAAGGTCCAGGGCACGAGCCCGCCGAGTGCAAAAAGCGGATACGGAATTCCCGCTGAACCGACGCCCGCGAGTCTTCCGAAGAAGATCGTAAAGATCAGCATCATGAAGAGTGGTTGCAGGATGGCCCATGCAGCGCCGAGCGCAGTCTGTTTGTAACGCACCTTGACGTCGCGCCAGGTCAGAAAGAAGAGCAGCTCACGATAAGCCCAGATGTCCGTGAGATTGAGAAGACTCCACTTTCTGCTCGGCTGAATGACAACGAGAGGCTCGGTCGGCAGGCGAAAACTTTGCATACTTTTCTACTTGCGAACCAGCACGCACAATGATTGACCAAAGGGCGCGAGGTCGGTCCAAACCTTCCCATTCTCAGATTTGATTGGTTCCGAAAGCGGTATGTATGCGACGTCTCCATCCTTCATCACTTCTACTTCGAAGTCGAGATGTCTGGCCCATTCGCGCAACATGTCCGGCGAAATAAAAATATTCAGCGGCTTCGAGCCGACGCCGATGTCGCGGATGTTAGTGTTGAAGATGTCCCAGTGGCCGTCGACACGAAAGTCCAAGAACGACATCACAACTTTTCCGCCGGGCTTTAGCACTCGCTTCGCTTCGCGCAGATAAACAAACGACTCCTCGTGCAGCAGGTGTGTGAACACTGAGAAGAATGAAACCATGTCGGCCTGCGCGTCTGCTTCGGGGATCGTGAGACCTTGCGCGACTTCGAAACGCCAGTCCGAACGTCCGACGAGTTTGCGGGCGTAGTTAACCAGATCGGGAACGACGTCGATGCCCAGATATTTTCCCTCGAGATATTCTGACAGTGGTTTTGCGAGTCTGCCTGAGCCGCAACCAACGTCGATCAGGTAGTGATCCTTTTTCAATCCGTGATAAATCAGCGTCTCGCGCAGCAGGCGACCGACAGCGTCGAAGTCGCCGCCGACTGCGATTCGCGCGGCCTCATCGATTGAATAGTTCGCTTTCAGATTTTTGAACTGCTGGTTATGGGTTCGCCGAAAATCGGTCTTCGAGGCCCAGTTCCTCTCGTTGCGTCCCGTCAGCGGACCAACCAGACGGTAATTGATGCTATTGATTATGCGTCTGACACTCATTACGAGGTTCGCAGTCTAGCGAGGGGTTATGAACGCGTCAAGCAACGGTTTACTACAACCACCACGGCCGGCTACCTTGTCTTTTTTCCCGCAGCATCGCTTCGACGATGATGTGACAGCTAACAAATATCAGCACCAATATCACTTCGAAGAGCAACCAGGTCAAGGCTCCTCGATAGTTATCGTGATGCGCGAGCTTGAGCACGTAATACAGACCAAACAACTTAATCCCCAAAGCTACAATGCGAACCACCCAAGTCATACATCCTCCCCTTTTTCAGGACTGGTCATGTGGCCTGCGTCACCTTCCATGTAACCGTTTCAAGCAAAACTGCGACGGAGTCGTGTAGCTTGGCGAGACTTCTTGAGAATTTCTGGGCCAAATTTAATAATTCGGCACTGGCACATCGCTTGCCATCACATTACCGCCAAGCTGATACGAAAGCTGGCAGAGAAACACTTTCACGAGTTGTCTCTCGAGAAGGCGGGTATCAGCAGTCGCAAATTGTTCGATACCCGCTCACTCCTGTACGCACAACATCCGTACACGTGTATCCTAAGCAATGGTCGTTCCGCAGTTGCGCTGGTCTGAGTCTGTAGGAATTTCTTAATTGAAGTGGGGAATTTCTTACGCTTAGAGCGCAGATTGTCTATGTTTAAGACTTGTGACGTCAAGTACCCCGTTCCCGGAACTTACACCATTTAGTCGCTACAACGCCCTGATCTAGATCATTAATCGACGAGAGCGCTCTCAGTTCCACCCCACTGTTAAAGGCTGGTTAACGTTTTCACGATGCGGTATAGCCGCGGGGTTTGCAGGCGGAGCCAGAGGCTCAGGATTCCTTTGTGGCTGCCGCGGCTGAGAAGCATGCCTTTCTTCACCGGAATCAAAGCAAAACGAGGGTGACCGGTTTGCAGGTAGAGTTCGGCCAGCTCGAAGAAGATTCGTGTCTTTGAACCGCGGATGCTGGCGTGATACTTGAAACCGAAATCTCGATCGATGTTGTCAAGGACTTTCAGACTGGTCAGGATTTGATGTGATCTCTTTCGAGCCGACCAGATCGCGCCCGCGTGTACGCGGTACGCGGCCATCACCTCGTCGATGTATCCGATCTTCCCGTGTTGAGCCTTGAGTATGTTCAGAGGCCAGTCGCCCATCTTCGCGGTGAGAAACCAATCCGGAATCTCGACCAGCGGTTCACGCCTGTACATGATCGAGCACGCTGGTATGAAGTTGCCCCAGAGCAACTCCTCGATGCCAGTGATCTCTTTTTGATTGGCCGGACATAACTTCTCGGGTCCGCTGCTGCCGTCTTCATAAATCGCTTCGACGTTATGAAAACAGATGACACACTCAGGATGCGTTTCGAGAAAATTGATTTGGCGTTGCAGCTTGTGAGGTGAAGTGAAGTAGTCATCGCCATCGAGATTGGCGATGTATTCGCCGCGGCAAGCGCGCAGAGTGGTCAGGTAATTTATTTTGCCCGCGAGCCCGATGTGCCGATCGCGATCGGCCTCCTCGGGATCGCGCAACAACACACGGACCTTCTGCGGATGTTGTCTGCCAAGCTCGACAACGATCTCCCTGGTTCGATCACTCGAGGCGTCTTCACCGATCACGATCTCGTAAGAAAAATTCACCTCCTGCGACAGGACGCTATTCACTGCCTGTGAGATCAGTTTCTCCTGATTGTAAGTGGTGATAAGTACGCTGACCTTGGGAGGAGCTGTTGAAGGATCAGACGGGACTGGCTGTTTCAGATCGAAACTTTGCGGATACTTCTCCACCATTGTTGACCACGATCCTGATTATCTCGCAGATGGTAGTGATCTCGGCTTGCGAGACTGCGGTTCCGGTCGGCAAGGATAGCACACGGTCACAGATCCGTTCCGTTTCAGGCAGCGAAGGGGCAGTCGCGTTGTAAGGCGGCGTGCGATGGCAGCCTGGATAAAAGTAACGACGAGCCAAGACGTTCTCGCGATAGAGTATTTGGATGAGCTCGTCACGAGTGACGATGGTTTGCGCCGGGTCCATTTCAAGGACGACGTATTGATAGTTGCAGCTTTCGTTTTCGTCGTAAGGAAGGAGTGTCATGCCATTGAGGCCTGCTAACTCTTCTGCGTACTGCCGGTAGTTCTGGCGATTGACGAGGATGAAGTCGTTGAGGCTCTCGAGGTTCGTCAAACCCATTGCTGCAGACACCTCGTTCATCTTGCCGTTAATGCCGAGGGAGTCGACGCGATCGTAACTGGTGAATCCGAAGTTACGCATGAGTTTCAACTTTTGCGCGAGCGCGTCGTCGTTCGTCGTAATCGCGCCGCCCTCGAGAGAGTTAACGAATTTAGTGGCGTGAAAGCTGAACACCTCCGCATCGCCAAAGCCGCCAATAATGCGACCCCGATAGGAACAACCAAACGCGTGTGCTGAATCGAAGAAAAGTTTGAGGGTGTGTTCTTTGGCGATCTCGTCAAGAGCAGCAATGTCACAGTGTCGGCCCCACAGGTTAACAGCGAGAATCGCGCTGGTCTGGCGTGTAATCAAACTCTCTATTTTTCGGGGATCGATCGTATGAGTTTGCGGATCGACATCGCAGAACACGGGTTTGATTCCGAGCCACTCGAGTGCGTGCGCCGTAGCGATGAAGGTGAACGACGGCAGGATAACTTCGCCTTGGAGCCCAAGGGCGCGAATTACAATTTCGAGCGCGACTGTTGCGTTGCAGGTAGCAACGCAGTGCTTTACGCCGGTCAGTTCGATGATGCGCTCTTCGAACTCAATTACGTATGGACCATCGTTCGTAAGCCAGCGGCGATCGAGAATGTCGTTAACTCGAGTCGAAAACTTCTGCCGGTTGCCGATGTTCGGACGTCCAACGTGCAACGGCTGTTCAAACGCCGGGCGACCGCCGAAACGCGCGAGGTCGTCAATCGTTTTCTTCGTAGGACTGAGGCTGGTCTGGAAAGTTGACATAACCTATGCGAGTTCCGCAACGTATTCCAACTCGGCGTAACCGAAACCGTCGCGCCCGAAACCGTTACCCGCGTAGAACATCAAAATCTTTTCGCCTACTCGAACAACACACGGGTAAGCGATCATCCTGGAATCCCAACCGCCAGACGACAGCTCGATGCCGGCGCCGTCATCGTTTCTGGTCCAGTTGATCAAGTCGTGGGACCACGCATATCCGATCCGATAACTATCTCTGCCGTCGCGGAAGTCCTGCGTGCCGCGATAACAGAACCACATGTGCCACTTTTCTTTTCCGCGCACGACCGTCGGTCGCGTGTTTGATTCGTTTGGAATCACCGCACGCAGAACCGGTTGATTCGGCCGCGTCCAATGTATCAGATCGTTCGAGCGGCAAGAGCGCAATTCATAAGTATGCTCGAGCCGCCCGTTGATCGAGAGCCAGTTCGTGCCCGTGGCGTACCATCCGTGCCACTCACCCTCGTGCTGCAAACAAATCAATCCGGTCGCCGAATAAACTTCGTCGTGCGTCCGGTCCAAGATCGGTCCCCTGAACGCTTTTCTAAACGTCGTCCCGCCATCGTCACTCACAGCCATCCCCATCCAGTTGCTGTAAGGAAGCGTCACGCCGCGACTCCAACCAACATAAAACAAATGAACTCGGCCATCATGCGTGAAGACGTGGTTCGGGATCGTTCCATGTTCGTCGAACATTCCCGCCTCTCCCAACTCGAGCACCGGCCGTTCGTGCAAATAGAGAATCCGCGACGGATCATTGACGTCGATGTCGATAAAAGCGACGCGACTCATGCCGTCGTCAGGACGCGTGGAAAAGTAAACACGTATGCGATCGTCGAGCACCAGCGCGGTCGGCACCTGCGTGTGCGACTTCATCCATCCAAACTCGCCTGACGCGACAAAAATGCGGCCTTTCTTATTCCACTTCATGCGTCTTATCGTAAGAAGACGGACAATAAGTCGTATTCCTGGATCAGTGTCAGGTCGAACTTCTGGGCCATCACGTATGAAGGAGAGTTGTCGATAAAGGTGTCCCAATGAGCCACCAGGTTTTTGCTGATGGTTTGATTGAAGAAGGGTTCCGAAACAATCCTCATGAAGCGCTTGCCGCGATGCTCCGGCAGAACCAGGGTATCCATTTCAGCGATGCCGTCTACGACACAAGCAGAATAGCAGATGGCGGCCGGCTCGCGACGCTCATCGACAATGCAGGCGCCGACCGCGTTGTTGAGGAAGTCTGCTTTTGAATTCCAGTAGCGACTTGCGAAGTTTAGGCCAAAGGACTTTTCGAGTTTGTCGAAATCGAGTTCCTGTGCGGTTGTAGTGTCGTAGCCGGGCGGGAGCAGGTCTCTATACTCGTGATAAAGTTCGCGGTGGTGATTGTGAAACTGCACTCGGCGGCGCACTTTGAACTTGGGCCAGTTTGCTTCGAGGTGTTTCCGAAACGACGGGTCGGGTCGATAAAGGTGGATGTACTCCGGAATCTCTTTATTCTGTAGCAGGAAGTCGAGGAACTCTTTGCCGAGCTCGTCAGGAGTGTGCACGAGACTGAAGCCTGATTTTGTACAGACGTAAAACGAGTCGCGACCGGCATCCGCATAAACAAATCCGTGCTGCACACCGCTGAGCACGCCGTTGATCAAAGGGAACTGCGAGACGATCTCGTGATGTTGTCCCTTGAGCGCAGAAAAGTCCGGTTGATCAATCCTCGTTAACATCTTAAATCCAAAAAGCAAATCACTTCATCTTCGTCAGACGCAAAAAGTTCTCGGAGTCGAGACGGAACTTCGGGGTGTCGGCGGCGATGTAGACGCTCGCCGGCGCCACGTTCTTTGTAATCAGCGATCCGGCACCGATAAAACTATCGCGTCCGATCGTGATCTCATGGCCCAACATCGCGCCGACGCCGACAAAGCAATAATCTTCAACCTTCGTGCTGCCGGAGATCACCACCTGACCTGCGATGTAACAGTGGTCGCCAACGCTCGCATGATGGCCGACGTGATTGCCACTCCAAAGAAACACGTTATTCCCAACCTTCGAACACGGCTGAATAGTTACAAACTCGAGCACGAAACAGTTGTCACCAATCTCGACGTTCCCGACATTCGACGCGCGCGAACTAACGTAGCTGATCAGTTCATACCCTCGCGCCTTCGCTTCTTCATACTTGCGCGCGCGGAGTTTGTTGAGATCCTGGTAGCCCACGGCCACGAACATCTTGAACTCGTGCGGAGGAAAAGTTTGGACCACATCTCCGAACGCGACTACCGGTAGACCAAGCTTCTCCGCGGCATTGAGATGTTCGCGGTCGACGGTGAAAGCGACCACTTCGTGTGGACTATCATTCGTCAAATAGAAGTAGGCTTCATCGGCAATCTTGCCCGCGCCGAAGATGACGATTTTGCTCACTCAGCTCGCCCCGTTTCGAATGTACTTTTCCGCTAACTGCCTGCGATCGACTTTGCCGCTCGGATTTTTTGGCAGCATGTTCTCACGATGAAAAACTGACGGCACCATGTAACTCGGAACAATCTGCTTGAGATCGCCACGGATCTTTTCGTTATCGAAATCCTGCGTCGCGGCGATAACTGCGACGATGCGGCTCAGTCCACCCGTATTCGCGTGCAGCACTGCTGCTTCGGAAACGTAATCGAGGCAGTGAAGCGCGGCCTCGATCTCTTCGAGCTCGATGCGATAGCCCATGTGCTTAATCTGATTGTCCCTGCGCCCTTCGATGTAGAGCTTGCCGTCGGCGGGATCAAGTCTCACGAGATCGCCCGTGCGGTACATGATATCGATAAACTTATCGTGCTGCGGATTTTGCACAAAACTCTGTGCAGTTCGTCCCGGGTCGTTGTAGTAACCGCGGCCGACGTTTGGACCAAGCAAACACAATTCACCCTCGATGATCAGGTAGTCGAAGTTTGCGGCAATGTGGCCGAGCGGCGGCAGTCCCTGTAGATCGTTGAAGTCGTCTCTCGTCACAGGATAACTCGAGCAGATGCAGGTACACTCGGTTGGCCCATACACGTTGAAAAACTCGCTCGTAGCTTGGTAAGTATCGTAAAGCAACTTCAGTTTCGCTTTCGGATATCCCTCACCGCCGAAGATAAACCGACGGATCGAGCGCAGGTGCTTTCCGTCAGTCGCGCGCATCGTTTGCAGAAAGATCAATAACGACGGCACTGAAAACCAGAGGCTACACGCAGCTTCGTCAATCTTATCCACCAGCAGTTTCGGATCGCTCGTCTCATGTTTTGAAAATGGCACGAGTTTCGCGCCGGTGAAGAGCGCCGAGTAAAAATCGAAAACGGAATTGTCGAAGTAGAGCGGATTGACGTTGGTCAAGACGTCGTCAGAAGTGATCGAGAACGTCTCTGTGCTCCAGTCGATGAGGTTGAGAACGTTGGCATGCGTCATAACCGCGCCTTTGGGAAACCCGGTCGAGCCTGAGGTGAACATTATGTATGCCGGCGTCGCCCCCGTTACCTTGCGCGTATCGACGAGATTGTCAGAGGCACCAGCAAGTTGCAGAAGAGTGTGCTTGAGATCCACTTCCTCCAGCAACACGCTCGGCCGACAGGTTGAGAGGATTTTACGCTGGCGTTCCGCGGGACTGTCAGGATCGAGGATTACGTATGGACAGCCGAGTTTCAAGCACCCGATCATCGACGCAAAGGTCATGACGGATTTGTTCCCGGAAATGGAAACAACATCTTCCTGCTTTACACCACGCGCCAATAAAAATCGAGCGATACGATTTGCAGCTTCGTTGAGCTCAGCGTAACTAACGTGCTCGTCGTTGTTGAACCAAAGTGCGGTCCGGTCTCCATGTTCGGAAACCACAGCTTCGAACCGAATCGCGAGGTTGTAGTCGTACATCTCTTCGACTTTCCTCAAACAGTCAAGCCGCCATCCAACTCGAACACCTTGCCGTTGAAGAAATCATTCTCGATCGCAGCAACTACCGCAGCCGCAACTTCTTCAGCTTTGCCGAGCCGTCGCAGCGGTACGCGTTTGATTGTTTCGCGCAACGCAGTCTCGCTGGTCGCCGCATGCGCGGAATCCGTGTCCATGAACCCGGGCGCGATCGCGATCACTCTGATTCCCATCGGACCCAGCTCTTTGGCCCAAGCCTGCGTCAACGCATGGACGCCCGCCTTCGCAGCAGAATAAGCTGACGCACCGGGATTTCCCGCAGCCGACACGGAACCGATGTTTACCACGATGCCTTTCGTGCGCGCGACGATCATTTTGGCGACCACCGGCGCGGTCACGTAGAAGACTGAGCTCAGATTCGTGCGCAACACGCGATCCCAACTCTCGTACGCGTGAAGTTTCGGTCCGTCTTCTGCGATCTTCACGAGCGGTTCGCTGTAGAGAATGCCCGCGTTATTGATCAGCACGTCAGGCGCGCCGGCAAACTCTTCAACCGCGGCGTTAACCTGCTCGTAGTTGGTTACATCGCATGCGACACATCGGACCCCGGTTTTTTGCAGTTCGTCGAAACCGGCGACGTCGATATCGAAAACAGTGACATTGCACTCACGAGCGACCAGCGCTTGGACCATGGCGCGGCCCAAACCATTCACGCCGCCGGTGACGATGATCTGTTTCTCGCGCAGGTCCACGCTAAACAGTCACTCCTTTGTTACTCAACACGCGTTTGATGTCGCCGGCGCTTCGCATCGCCACGATCTCGTCGAAAGTCAGTTGAACGTCGAACTGTCGCTCCAGCGCCGCAATCAGTTCCATGTGTTTCAACGAATCCCACACGTCAAGATCTTTCATCGCCAGCTCAGCCGTGATTTGTGTGACAGGTATTTCCAGCAGCTCCGCTAAGAGTTGTTCCAGGTTTTTTCCCACGCGGTTTCCCTTGTTAAGCTCACTTGAATTCACCCAAACGGTAAGCAGGAAAATAACTGGTGTTGGTCTCCGCGACGAGTTGTTCATACTTGTCGCGGGCAAAGATTCGTCCGCAAAAGTATGCGGTGCGGACGCCGTTTGACCATCCCTGCTTAAAACGAGTCAGGCCGGAGTCGCCGTTGCTGGTGCCAGCTCCGGCGCCTAAGTTAAGCCATTTGAGCTGCCGCGAGCAAAAGTATCGAAGTGCGTAATCAAACAGCGCGAACGACGCGCCGATCTCATACCCGCGATTGCTGTACGCGCCAAGGTGATAATAAGCCCGGTTGCCTTGCTCGTACCAAAGCAACATCCCGATGGTGTCGCCGTTTTCCACCGCACGGAACGCATTGATGCCCGGAACGGATAACTGGCGCGCGAATGAGTTTCGCGAAAATGCAGCGATGCCGGTGATGTTGTAACGATCGATCAGTGTCTGGTAGAGACTGACCCACTCGTCCAAAAACTCCAGCGGTTCGAGACAGCGTTCAACCTGGACCACTTGCAACGCTTTCCTGACGTTGCGGAGGTGATGTGGGTGGACGAACGACTCGTGTGGTTGTTCGAGATCCGTAACGAAGTGTTCCTTGAATGGTTTGACAAGGTCAGGAAAACACTCGCGCAGATAGTCGATATCAAACTCTCCAAACGGATCCGTCACGAGCGAAACCGAAATCAACTCATCTTTCAACTTCCGCAAATCGAGGTGGAGCTGCGACCAGTCTTCACAAGTAAACAACGGATAGCATCCCATCGCGTCGTAATCGTTTGTCTGCGGTATCACGCGCTTCAGAAGCCACCCGCCGCTTCGCTCGAGCGCGACGGGAGTGCCGAACTCTCGCAACGATTCTGCATATGCCTGATGAACGTAACCCGACATTGCTTGTGATTCTTGTGCTTCTTCGCGGCCCAGCGTATCTTTCAGCATTCGAAATGCAGCCCGCTTCATCGCTCAAGTACATGCCACAACTCGACGCGTTGCGCGCGTTCGCGGTGCTGGCTGTGATGGTCCATCACTTCCTGCCGGTGGACCGTTATCTCCCGAGCGACTATCTCACGCTTGGCCTTCTCGCGGTGAGACTGTTCTTCGTGTTGAGTGGTTTCCTGATCACCGGGATCCTGCTCGGCTATCGCCGCGACGAACCCAAAAACGCTTTGCGCCGTTTCTATTTTCGCCGCGTGCTTCGCATCTTCCCGATTTATTACCTGACGCTGTTTGTCGCGCTCGCACTGCAGGTGCACTCAATCCAGCAAGGCGCTGTTTGGCATCTCACGTATCTCAGCAACTTTGTCGCACCGTTTCATCCCGAATGGATGGGACCAGCCAGCCACTTCTGGACGCTCGCGGTTGAAGAGCAGTTCTACTTCGTTTGGCCATTCATGATGCTTTTCACGCCGCGGCGACATCTGGCGAAAGTCGTTATCGGCACCATCGCGTTAGCTGTCGTCTTCAGGGCCGTAGTCCTTTGGACGCTCGTCATACCGATTGAAGCTGCCGGAGTCTTCACGTTCGCAACGCTCGATTCTCTCGGCGGTGGCGCGTTGCTGGCGTTACTTCGTTACGAAGAGAAATTCCGTTCACGCATTCCGGGTTTGATGAGACTCTTTCTGGTAGCCGGCGTCATCATACTGGCCGTGACTACATTCGGCTACGTTTACAAAATCGGATTTAGAGTCGTTTATACACTCCTGACTTTCGGCGTTTCGCTTGTCTTCATCGTTCTGATCGAGAAGACGTCGCGCGGGTTCGGCGGCAGAGCGAGAAGCGTGATGGAACACCCGGTCATTCTCTACATCGGGAAAATCAGTTACGGGCTCTACGTCTACCATAACTTCATGCTGGCAATCGTGCTGTACTACTTAGTAAAGGCCGGTATCGGCCACGACTATCGACTCATCGCTCCGCTTTCCACGCTGTTGACCTTTGCGACCGCGATGGCGTCGTGGCACTTGATCGAGCGACCACTCTCACAACTCAAAAACAAGTTCAGCTTCGCGCGCGGCAAGATTCAACTCGATGCGGTCTCGCAAGTTTAAACTAACGGTTTCTTTATGCGCGGGCGAATAGAACTGTTTCTTCATTATGGATTGTGAAGTGATCGAGATAAAACTCGTAACCAAGATCCAATGCGTTGAGATATTCAGGGATCTCAGTCAGATCGGTTTTGTTGTGATAGAGCGAGATTGCGAGACGTGGCTTAAAGGCGCGTAAGGTCTGTTCAGCACCTCGCAGCGCGTCAAGTTCGGCGCCCTCGATATCCATTTTAATGAAATCGATCTGGCGAAGGCTCTTCTCTTTAACTAAATCATCGATCGAAATAGTATTTACTCGCAGACTGTCCTGCCCGTTATTATCGTGGCGAGTTTGGTCCAGCGATGTGCCTGGCCCTTGAGAGTAGTAACTGACCAACTCGCCTGAGATATGCCACAGGGCTCTTGGATCAACTTCTATTCTCGTCGTCAAATCCGGATTCATCCTCAGGTTGCGGTGGAGTATTTCGAGGTTCTCTGGTGCAAATTCGAAGGTGATGACTCGCCCTTTCGCCCCGACCTCATGAGCAAAATAAAGTGCGGTATCTCCCCAGCATCCGCCTGCGTCGATCACATTGTCTCCAGCTTGAGCCTTGATAGCTGGTGTCAGCTTCCGATATTCATATTGCTTAAGGACGAACGTGTTCACCACGCCGCTAGGCGTGTAATAAAGCTCAATTGGGTAATCGATTTCTTCAAGTGACAGATGCTCGAGCACCACGTTCGGCAAACTTGCTTTTATCCTGTCGCGATCCTTGATCAAGCTACGCATGTGCTCTCTTTGCGACCAATAAGAAGCAGTGTTGACGGGCAACTTTACTTTGCGAGGACCAAGGAGCCGGTAGGTAATCAACTGGACCAATATCGACTTGGAATGTTCATCCGCAAGTAGTTCGTAAACAGACGAGAGTCCCTCCATCGAGTTCTCAATTCTGTCCCAGTCCTCGATGAGTGGCGTATTGTTTAGTGGGACTACTGCGACACGCCCGGCGAGCAGGCCATTCAATTTTGAGAGTAGCGAACTCTTGAAGCTCGATTTGTATGGGCCGAATCTCTCAGCGTCCCAATTTTCAGACCCGTAACAATTGGTGATATTGCTCGTAAGCTCTCGCATCAATGCGATCATAAATGCAGAGCCACTTGAACTCATGAGCCGCTCCTGCTGTTAACAAGGTATTCCGAAACCCACGCAAACGTCGGACGCACTATACCGGGCCACTTACCGAACCAATTCCCCTCTCGAAAGCAGTCCAACACTTCAAAAACCAATATCTCAGGATGAATGTAGATTGAACTGGAGTCCTGCACGAACTGGATTGTAACAGTATAGATTCCATCGTTCAGAAACCGTGCCGGAATGGTGACTGTCTCCCGCAGAAGACCCTCGCGTCTTAGTGTAGCTCCGGAACTTGTTGCGAGCACGTACACGCCCTCTGCGGTGTGCAGATGCAGCGTCAGATTTAAAACCGCGTCTGGCTGACGATTCCAGAAATCGAACTCAATCGTAACCGGTGACTCAACGGTGATTTGCTGGTCGGCTGAAGTGACTCTTGCAGCACGAATGCGAATCAAATCATTACCCGGTGCTTTTGTCTCATCTTCCCATGTGCGTTGGAGTACAGGGAGGGTGATGTGCTCCACGTAATCGAGAAGAGTCTCTCTTGTCTCGCCGGCTTTAACGATCTGTCCCTTGTCGAGCCATATCGCGCGTTCGCAGAGACTCCGTACGGCAGTCAGGTTGTGACTGACAAACAGCACGGTCCGTCCCTGCCTGGCTACCTCACCCATCTTCCCGAGGCACTTCTTTTGGAAAGCTGCATCACCGACGGCGAGCACTTCATCGACTAACAAGATCTCCGGTTCGAGATGCGAGGCGACTGCGAATGCGAGTCGCATGTACATTCCGGATGAGTAGTGTTTGACGGGTGTTTCGAGAAATTTTTCCAGCTCTGCAAACGCGACGATCTCGTCGAACTTGCGATCGATCTCGAGCTTGCGCATTCCGAGAATCGCGCCGTTGAGATAGATGTTTTCGCGTCCGGTCAATTCGTGATGAAAGCCTGTTCCGACTTCGAGCAAGCTGGCGAGTCGACCGTACAGTTCAACGCGGCCGTGTGTTGGTTCAGTGATTCGTGAAAGAGTTTTGAGGAGTGTTGATTTACCGGCGCCGTTGCTGCCGACGATCCCTACGACTTCACCAGGCGCGACCTCGAAATTAACGTCCTTGAGCGCCCAGATGGTATTTGAACTGCGGCGACCGTTGCGTAACTGGTTCAGCGGCGCTTTTACCGCCCTGACGATCGACTCACGAAGCGTGTCGTAGCCGGCTCGCTGTTCTCCAATCCGATACTGTTTGCTTAAACCTTCGACGCGAACGATTGGTTTCATCAGACGCGCCAGTGTGCCACAAAGACGCCCAAAACGCACAAAAGATCACGGTTCGCGCGGTTCGGGTTGCCGGTCTGCGCTCCAGTGAGCGACGTTTTTATTTGCCGGCTATAAACATTCCGCTCCTACCGGAGCGAGATCCGCAAACAAATTGATCGGCTTACCAACAAGTCGCTAATGAAGCGCCAAAGTCCGGATGAAGCGCCAAAGGCGCGGAATATGAAATCCAGGGGCAAGCGCCGAACAACGTGAGGCGCGTCGCCCCTGGTAAACGCGCGCAATGATCGTGAAGCTCTGAAAGAGCGGAATAATTGACGTTGGTATTTCGCACTTTCAGTGCTCTGTTCAAATTATTTCTTTGTTACCAGGGGCGACGCGTTCCGCTGCGCTTCACGCTTGCCCCTGGCTATTATATTTCGCGCCTTCGGCGCTGGGGCATTGCCCTGGCTATTATATTTCGCGCCTTCGGCGCTGGGCGTTGCCCGGCTATTCTATTTCGCGCCTTCGGCGCTGGGCCTTGCCCTGGCTGTTATATTTCGCGCCTTCGGCGCTGGGCATTTGCCCTGGCTATTATATTTCGCGCCTTCGGCGCTGGGCGTTTGCCCTGGCTATTATATTTCGCGCCTTCGGCGCTGGGCGTTTGCCCTGGCTATTCTATTTCGCGCCTTCGGCGCTCAGTTCCGACTTTTGGTGCAAAGCCCTATTGATCTGCAAATCCAAAAGATCACGGTTCGCGGGTGGCGTTGAAGGTGCCGATGTCGGAACGGTAGCCGACGAAGTTTTCGTCGTCCGTGGTGTTGGTGATGAAGATGGCGCGACCCTTGAGGGAGGTTTCGGAAATGTATTCGCCCTTCAAAAGCAACGTGCCCATTTCGCGACAACACGTGCCGAGCGGTAACTCAATATCGCCCGAGAATGTCGTACGCCCGTTGGCCGTCTCGGACCATACGGCCGGCAGTGATTCGGGTGTTTGTTTATTGCCCTCAGCCGTGTCGAGGCCGAGAAGGGTGCCGGTGCCTTTTGCCTTCGCCTCGAAGATCAGATGCTTCTTATCACCGCTGCTAAGAGCGAACTCAATACGCCAACGCCCCGTCAGACTCCGTGTCTCTGATCGACTAAACACAGGAGACAGAATCAATGTCACAACCAGCAGCGCCACGAATTTCATAACAGTCCCTCACCAGATAGACGACAAGGCGGCCAGTCATTGCTGACTAACCGCCTCGCCGATTCAGAGTTGATCCAAATTAACT
The DNA here is from genome assembly GCA_036522475.1 of Pyrinomonadaceae bacterium. Lineage (GTDB taxonomy): Bacteria > Acidobacteriota > Blastocatellia > Pyrinomonadales > Pyrinomonadaceae > PSRF01. The sequence goes on along the minus strand of DATDFT010000361.1, from coordinate 7,183 downwards.
AACTCAACCGACTGTTAGGCACCCGGTCCAACCCCAGTACAACCTGGGCAGCCATCAGTGCCGTTGCCTCTGATCGAGTTGTTGGTAAAGGTCTCGACCACACCGCCAGTGCCAACCAGCACACCGTTGCCGGTGTTTTGATTGATCTGGTTCTGACCGATCTCAACACCAGATGCGCCACCGCCGGCGTTACCGGCGCGAACACCGTTACCGCCGTTCAACGAAATGTCACTGTTCCAGACTCGGATGGTCGCAAATCCTGCCGTCGCATCCGCAAACACGCCGTTGGTCGCGTTGTTGGAGAAATTGCAGTTATTTGCGATTACACGGCTGTTCTGTCTGGCGTGAATCCCGTTTGCGCTGCCGATCAAGCTGACTTTTTCGAGCGTGACCTTCACAGTGCCGCCGGAACTGAAAACGTTAATGGCATCCAACGTGTTGTCTCTGATGACACTGTTTCTGACATTCAGAGCGCAATCATTAGTTTCATTAACAGTGATTCCGTTTCCGGTATTGAACCGGAAGATGACGCAGTCTTCCACGTTAACGGTCTTGGCCTGGAGGACGTTTATTCCATTTATGCCGTTACAGAACCCGTTAATGGAAAGTCCTCTGATGGTAATGACGTCCGTGGCTGCAGCGTTGATCACGATCCCGTTTACGAGCGAGGCCAGGATCGAAGCAAAGGTGCCGGTGCCATCGAGCGTGATTGACTTGGTGATCGTCACGGCACCGTAACCACCTGGATCAAGGGCATCAATCTCACCGCAAGCTGCGGTCTTCGAGATCGCGCCGGCCCAGGTTTTGCACGGGGCGGTACGGCTGCAAGGATTTGCATCGTCCCCAACGCCGGACACCCATGTTCGGGAGGCCTGTGCCTGGGCGATCGAGACTGTAGCAAACATGAAGATCGCGATTGCCATAACCTTGATCGTGAAACGAAACTTACTCATTTTTAGTCTCCTTTAGTTGAAGGTCTTGGGGGGGCCGTCAGTAGAACCAGGATTGTTGTTCCGTTCACTGTTGCGCCGATTTTCCCCGCCGTTTAATAAATAAGAGTATGTGGTCAATGAAACTATGATTAGTTGACCCATTCCTCATGAAAATCGAGTGGGCGGCATCGAGAGAAGCAAGGTGATGCCGCCCTGCCAAGCGTTACCTACTTGAACTTGAAGTACGCGACGTGAACAGTGCCATCCCTTAGGGTAACCGTGAGTTGACGACACGTGTTCTTCCACGAACTGTCTGTCTTCCAGGTGTACTTGTACTGATTACTGGTTGCGTCGTAACTAAGCGAGCTTTGACCTGCGGTTTCAGTCTCCTCAACAGGAAGAATCGGAGCGCCACTATCGCAGGTAATCTGCACCGAGCTTGGCGAGCCCGCCGTAAAGATGTTCAATCCCTGATTGCCACCCAGGCTGAACTTAACTGGTGCTGCCTGACCGGCCTTCATTTCATTGAACGCGGGCGGATTGTCAATTGGTGCAAAGAACCCGGTGAAGTTGTAAGGCAAAACCTGTACAGTCCTCACCTTCGTATCGCTGTGTCCTGACGGATCGCTCACCGTGTAAGTTAACGCGTAAAAACCAACGGTGTTGGTATCAACGCTGCCCGTCACGACAATTGCCGATGTCAGGTCACCCGCACATCCATCCGACGCAGTCGCACCAGGATCGGTAAAGACTGTGCCGAATCCAACCGTCATCGGATTCGCACCGTTGAGCGTAATTACCGGCGCAACGGTGTCCACTACAGTCACTATTCGCGTTGCCTGGGTCGTGAAACCGTTGGCAGTTGCTGAATAAGTGAGCGTGTAAGTTCCAGGGACATTTGGAACTGTCCCGGTTGTAGTTACAGTCACGGGGTTGCCGCAAACGCTCGCGGTGGCTCCCGGATCGATAAAGCTGCCACACTCAACAGTCACTACATCGTCGCCGTTGAGCGTGATTGTTGGCGGAACATTGGACGTCGGCTGGTCTACTTCGTCCGGTGGGAAGGTCCCGACAATCACGGTTCGTGTGGCCGTTGATTGATGAGTTCCATCCGTAGCCGTATAAGTGACCGTATAGGTTCCCGCGACTGCCGTATTGACGGACGTCGCTCCGCCTGGCCCGGAGATCATCGTGGTAACCGGTTTCGGACCAGCACACGAGTCAAAGGCCGATGCGCCTGGGTCTACAAACGGCGAGCACGAACCTTGTTGGATTCGGTAGGGATTCGCGCCGTCGACGGTAATCGCGGGCCCTTCAGTGTCGGTTACATTGATGGTGCGATTTGTCGAAACGGAGTTTGTTCCCTCGGTTGCCGTGTAGGTGGCGGTATAGCTTCCAACAGCAGGCGAATCAGGATCGAAGCCGCCGCTATACGTAATCGAGACGTCAAGAGGCTGACCAGATCCATTGATCGCGGTTGCACCCGGGTCTCCGTATCGCTGGGCACATTCCAAACTCTCCGTTTGTGGGCCATTCAGCGAAATGGAAAGTGCGCCCGGGTTATCGACCGTCACGAGGAAACTGCTTACAGCTCCCGTTTGGGCCGTGCAGATAACCGTGGTAGTACCAACCGCGAAGAACGATCCGGAGGCCGGATTACAACTGATGGCCGGAATCGTCTCACCGCCTTCACCAGTGGTTGCGGTTCCGCAGTCTCCGGTTCCAGTTGGAGTCGTATAAGTCACGACGGCTCCCGCCTGGCCCGAGTCAGCGCTTACCGTGATGTTATCCGTCGAGGAAAGTTGGCACGGGGTATTCGCTACCGTTACGGTCGCCGTGGAAGTGTTGTTGTCTACATCCGGATTCACCACGTCGGTGGTGCTGCTGGTCACGGTAGCCGTGTTGGAAATAATGGTGCCGTTTGCAACAGCTCCGATCTGGTAGGTGGCAACAAAAGAAGCAGTCGCGCCACGTGCAAGACTGGTGATGGTGCAAACTGTCGTACCAGTATCGCCAACATTTGGACTGCTGCAATTGAAAACTGGTCCAGAAAGTTGATCGAAGGATTGAAAAGTGGTGTTTGCAGGAACGTTATCCGAGATCTGGACCGCCGATGCGTCGCTTGGACCGTTATTGGTCACTTGCAACGAGAAGACGGCTTGACCTCCCGACGGCGCAGTTTCGGAAACCGCACCCTTCGAAACTGCAAGATCAGCGGTCGGATTAGCCTGGTCGACAACAGTGAAAGTCGTCACTGCCTGGACCGTCCCACCGAAAGGCTCAAAAAGTATTACTCTCCAATCGCCGAGGCTCGACGACGTAGTGAGAGTAAACGTGGCGCTTGAATTAGCTGCTGTAATAGAGCTGGTCTGCACCGCCTGACCGCGAGCATTGGACCAGATGACTTTCCAGCTCGTATCGGCGTTCGTAAACTTCGCGCAAACTGTCAGATCGGTATCCCGGATGTTATAGACAGTCTTCGGAGTCGTGCAGTCGCCCGCGAAAGTATCCAGTGTGACTGGACCAGCAAATGGAACGGGCGCCAGGAAGTTCAAGTTTGGAAATGGAACGCTGGGTTGCGAGGAAGCCGAGTTATTAACCTGATTGGTAATCTTATTTTTATCATTGGGCGCCGTGGAAGATGACGCCGAGCCGGTAAATAGTGGAAGGGCCAGGAGTGCCCCGACAACAATGAAAGCCGCGAGAACGAAATATGAACGCGGCCCACTGCAAAAGAATCCAGGTTTCGAGGGCGAAGCATTGATCATTCTGGGTATTCTCCTTGAGGACTGATTCGAAAAGTCTCACGCGAGGAGACTCGGGCCCTTGTGCCCGCAGTAAAACAGGAAGAACTATCGACGGAAATGGTCTGCGAAAATTACTAGCAGCGGCTTAGCCTGAAAAAGGCCAGGATACTAAGACCAGCATATTACCAGTCTATAGTTAGCACGGAACTTCTTTTGGAATGGACCATACAAAAAGGATCCATAGCTCTGAGCGAGGAGGTCACGCGACCTAGTCTCCAAAAAAGCGCGCCATGTAATAGTCCATTTTGCCCAGAAGGTCAAATTGCATTTCGATTGCATTTTTGTTTTGACGGTTAAAGCGATGTATTTTACCGTCAATGGCTAACGCGAATTCCTGGGCCAAATCAGTTCACTTATGAAAACTTTCTTCGTAACCGGAGGGGCCGGTTTTATTGGGTCCTGTTTTGTTCGACTGCTGCTCGACCAGTACTCGGAATGTCGCGTTGTGAACTTCGATGCCCTCACTTACGCGGGTAATCCCGACAATCTCGAAGGACTCGATTCGCATCGTCATCGTTTCGTGTGTGGCAATATTGCAGATCGTGAAGCGGTGCTCAGCAACCTCGATGAAAATACACACGCTTTAGTCAACTTCGCGGCTGAGTCGCACGTGGACCGCAGCATCAATTCGGCGGCTGAGTTTCTAATTACCAATATTACCGGGACGCAGGTTTTGCTCGATGCCGCTCGCGCGCGTGGCGTGAAGCGTTTTGTACAGATATCGACGGATGAAGTGATGGGGAGTTTGCCCGAAAACGACGACAGCTTTTTTACTGAAATGTCGCCGTTTGCCCCGAACAGTCCGTACGCGGCTTCGAAGGCCGCTGCCGAACATCTGGTGCGCGCGGCCCATCACACTTTTGGACTTGATACTATCGTCACTCGTTGTGGGAACAACTATGGACCACGCCAGTTTCCTGAAAAGTTTTTGCCCCTCGCCCTGGCGAACGCGATGAACGACGAAGCGATTCCTGTCTATGGCGACGGGATGAACGTGCGTGATTGGATCTACGTGGAAGATCACTGCCGGGCGATTTTGGCAGCGCTGGAGAAGGGCCGTTCGGGGAGCGTGTACAACATCGGCGCGCGAAATGAACGTCGCAATATCGACGTTGTTGAGTCGTTGCTCGATGCGCTCGGCAAGCCGCGGAGCTTGATTAAGTTTGTGAAGGATCGTCCCGGCCACGATCGCCGATACGCAATCGATCCCTCGCTCGTGGAGTCGGAACTTGGGTGGCGCCCACGCGAAACCTGGGCTACCGGACTGAGAAAGACCATCGACTGGTACCGCGAAAATGGCCCCTGGATCGAGAGAGTCAGAAATGCAGCTTATCGCGAATATTACAAAGCGCAGTACGGGACAGAGGTCACGGCCGAGTCCACTACAGCGGCCGTTACTCGGGCGGCTTTAGCGCAGGCTAAACGAAAGCAACCGGTTTGAAGATTCTAATCACCGGAGCTGCAGGGTTGGTCGGGCGCGCCGTGGTCGAACATTGTTCCACCAGCGGTGATGAGGTCCTGGCTTATGACCATCGCCGCCTCGATATTGGTGACACGCCGGCGGTCTTGGCGGTGATCGGCGACCAGCGCCCGGATGCGATTATTAATTGTGCAGCGTGGACTGATGTCGACGGTTGCGAGAGCGACGCGCAGAAAGCTGAGCGCGTGAATTCGTTTGGGCCGGAAAACCTCGCCCGCGCTGCGCGCGACACGAATGCGGTTTTAATCACGATCTCGACCGATTATGTTTTCGATGGCGCGAAGGAAGGTTTTTACACGCAGAGGGACCAGCCATCGCCGATCAGTGTCTACGGAAAGTACAAACTCGAAGGCGAGCGACGGGCGCAGGAAGCGCACGCGCGCACGATCGTGGTGCGCTCGGGATATATCTTTGGACCGGGTGGCAAGAATTTTCTGAGCAATGTGGTCTCGCGTGCTGAGCGTGGTGAGACGTTGAAAACGATTGCGGATTACTGGGGAACGCCGACGTACGGCGACGACCTCGCGGTGCGGTTGCGCGAGCTCGCAGTCCGAGATTTACCGGGGATATATCACGTTGTTAATTCCGGTGATGGCGCCAGCTTCGAGACTTTTTCGCACGAAGCGCTGCGCCTGGCTGGGTTGGACGACGCTCATCTTGAAGTTGTTCAAGGCGACTCCCTCGGCCGCCCCGCCCCTCGCCCGCACAATTCTCGTCTCAAGTGTCTCCTCTCCGAGGCCATCGGTCTGGCCCCTCTACGTCCCTGGCAAGCCGCTCTCGAGCATTTTATTTGCCGGGGATGACACGGAAGACATCCGGATTTCTTCCGCGTTAATCCGTGGCCCTACAAACGTTCGCGAGTCTCTGTTATTATCCTGCCCTCAATTGTGCGGGAGTTAACACATGTCACAAGATAACCGTTTGATGCAGATGCCTGCCGCTGTTGACCGGGCGCTCGATAGACCGCTCACTGACATTGGCCAGGTCAGGTCGTATGGCCCTGCCGCCAGCGAACCCAACCAGCTTCGCGACTACTTATTCGTCGTTCTGAAGCGAAAGTGGCTGATCCTGAGCCTGTGCCTGGTCGTCACGTCGCTGGTCGCGGTCCAGATGTTTCGCCAACCGTCGATCTATGAAGCCGAAGCCACGATCCGGATCGAGCAAAGACAGAGCAGCGTGCTTCAAACAGACAAGTTTGTCCTGAACGCCCAACCGGACGCGAATTTCTGGGGAACTCAGATCAAGTTACTACAGAGCCCGGCACTCGCACGCCAGGTAGCTTTGAGTCTGGACCTCCAACACAACCCAAGCTTCTTCGGCAGCGGCGCCCAGGGCGGCGTCTTCTCGGCGCTGCGACGCATGGTCTCAGGTGAGAAAAAACCAGCAGCCGTGCCCACTTCGAGCCCCGGCGGTCTGAACATCATCGGCCAGGCACAACTGCGCGACGAGCCGTTAAGTCCCGAAGAACTCTCCGCACTCGAACCCTACGAAGACGCAATCACCGGCTCGGAAAAAGTTGAAGGCATCGTCGGCACCAATCTCTTCCTGATCAAATATCGCCACACAGAACCGGAGATGGCCCAGAAAGTGGCGAACGCACTCGCGGAAGTCTTTCAGGCCAACAACGTCGAGCGCACCACGCAGAACTCAACCAAAGCCGAAGACCTTCTGGCCCGCTCGATTGCCGATTACCAGGAACGAATCCGTCACGACACGGAGTCGTTGTTCAACTACGCGCGCGAAAAAGGACTGCCGCCCACGAACGACTCGGCTCTGAACGTTGAAGGTCAGCGTTTGGGAGATTTGAGCCGGCAGCTTCTTCAGGCCGAGAATCAGCGCAAAAACGCGCAAGCCGTCTATCTGAGTGCGAAGAATTCCAAAGACATCTTCTCCGTTCCTGAGGTGGTGAAATCAAATCGCATCGTTGAGATTCAGCAAAGAATCTCCGAGCTGAACGACAAGAA
>DATDFT010000360.1:0-15755 GCA_036522475.1 Pyrinomonadaceae bacterium | reverse complement strand
GCCAGGTACGTTGGGCCAAACTCGACCTGGTAAAAATGCGAATGCATGTCCCAGAGGCCGGGTAGCAGAAATCGTCCACTGACATCGATCAGCTTAGCGTTCGTTGGAATCTTCGTTATCGATCGTGCGCCCGCGCTGACGATACGATCGCCTTCAATCACGACGACGGAGTTCGGAATTGGCGGCTTTCCTGTTACGTCGATTAACGTGCCCCCGACCAAGGCAATTGGGTTCGTTGTGGTTGGGCTTAGACGTTCGGCAACTTGTGTGAGCCGATCGATGCTGTCTTCGACTGTTCTTTTCAGAAAGAATGAGGTCGCGGTTTCGTAGCCGTCGCGAAACGCGTAGAGATTCGTCTCGATGTCGCTGCCAAGATTTACTGCGGCTACCAGACGGTTCTCTGAGTCGAGCCAGAGAGTTTGCCGTCCCCAACCGCCGCGCCAATTTCTGCCGCTGAGTTGGTAACGATTCAGAACAGCCGGCTTGCCGGAAATCCTCACGGTGTCTTCACCGCGAAGTTCGACGAACGCCTCGCCGGTTGGCAAGAGCGGAATCGAAGCCGGCCGTCCGTGCGATAACCAGTAGCGAACGAGCATCATTTCCATGGTGACGGGAACATAACCACTCGCGACGAAGAAATTGGGCGGTACGGCGGCGGTGGAGTTGTTCCCGCGATCTTGCACGCTAGCGGTTTTTCCCTGGATTCGGACGGATGTGTTTTCTTCGATTTCCAGTGGGGCAGGCCCCTTAATCTCGAAGTTCAGTGGCGTAAAGTCCGTGCTCGTCCGTAACGTCGCATTCACCGAGACCTTTTTCTCTTGTTCGATAAACGGCAGCTCCGTCTTCGCCTGGACCAGCAACTCGCTATCGGGTGTTCGACTAATCGAATAACTTTCCTCCCCTCGAATCTGCTTGGTCTCATAGAACCGAAACCTGCCACTCTCAATTATCTGAGGTGTGCCAGTTCCGATGAGTGTGAGCAGCAGTAAACAAAGTAGTGGGACCGCAAAACGGATCATGCCTGTTCCTCAAATTCGGTTTATTTGGCCGCGGATAAACGCGGAATACGCAGATCAGAACACCCAATCTGCGTTTATCCGCGGCTAATATAGAACGCTCGAGGCTATTTAGTGCAAAGAAGTTGACCTTGTTTCATGCGGAGAGTGATTTTGCGGGTGCAGGCGAACAACCCTGAACAGGTTTTCACGATACATCATGCGGCCATCAGCACTCGCGGCGCTGCGAGACACGAGTCAATCTCGAAGACAGTATTCAGACGTGTGATCTCGAAAACTTGGGACAAAGGGTCGTTCACATTCATTAGTTTGAAGTGAATTCCATTCGCGAGGGATTGCTCGCGCAGTTGCAACAACACGCCAAGCCCGTGCGCATCCACGACGCTCACATTTGACAAGTCGAGAATGATGTCGCTGGTATCGGATGCTAATTGCACGGCGCTGCGTAGAGTCTCCGTGTCACCATTGATAATCTGACCTTCGAGGGAGAGAATCTCAACCGCATTCAATTTTTTGGCGTGTACCTTCAACATGATGCCCCCATTACTCTTGCTATAGTTACTTCCACTTTGTAGACGCTTTAGTTCCACTTTTGTTAACGGATTGGGTTCAGTTTTTTGCGCCCTGCTGAGATAACACCGCCGGTGAGTGTTTTATGAAAATCTTTTTAACCTGCTGTTTCCTGACAATCCTCAGCGCTTTCGACGCCCTTGCACAGGAGAAGCCGTTTATGGAAGTCCCTTTTGAGTTTTATCGGAATGAGATCATCGTGCAGGTGAAAGTCGACGGGAAAGGTCCATTTAACATGATGCTGGATACCGGCACTGACCCTACCGCCGTTGATCTTGCGATAGCTTCGATCGGATCATCGGGCAGTCAGTTATAATCCGCGAGATGTCATCGTTCCATTTGATCAGCGAGGAGGTAGTACTGACCTCGTCCAAGCCAGATCACCGACGTTTGAGGCAAATGCACATATGACCGGTAGCAGATTAGGAGTCGGATTTATCGGCAGCGGATTCGTGGCGAAGTTTCATCTCGAAGCGTGGCGTGGAGTGCGCGATGCGGATGTGCTCGGCGTGTACAGTCCAAACACAGCTCACGCCGAAGCGACTGCAGCGCGTGCACGCGAGCTTCGCGTCGGCAACGCGCGAGCGTTCACATCGATTGCGGAGATGGTTAGCGCTCCTGAGATCGATTGCGTCTGGCTTTGTGGTCCAAATCATCAGCGCGTGCAGAACATGGAAGCAATCTGCAACGCGATTCAAGCAGGCAAGGGAAAACTGATCGGAATCGCGTGCGAGAAACCGTTGGCTCGTAATGTGGCTGAAGCTCGACGCATGGTCCAACTCGTCGAACAGTCGGGATTGCTGCACGGCTATCTTGAAGATCAGATCTTCGCGCCGAGTGTGACGAGGGGCCGAGAGATCATGTGGAGCCGCGCGGCTGCGTTAACTGGTCGCCCGTATCTTGCACGCGCCGCAGAAGAACACAGTGGTCCACATTCAGCGTGGTTCTGGCAAGGCGAACTTCAGGGCGGCGGTGTGCTTAACGACATGATGTGTCACAGCATCGAAGTCGGTCGTTTTATGCTGACCAAACCCGGCGCAGAACGCTCGAGTATTCGGCCCGTCAAAGTGTCGGCGCAGATAGCGAGTTTGAAATGGTCGCGACCTGACTATGCAGAGATTCTCAACCGAAACATGGGCGTTGACTACAGAACTCGGCCGGCCGAGGATTTTGCGAGAGCCACAATCAACTACGTAGACGAAGACAACACGCCATTAATCGTCGAAGTCACAACTTCGTGGAGCTACGTCGGCGCGGGTCTGCGTTTGAGTCTTGAAGTACTCGGCCCTGAATACTCATTGAGCATGAACTCGCTCGACAGTGGATTGAAGTTGTTCCTGAGTCGTGAGGTGAAAGGCGTGGCCGGTGAAGACCTCGTTGAGAAACAGAATGCCGAGCAGGGCTTGATGCCGGTGTTGGGGAACGAAGCCGCGGAGTACGGATACGAATCGCAGGACCGCTATTTCGTTCAGTGCTTTCTCGACGGAAAGCAACCGGACGAAAGTTTTTACGATGGTCTCGAGATCACTGAGCTGCTGATGACTGCATACATGAGCGCTGAGCAGGAGCGCACGATTCACTTCAGACCGGAAGGACTCGAGACGTACGTGCCGCTAGTCGCGCAAGGATTGTGGAAGGGCCGGTGAGTCATTGTTTCGCTAACGACTTAGCTCCACTTCGGCTGCGATGTGTCCAAAGCCGGCCCAATCGTTTCCTAGAATGACCTGTCGGAAGATCTTCTCGGCTTCGTCTCGTTGATGGTTGTACAGAAACCAGTTTCCCAGTCCGTAACCGATCGATGCTTTGCTGATCTCCTTTGATAACTCGTCTGCCGTCATCTTGCCCTGGTACAGGCGAATGAGTTTGTAGTAGTCGGCATTCTCAATCACGTCCAGATCAGGTTTGATTGCGGCGACGACACTCGCCGCTTCTTTCTCGCGACCGAGCCGGCGCAAGGTCATGTACTCCCAGTGCGTGGTCGCGACCAGCATGTCTGGATTGGTAGAGACTTTCGCCGCTTCGCGAAATGCGTTGAGTGCGGCTTTGAAGTCTCCCTTTAAATAGTGTGCGAGGCCGAGGTGATACCAGATGTTTGATTGCAGAGTGCTTGTGGGAATGTTTCGCCTGTTGGGTAGACCATCAGGTTCGATCTCGTCGGGTCTGCCTTTGACGAGTTTTGCAGCGCGATTCAGATCCGCGATCGCCAAATCGAAGCAACGCAACGTGATGAATCGATGCCCACGATGTCGGAGGAACCGCGCGTCATCGGGAAAGTTTTCGATTCCTTGCGTGAAGATCTTGATTGCGTCTTTGTAATGACCAAGATAAGCCATTCGCCTTCCGAGCCAGATCAAGTTATCGGCGCTTGGTTCTTTCTCGACGTTCTTGCGTGCCTCGGTAAGTTTCGCTTCAAACTCACGCCGCGTCTGTTTCGTGAGTGGCGGCGCAATCTCCTCGGCGCGTTCCAGACACGCCTGCCCGACTACTGCCGAGCAACATAAGAATACGAATGTTAGAGCAAGGGTGAGTACGCGCACGCCAAGATTCTCGGAGAATTTTTGATAGTCGATCAAGGTTCCCCAAGGACCAGCACTTCCGCCAGGGACACACGATCATTTCCGGCGAGTTGAACGCGCACATAACGGCCTGAGCGATTCACGGTGAAAGTTGTCGATGCACCTGCTTGTCCTGAGAAGTAACTACTCCAAACTCCAGTTTGGTTTTGGGTGGCCGACAAATCAGTGGACGTAAAAGGTTCATCAGAAACAAATACGTAAAAGTTGCTCAATGCATCTCCGCAACAGTCAGTCCGGTTCCAGAGTTGGATTGTCTGGAGAGATTTAACGCTGCCCAAGTCAACCTGCCACCACGCGTTGTTCTGCACAGCCGTATGTGTCACCGAATTATCGCCCCAGCTACCGCTGGAGTTCCCATCTACGGCACGTGAAGAATAGCCTCCCCACAGCGTATCAGACTGTGCGGTGGGCCGGTTCAAAGCAAGATTCGAAGGATTCCCGGGAGATGTCAGGCTTCCAGCCCACACCTGCACTTCAGCGAGTGAGAGTCGCTCATTCCTGCCTAACTGTACGCGTATGTAACGTGCATTACGTTGAACGGCTACGGTTGTAGAGGTGCCCGGAGTTCCGCCGAAATGATAAGTCGTTACACTTGATTGACTCTGTGTCATTTGGAGATCTGACGAACCGAATGGTTGATCTGATACAAGGAGATAGAAGTCGGTTAAGGCATCACCACAACAATCAGTTCTATTCCAGAGCTTTATTTCTTGAATTGGTTGCAAACTGCCGAGATCGAGCTGCCACCACGGTTGATTTTCGACAGTCGTATGCGTAACGGAGTTATCACCCCAATTGCCGCTCGTATTTCCATCCACCGCACGCGCAGCATCACCGCCGTAAGCGGTGCTCGATTGACTTGCCGTTCCGGTTAACGCGACGTTTGTCGGCACGGAATAGTTCAAAGAGAAATCAACAGTTGTTGTACCTCCGTTATTTATCGTGATGCCGGACTGCGTTTGAGTAACATACCCTTCCGCTGATGATTGAACATCAAAAGTACCAACGGCAACGCTGGAGATTAGAAAATTTCCGGTTGCGTTTGTTGTCGCACTTGCAACCAACGTGTTGCCATTCTTAACATCGATTCGTGCGCCAGCGATGGGTGTGGTTCCGTTAACCTGGGTTACAGATCCTGAGAGAGTGCCGCTCGCAGTATTTATCGTTACTGCAACAGTACTCGATGTCGTTGTCGCTCCAATGTCATCTGACGCAACCGCAGTGAGGTTAAAGTTTCCCGCAGGCGCGTTGTTCCAGGTAAATGAATATGGACTGTTTGTCGCGGTCCCAAGTAATGTTGAGCCCGCGTAGAAATCGATCTTCCTTACGAATCCATCTGAATCACCAGCTTCCGCGGAGATCGAGATATTGGTGCCGGAGGCAAAGGTTGCGTGATTTGCCGGGGTTGAAATACTGATCGTGGGAGCATTATTCGTCAGACCGCCAGCCCAATTGGCTGCCGCGTCGAAAAGGGCCCAACCGTCAACGCTCAGCACTTCTGCCGTATCATCTGACATACCCAAACCAACTCTTCTGCCAGGAGCGGAGAGACCGGGCATTGACGTGCCCCCTTCATAACCGAATTCAGTTGCTTTTTCCGCATCGGATGGCAGAGTTGCGATCCTGACGCCATTTGCGTTGGGTTTGGCCCATGCGAAGGGTGCTGCAAAATTGGATATCGTCACCGTTCCCGTGAGTCCTGCAGCTAAAGGACTGGAAGTGGTCGACATAACTGCTTCTGTTTGATCCTCAGCTCGACCGAAGTCACTGCCAGCAGTCGAGCCCGTCATGCCGAGATATGGGAACATCCCCTCATCCCACGTAAGCACGCCGGCTGTAACATCTCGAAACTTTGTATTGACCACTGAAGGTTCTACAGTCGAAGAAATAACGACAAGATCCTTGCCGGTTGCGTCCGTCGTAACAGATGATTCGGCGCTTTTAACGCTTACGGAATACCCGAGATCTTCAAGATGCGTGCTGACAAACAAATCGCTTGGCGTTAATGTCGATGAACCACTGACGAGAAGAGCCGATCTGATTGGGAGTCTGCGTTTGACGAGACTTGATCGGTTGCCCGCATTGTCATCAGCAAAGGCATAAACGTACGAAGCTTGATTTGGTGTGATAGTGACTGGGCTGGCGTATGGGTGAAATGTGGTGCCGTCGAGTGAGTAATAGACGTCTTTCAAACCAGAACCGGTTTCTTCGGCACTTATGGTAACCACGTGGTTGCCGTCCTGCTTAGTCGTGTCGATCGTTACGCTTGGTGGATCGATATCTTGTGCATCTGACCCGGTCAAATGTGCCGTCGGCTCAACGACCGTGTCGAAGGTTCCATCTCCGTCACTGTCGTACCTCAGATCCGAAATACCTTCGGCAGAGGTTTGCATCATTGCGTTGACGCCGGCGGGTAGGTTCAGATCTTGATATCTAACTGCTTCGGTGGCCGATGATTTATCGACACCTTTCACGATCTCGAGTGTGATGGGGTCGGGCCCATTTTGGAACTGTACTGTGTAGGTCTTAGTTGGAGTAAGCGAAATTGCAACGGCTTGCTCTCCTATCACATCGTAAGTTACTCCGGGTACAGCCCACGTGAACGTATCGTCAATGGGAGTGTTTTTGTTTCCGAGTTCATCGGAAACTGAAACATAATCGACTCCGGTGATATTCAGATAGTAACTTGGTCCAGGCGTCACCTCTGCGCTGTCGCTCCAATTTGGGTTTGGACCGCGTCCTAACAGATAAAGAACCATGTCCCTTACCGATTGGGTCTTCGTTATTCCGTTATGCTCTGCCTGATCGTCCGTCTCGTCCTGGGGCGAAGCGATTCTAAACTTTTGTGCATTAGGAGCGAGGTTAATACTATTTTCAATTCGGTATGCACTTCGCACCGGAACTGTGCGATCTCCCATGATAGGAGCCGTGGTAAACATTTCGCGAGGGCGGCAACTTAGTGGGAACATAGAGCAGACTACCGTACTCTCTGCTCTGACCTGCCCGATAGTATTGTTGCGATGCTGCTGGCCGAAGAACGAATAATACTCAACGCCCGTCTGATCATTTCTCCAGTCGTCCTGGCCGGAATAGGCATGAAATCTAATGCCTGTTGTTGCCGGCGTGCTGCGAGGATATCGTTGGTTTAGCAAGGTCGCTAGTTGACTGAACGTGTATGTCTCATTCGGTATTCCGTTGTGATTAAAGTCGCCGATTTCCCGAAACGGCCTTCCTCCCAGATCGAAGTAGGACTGGCTGGGTAAGAGTTCATGTATACTAGGGAAAAACTCAGCTAATGCCTTTAAGGTGCTATCCAGAACATGGTGAAATCCGGCATCGCCCTCCTCTAGAACATAGATAGCCTTGGGTGCACCCAACCATGGAGTGGCAATCGTGATAAGCTTGCTGGTCTTTCCCGGATTATCCAGTATGAAACGCCGCGCGATTAACCCACCTTGACTGTGCGCCAGGATATTTACTTTGACTCCTGGATGGAATCTTTGTACACACTTAACGTAATCCGCTAGTAAGACAGCATTATCCACATTACTTTTTCTCCAATCGTAACCAAACACGAACAGGTCAGGTTGCTTTGGCCGTTGAGAAACATCGCAACCAGCTGAGGTACGCAACGCCGGATCGTCCTTGACCTGATACTCACGATATCTGCCTGCCCCCACGAGAGTGGTGTTTAGGAGCGTGCCGTACACGTCATAGACGACTGTGCCCAGCACGGGAACTGAAATCCGATCGCGAATTGCGTCAGTCGCTATTATGTTGGGATTCGGCGGATTGAGGGTTAAAGGAGTGTGAGATCTCCCGACACCGGGCCACCTCTCGACAGGGGGCGATTGAGATTTGTCAACGAGAAAAGTGCCACCAATCCCAGGAACGAAGATCAGCGGTTCTTCGGGAGTGAGCGATGTGCTCGACAGAACGAGCTTGAAATCTGGAAGGTTCCACTCACTCGTTGTAACGTTTATGTAGTAATCAGCGGGATTGCCGCTCGAGTTGGTAAAAGCAGACGATTGATACGGTACGGTACCGCTAACCGTGAGGTTTATCAGGTCGTGAATTTTTTGCTGAGAAGAATCATAGATGCTTATCTGATACGCCGGACTATATAGCGGATCCAGTGCCTCAGCAAAACCTGAAGCGTATAGCGATTGGTTTGTCTCGAGGTGAACCTTAAAATACTGCCCCGCCTCGTTCACTCGCAAACTCCCATAATATGTACTGGGAAAGGTATCTACGACAGTGGCGCTTTCAAACGTCCGGCCTCCGAGATTGTATTCAGGTCTTGGTTTCTTGATTACCTGGAACGAGTATTCGGGATCTCCCTGTATTACGCTCGTGCTTCTTATTTGCAAAGTGGTGGGTAACCCTGCTGGACCAATCGATCCCCTCCATGGGAAGGCTTCGAAACGTGACTCCTGCTTTGGAAAAGTCTTGCCGCCTGTAGCAACCGCGCTTTGAAACTCTTCATACAACATCTCTCCCGCGCTATTAAAATAGGTATAGACCAGGACTGTTCCCTTATCCATGTCATTATTGAAATCGTGAGACTCGTAGACCTCTACCGTCTGACAAGGTGTCAGGTTAATCGGTATCACGAGCACCTCATCAACAGCATGATATTGTTTCTGGTAGGAAGTGGAAGAAGCCTCAGGACACGGTGGCGCTTGTCCATAACAGATTGAAATTGCAAAAAGGAGAACGCATGACGATATCGATGAGCGACTACCAACATGTTTGAGGTTCATAAGAAATCCTTTGCAAACGAGTTGTTTAGCAGACGGAAATAGACGAATTGTTTGTCGGGCTTTTTGATCTAGCAGCGGTTACTATGAACCGCACCTTCTATGCTGCGATTGTTAAAAGTCGGTTCTCCCTCAGGAACAAACGTGAAGTCGACCTTCCACTCTTCTACCTGTGTAGTCTGGGACAAGAAATTGGACATTCGTGAGCAATGATCCAGTTAAGTGGGCCGGAGGATATTACAGCGTCACAGCGAAGTCAATGTTTTGAACTGACAGTGTTTGAACTGACAAGTCCTATAAAGCTATTTGTATAAAACTCCGAATGTCAGGTCGGTCAGTGGTATGTGATCAGACTAAATAGACGCTAAGCACATCCGATGCTGGATGTGCTCAGCGTTCATTGCCGCACTCGTCATCAAACGAGAGGTCCTTTGTACACAGCGACAGTAGCGATCACGGAGCCGCTATTGTCACCTTGATTGATGTCCCAATAGTACAGAGCCAGGCGTCCTTCCGGAACGAGAATGGACATCTCCATCCTCGTGCCAACTGCGAAAAAAGTCTTCCCGCCGTCAATACTTCCGACGAGCGAGCCGTAGAAGAAAGAAAACCCGTTGTGCGTAAATAGTCCATAATTTCCGCCGAAAGGGTTGCTGAGGCCGTTGGCGTTCGACTCGCGGTCGGCAGCGCCTGCGCTCCATTTATCATCTGGGGAAACGTTAATAGTTAGCAGTTCTCCCTTCGTGACAGTGATTCCAGTGACCAGAGGACTTCCTCCACTCACACTATTCTCTTTTGCCTTTACTTCGAATTGATTTGGCATTGCAGTCTCCTTAGGGGTTATGAGGGTTGAGGCCCTCGGAAGCGGGAAGCGATGTAGGGTCGGTGGAGTTACATCGCGTCCCTAACGATCCGACCTTCATGGGATATGACGGGAAAGGTGAAGAATGTGTCTGTAAAAAACTTGAGGCCACGCTTTGCAGGTGGCCTCTTCTTTTTAACCTCTTCACAGGTACTGATGTACCGCGCCTTTAGGTCCACTCGTACGTCTTTCCGTTGATCTTGTACCTGAGATTGTAATTCACTGAAAAAAACGGTGTGTGGCCATGTGCCTTTTTATACTTTTCATAGCTATCCGTGGTCATCCACTTGGTCAACCAGTAAGTTGTCTGTGGTCCAGCGTGAAAGAACGTCTCGTTGGTCTTTGGGTTGACCATCTCGAACTCGAGTTCCGTCTTCAGTTCAGGGTAGGGCCACCAAAGATGATCACCACCCAGCTCAGCCATGTGGTCCAGCATGAAATCCGCCATTTTTTGTGGCAAGAATGGAATCGTGGACGGAGGCGGCTTGCCAGGTATTCTGTGGTAAATGCCAACTTCGGCGCCGATCCCTCCCGGGAAATCATCACGGTTCAGGAACTTTTGACACCAGCCGATCCAGAGTTGAATCACGATAGGTTCGCCGTTGATTGTCTCGTCTATGACCGCGGTGGAATAATCAGGCCACCAGACCGCAGAAAAGCACGGCAAGCTTCGACAAGCCTCTTTCCACTCAAGCGAGGTTTCGTTGAATTCGTACCCATTTTCGACGTACCGCTTTGTCGGGCTGAAAGGCAACATATCAAACTCCTCCTCTTAGTGTTCGCGCATAATACTCCAAATCCTGGAGTGATGCTGTCGTGACTACGGCAACAAATTGTGTGGCAAAAAGATCAGGCCATTTCTTTCAGCCACCTTTTCAGATCTCTTCTGATAATGATGACAAAAGAACGATGAAACGTTACGAGGTCACCGGCTTCCTACTCAACTTTCAAACGATCCTGTGCGCACCTCGCCGCTGCGCGCGTAGCGGGTGAGTAGCACACCACTAGCCGTGCTGGTCGAGTGCGTCAGGCTGAAGGCCGATGGTTGTGCGTTATCGCCGAACAAGCGCTTGCCGCGACCAAGTACGACGGGATAAATCATAAGCCTAAGCTCGTCCACCAACCCGGCTGCAAGCAGTTGGCGCACCATGCCGGCGCTTCCCCACGTCAACAGGTTGGCGCCGTCCTGCTGCTTAAGCGCGCGTATCGCGTCGGCAAGGTCGCCTTCGAGCGCATGACTGTTCTGCCAGTCCAGCCCATCGGATCGATGTGTGGCCACATGCTTACGCACGCTGTTGAACAGGTCGGCAATCGCGCGACCCCCTGAATCGGCCGGTACGTGCGGCCAATACGACGCCCATATTTCATAGGTCCGACGTCCCAACAGCAACTCGAAAGGCTGCGAGAACAGGTCCTGAATTTCTCGGCCAATGGCTTCGTCAACATAGGGCACTGTCCAGCCACCGAGGCGAAATTCGCCGCTGGGATCTTCTTCAGGCCCGCCGGGGGATTGAATAACGCTATCCAGACTAACGTGTTCAGCAACAATGATCTTACGCATACTCTTCTCCTGGTTCGTGTGAAATTCTCGTACAGGGAACACCGCAATCACTGCGACCAATCAAATTCATTCCCTAACCTATGGTCGAATGAGACTCTGCGAAATCGACAGTACATTGCATGTGAGTCGTTCAAGAGCCTGGGGAGAAACGTTTAGTTCGCTTTTCTCATAGAACATAAGAGAGTCATCCCATCCGGTTCTCTCTCTCAGAATATCTATTAGAGGAGAAATTGACATGTCAGAAATAAAACTCTCTAACGAACCACCACACAGCAGTGCCAGCCCCCCACAACGTTTTCACGGAGTGCTGCCGATACGCGGCCTTGAAGATGTTCCGCGTTCCACTCTCTACGAAGGACGCTTTGGGCGAATGTTTCGGAACCTCCCACCTTTTGCTCCAGATGATGCCGATCTTCTGTCGTTAGGTACACTGATGATCGAGACGCAGGCGCAAGCCGACGATCCTAATCTCGACAATCCGGATATTCCCGCGGGCTTCACCTATCTCGGTCAGTTCATTGACCATGACATCACCTTTGATCCGAATTCCAAACTCCAGCGCGACAACGATCCGGATGCTCTGCGCAACTTCCGCACGCCCCGCTACGATCTTGATTCACTCTATGCGGATGGACCGGACAATAATCCATATCTCTACGCTCAGGACGGAATCCATCTGCTCGTCGGTAAGAACGCGGCCGGCGAAGACGACCTGCCGCGAAACTCTGCCGACCCGAAGCGTGCTCTCACAGGCGATCCACGTAACGACGAGAATGCGATTGTGTCGCAACTTCACCTGGCCTTCATTAAGTTTCACAATAAAGTCGTGGATGCCCTGCCCGCCGGCACGCCGAATCTTTTTGACGAAGCGCGTAGGATTGTGCGCTGGCATTACCAGTGGGTGGTTTTGCACGACTTTCTGAGAAAGATTCTTGGCGGTGACGATGTGATCAACGACATCGTCAAGCTTGATAAATACAAGGTTCCGTTTGGTGGCGGCACTAAAGACATTCAGGGAGCCTTGCACGTCGATCTAAAGTTCTATCATTACAGGAATCAGCCGTTTATTCCGGTCGAGTTTTCGGTCGCCGCCTATCGCTTCGGCCACAGCATGATCCGTACTGACTATGAGCTCAATCCGGCAACCGAAGATCCTAACGATGTGGAAATCTTCGGCGACGAGGGTGAAGACCTGCGTGGTTTTCAGGAGCGACGGGGCGGGTTGGAGATTCAGTGGGCGCGCTTCTTTGAGTTTTCTGGCGTCACTCAGAGGCCACAGCTTTCACGCAAGATCGATGCGAAGCTCGCCGTCGGTCTCGGTTTGCTGCCCTTCATTACGGACATGTTTAAATCACTCGCTCAACGCAATCTTCTACGTGGCAAAGCGCTCGGTCTGCCCTCTGGTCAGGCGGTCGCTAGAGCGATGGGAATGACGCAGGGCAATACCATCCTGACACCGGCGGAGTTGAACTTACCGACGAATGCTCCGGGCGGCAAACCAGGCGATCCGCCGCGCAATCTTGCAGTAGCCTTCAATGAAAATACGCCACTCTGGTTCTATATACTCAAAGAAGCGGAGGTCCGGTGTGGTGGTAAGAAGCTTGGACCGATCGGCGGTCGCATTGTTGCGGAGGTACTCGTCGGTCTACTTGCTGGAGATCCGTCGTCCTTCCTGAGCGCAGAACCAACCTGGCAGCCAAAGCAAGGCCAGTTTGGCGCCCCTCAAGATGGCAAGTTTTTCATGTCTGATCTCCTACGCTTCGCCGATGTAAAGATTTCATAGCGCACTGGACATTCAAGTCGAAGAAGATGCAACCGAAATTGTCGTATGGCCTTGGCTTTGCACAAAAAGTTAATTGTCATTGCACGCCGCGAAGCCGCGGCGTGCAGCCTATGGCCTTGAGTAGATGATGCGGATGGTCCAGTCACATTTTCCATCCGATATTTTCATTGACTTTCTCAACTGGCAGGAGTATATGCTGCTGCCACGCATACTCTGTTGTTGACGAGAGCCACCTCTCATAGAAGTTTTATAAGAGTCTCACTCCCGCCAGCTTCACTTTAGGCCGCAGTCACAGGAGGCCAAATATGGCAGACGAAAAGAAAGGTGGCGGTCCCAAGAAACCGTTGCAGGAAGATAGTATCGTCCAGCGTCTGGTGAGCGGGGCTGCACAACCCCCGACAGGCCTCACTAGCTTCGTCGGCCTGTTGGGCCGGAGTTCGAAAGAGGGTTACTGGCTAATCTACCTCACTCTCGATATGAGTTTGTGTGTTGAGATTCAGGCAGATGACATAGTCCATTCCGAACAGCTTCCGCCAGACAAGTCGCCGTTCGGCAGCCTGGGTGGCACTCAGGTCTTCGTTAGGAAGGGTGCAAAGGTCACTACCACCCGTACCGTATCACGCACTCATGAAGCCGGCGCGGAGGACGACTTCGATCTTGACATCAAGCTCGGGAGTCGCGCTCAGCGCGGGCCAGTAGCGCAGGAGCAGTGCTTTGGGACAGAGGGAGGGACCACGTGTGCCGCCGAATGTCCCGGCGGAGGAACTGGCATCAATGAGACCTGTTTGACCTGTGCGAGCTGCGGAGATACCTGCTTCCGTACGTGTCGCGATACGTGCCGCACACAATGCGATACGTGTCCGGGCGATACCTGCGCCACGCAGTGTCAGCAGAATACCTGCCACACGTGCCGGACGCGGTGTGGACAGCAGACCTGCCAGGCTACGTGCAACACGTGCCAGACGCGCTGCGGCCAGGCAACCTGTCAAACCTGTAAGACTCATTGCGGAACCTGTAACACTCAGTGTGGACAGGCCACTTGTGACACCTGCCGAACTCAATGTGACACTTGTCCTGGAGACACATGCCGAGCCTGCACGCATGTCACATGCTTCCGCACGTGTGACATCTGCTGAGGAACAGGTGGGGCTGACTTTCGAGAGGCCAGTAGTAGAATGGCAGCGCAATGGACAATCTCGAAAGGTCACGCGGAATTGAATAACGGGGGCAACTGGAAGCCGGTTCTTTCGGGAGAACTCGCGAACCTCGCGGTGTGCGCTGCCCGCGATGTATCGCAGCGGCTGAGGACGCCTGACGCCGTTGAGGCGGCTGCGGCTATCGCGCGCACTCAAACTGCCTTCCCACGCTCAACTCATTGGATTCCTTACACAATTTCCCAGGGTTATGCAGGGCTCGCTGTACTTTGGGGCTATCTCGACTCGTGCTTTGTCAACGAAGGATGGGACGTCACAGGCCGGGAACACCTCGAGCTGGCCGTGCGCTATGCAGAAACTGCTGGAGATCTTCCGCTGGGACTCTTCTCCGGTCTAAGCGGCCTGGCATTCGGAGCGTTGCAACTATCGCGAGGAGGCACGCGATACCGGCGTTTGCTAACACGACTTGATGATGCCATCTGCGATCAGGCGATCCCGCTGGCTGATGCCCTTCGTGTACAGCACAACGGAGTGACGGTTGGGGAGTTTGATGTCATCTCAGGATTGAGCGGTGTCGGCGCTTATCTTCTCTGTCGACGCGATCAACCCGGCCCATCAGCCGCTTTATCCTCTGTGATTGGTGCTTTGCTCGAACTTGCATCGGATGAGGCCACTGTCCCTCGTTGGGTCACTCCTGCCGAGCTGCTTTGGGACGAAGGAATGAAAGAGATTTATCCGGATGGCAACCTCAATTGTGGCTTGGCCCACGGCATACCCGGACCACTTGCTTTTCTCTCTCAGTCGCTTCGAGAAGGATTGACGACTGATGGTTTGCCGCAAGCAATCACGCGCATGGCGGACTGGCTTTCTGAGAATCGCTGCGATGACACGTGGGGAATCAATTGGCCAAACGCCGTGCCCGTCGATCGCAGCGATGGACCAGGTGGAGTTTTGCACGCAGGTGACTCCCGATCCGCACCGGATGGACCAAGCCGGTGTGCCTGGTGCTATGGTAGTCCCGGGATTGCGCGGGCGCTGTGGCTGGCCGGCGAGGCAGTTGATCGAGACGACTATCGTTCACTCGCGGTATCGTCAATGGAGGACGTCTTTCGCAGGCCAATAGAAGTGAGGCGAATCGATTCGCCCACTTTCTGTCACGGTGTAGCTGGTCTTCTCGAGATCACGCTGCGGTTCGCCTGCGAAACGGGACGCTCCGTCTTCATTGAAGAGAGCCGCACCCTCGTTAAGCAATTGCTCGACAGCTATCAGCCAAACTCCTTACTCGGTTTTCGGAATTTGGAGGTGGCTGACCGTGAAATGGATCAACCAGGTCTGCTTGATGGCGCGCCGAGCGTTGCTCTCGTTTTGCTGGCAGCGGCGACAACTGTCGAACCTACCTGGGACAGACTATTCCTCCTGTCGTGAATGAGTGAGTGAGCAACAATGCAAACCGCTTCTTTGCCTGGAACGCGA
>DATDFT010000359.1:0-3493 GCA_036522475.1 Pyrinomonadaceae bacterium | reverse complement strand
AGGTTCTGCGCGAGCGCGACGATCGTGCGCACGATCGCGAGGTTCTCTTCGTTCTCCATCATCTGCGTGACGAACGAACGATCGATCTTCAAAGTATCAATCGGAAAACGCTGCAAGTAACTCAAACTCGAATAGCCGGTGCCGAAGTCATCAATACTCAACTGCACGCCGAGCTCGCGCAAGTGCGTCAACAATCCAACCGCCGCCTCGATGTTGTCGCTAAACACTGACTCGGTGATCTCGAGTTTCAAGCAACGCGGCGGCAGCTCGAATCGCTTCAACAGAGTCGCGATGTTTTCCACCAGCTCCGGCTGATTGAACTGCTTCACTGACAAGTTGACGCTGACGAAGAGCGGCGGTGATGCGGGATAAGTTTCCTGCCACTCGCGCGCCTGGCGGCAAGCCGATTCGAGCACAGTTTGACCAATCGTCAGAATCTGTCCCGTCTCTTCCGCCACCGGAATGAAGTCCTTCGGCGGCACGAGCCCAAACTCCGGATGGCGCCAACGCACGAGCGCCTCGAACCCGATCAACGTGCGATTCTGAAGCGAGACGATGGGTTGATAGTCAACGAAGAGCTCATTTTTTTCACACGCGCGTCGCAGGTCCATTTCCATCTTCAGCCGGCTCATCAACTCGCCGTGCATGTCGCGTCCAAACACTTCGTAACGCGCCTTGCCGCGAGCTTTTGCCTGGTGCATCGCGGTTTCAGCATCGCGCAGCATGTCGGCCACGTGGTCGCCGTAATCCGCTGCGAGCGCGATGCCGATGCTCAAAGTTGTATAGACTTCCTGGCCCAACAGGTTGAATGAAATTGCAAGCGCCTGTTGGATACGCGTCGCTACGGACGATGCCTCTTCCTCACCCGAAACGTCGTCGAGCAACACTGCGAATTCATCACCACCTACACGCGCGAGCACGTCGCCCTGGCGCATGCAGGTCTTTACTCGCTGCGCGATCTGTATCAGTAACTGATCCGCACTCGCGCTGCCGAGACTATCGTTGACGAGCTTGAAGCGATCGACGTCGAGCAACAACACCGCGCACTTTCGATCTTTACGTGCGACGCGATGCTTGAGCAGATCGTAGAAACGCGCGCGATTCGGCAAGCCGGTAAGCGTGTCCTGCGTCAGCTTTTCTTCAGCCTTTTTGCGGTCGCTGATGTCCTGCACCTGGAAGAACAAGCGCTTGGTCCCGCTCTCGGAGTCTTTCAACAGCGAGACGTGCCACTGCACCCAAACCGTGTGGCCCTGTTCGTGAATGTAGCGCTTCTCCTGCTCGTGACTTTGAATGTAGCCTTCGAGCACGCGTTGAATGTACGACTGCACGTGCCTGAGATCATCCTGGTGCGTCATCACCTGGAAGTTCGTGGCGCGCAACTCCTGTTCGGAATAACCCAGCAGTTTGCACAAGGCCTCATTTACTTGGAGCCAACTGCCGTCCATCGAAACGACTGCCATTCCGATTGCGGCGTTGTCGAAAGTCCCACCACTGTAAGCTTTCGCATTCGACGAGATCGCGAAGGGAATTGAATTCGGAGCGAAAGTCGACTCGGATTGCGATTCGGCAGCGTCTGCGTGTCCGAGTTGTTTGTGAGTTCGCTCGGCGGAGCGACGACGCTTCATGCGTTTCTGTTCGTACATCGCCTGGTCGGCCTGTTCGAGCAGTTCTTCGAAGCACGTCATGCGCTCGGGTTCGAGTGTCGCGACACCGATACTGAAAGCGAGTTTATGATTGCGCGTATCCGCCGCGTTGTACGCTTTGAGATTTTCGTTGAGACGGGCGATCGCTTCTTCCTTGTTCGCATGAAGGTCGGTGACGAGCACTGTGAACTCGTCGCCACCGAGCCGCGCGATGATGTCAGAGCTGCGGAAGCTGCGATTCAGGATCGCGGCGGTATTGATCAAGGCATTGTCGCCTTCGTTGTGACCAAACTCGTCGTTGATGCGCTTCATGCCGTCGAGGTCGATAAATAGCAGGAGCAGCGTTTCTTTTTGCCGGCGTGCGAAGTCGAAATAAGGCGCGGCCTGTTTCAACAGACCGCGACGATTGAATAAGCCGGTCAGATCGTCTTTCAACGAACTGTTGCGGAGGGTGTCTTCGAGTTTCTTGCGCTCGGTGATGTCGCGCACGACGTGGACCAGGCCGCCGCCATCGACGCTCGAGATCGAGATCTCGAGTGGGAACGTGCCGCCGCTGAGTTTCAAACCCATCGCTTCGCCGCGCCATGAACCATCGCGCCAGACCGCGGGCATGATCTGCTCTTTGAGACGCTTCAACTCATCTTCGAAGTAGAACATTTCCCAGCTCGCGCCGATCAAACGTTCGGGATTCGAGTAGCCGAAAGTCTTCGCGTAAGCGTCGTTGAGATAACTGCACATGCCGTGATGATCGATGATGGCCATGCCGTCCATCGACGCTTTCATTGCGGCGGCTTGCTGGGCCAGTGAACCGGCGGCACGTTTACGTTCAGTGATATCGCGCGCCACAACTGAAGCGCCGGTGATGGCTTTGCCGTCCATGATCGGACAGATCGTGAGCGAGACGTCGATCGGGGTCCGGCCTTTCTTCAGGTGGACCATCTCGTGCTGCGTGACGTTCTCTCCACGCGCCACTTTCTCGAAGAGCCCGTTGGCTTCCTGGCCGCGACGATGATCGAACAACATCGAGATCTGCGAGCCGAGGGCTTCTTTCGTCGTGTAACCGTAAATACCGCGTGCGCCGCGGTTCCAACTCATGATCACGCCGTCAGTCGTAACGCCGATGATCGCATCGCGCGAGACGTCGACAATGCCTTGCAGGCTCGAGAGCTCGTGGTGCACGCTCGCGAGTTTTTCGCGCGTGCCTTTCCACTTCTTCCAGATCACGAGACTGAAGATAAATTGGGTAATGAAGAGGAGGATGACGAGTGACATGGCGTTATCAAGGACTTTGAGGCTCTGGGACCTCAACCTCGATAAGCCATTCTCGTGCCAGCGATTATGTTGATAAAGTTGGTGATTTGCTCGTCAATATAATCGACACGGTCGCATTTTGACCGGTTAATTTGAATGCCGGCGGCTTAAAAGTCGTGTCGCAATGAAGATCGATTCACCGCGGGTGAGTTTAAGAAGCCTGGTGCCGGAGGTCGGACTCGAACCGACATGAGCAGTGAAGCTCGCCAGATTTTGAGTCTGGTGCGTATACCAATTTCGCCACTCCGGCTTGAAAGGGATGCACATCATAAGGCCGTTTCCGATGTAGTGCAACAGGATTGCCGCTTCCGCGTTTTAATCAAACCTTAAAGACAAAATGCGTTTTTTGCGCACCTAAACCATGAGTTAAGCCCTTGCACTTAGCGTATTTACACCTCGCGTAAAAACTTGTTTGCCACACGCAGGCGAAAACGGCTAGAATGCGTGAGCCAGGTTTTGGCGGGGTCTACCCAACCCCTTACCCACGAAATCTCACACATTGAGCTCTACTAACTTTCTTGCCGCCAATGCCCTGCCGA
>DATDFT010000358.1:0-10995 GCA_036522475.1 Pyrinomonadaceae bacterium | reverse complement strand
GTATCTTCAGTAGCACCGGTAGTCTCCTGCTCGAAAAATATCGCCGCGACTGCCTCAGCCGGTATCGCCGGATACTTCTCACGCAAAAATCTCAACGACTCCTCATCGAAAAACTCAACCGCGCGAGCGTCAACGTGCGCTCTCACCTCACGCACTAAAGCGAGCACGTCCGCTTCGTCAGCAAAAAACACGACGCCACTCAGCAAACCTTCCGGCTTTGGCAACAGCTTCACTTCCACTTCGCCAATGACGCCAAGTGTGCCTTCGCTGCCGATAAACAGATCGACTGCGTCCATCTCCGGCGCGACAAAATAACCGGTCGCGTTCTTGCGCGTGGCCGGCATCCGGTAGTGCGGCAACTGTACCTCGATCGATTTGCCGAGATGTATTCTTCCCTCCGCGTCAGCTCGCACATCTCCGCGCCGCAGATCGAGCAGTTCACCCGAAGCGAGTACGACTTTCAATCGCCTGACATAATTGCGCGTTGGTCCATATTTGAACGTGCGCGCTCCGGAAGCGTTTGTCGCGACATTACCGCCAACGAAACAGTCACGCTCCGTCGGATCCGGCGGATAAAGTAGACCCTCATGGTCCACTGCACGCTGCAATTCGGCAAGGACAACTCCCGGCTCGACAACGGCAAACCCTCCGAGACCTTCGCGAACAAGTTGCTTGATGCGATTCAACTTGTCGGTCGCCAGCACGATGCCGCCGAACGCAACGCGCCCGCCAACCGTACCCGTCCCCGCGCCAGAAACCGTTACCGGCAGCCGCTCGTGGTTCGCGTTCGCCAGAATCTCCGATATCTCCTCGACGCTCTCAGGCAGCACGACGCGATCCGCGTGTCCCTCGCGAATGAAACTCGCGTCTGACAGAAACGATTCGATCTCGTCAGGATTGGTCTTGGTCTGCATACCGGAATTACATCACCTGCAATTCACGTTCGCGGAGAACCTTGATCCGATCACGCAGCTCAGCCGCCCTCTCAAACTCAAACCGCTTCGCCGCCGCGCGCATCTCGACCTCGAGCCGCGCAACAGTCGCTTCGATGTTTGCCGGCGAATAGTCCTCAATCTCCTCAACCTCCGACGGCACTTTGAAGTAGTCAGCCTCAGACGCGGTGATCAAGGTCGCTTCAATCGGCTTCACGATCGTTTGCGGCGTGATGCCGTTCTCGCGATTGAACTGTTCCTGTATCGCGCGCCTGCGTTGCGTCTCCCCGATTGCACGCTTCATCGAATCAGTAATCCGGTCCGCATACAGGATTGCCTTGCCGCGAGAGTTGCGCGCCGCGCGTCCGATCGTCTGAATCAACGACTGCTCCGAACGCAGAAACCCTTCCTTGTCCGCATCGAGTATCGCGACGAGGGACACTTCCGGCAGATCCAAGCCTTCGCGCAGGAGGTTGATCCCGACGAGCACGTCAAACTCGCCGCGCCTGAGGTCACGCAGGATTTTGATCCTTTCGAGCGTCTCGATGTCCGAGTGAAGATAACGAACACGCACTCCGACTTCCGTGAAGTACTCGGTCAGGTCTTCAGCCATGCGTTTCGTCAATGTCGTAACGAGCACGCGCTCGTGTCGTTCAGCACGCTGGCGGCACTCCTCGAGCAAATGATCGATCTGTCCCTTGACCGGCTGCACTTCCACTTCCGGATCCATCAAGCCCGTCGGCCTGATGATCTGCTCGACCACTTCACCACTCGCCTTCGTCAGCTCATATGGACCAGGTGTCGCCGAGACGTAGATCGTTTGTCCGATGCGCGCTTCAAACTCGGTGAAGTTGAGGGGCCGGTTGTCGAGCGCCGAGGGCAGACGAAACCCATACTCCACGAGCGTTCGTTTGCGCGACTGATCGCCTTCGAACATGCCGCGCACCTGCGGTACCGACTGGTGGGATTCGTCGATGATGATCAACGTGTCGCGCGGCAGGTAATCCAGCAAGGTTGGCGGCGGCTCGCCCGGTTTCTTGCCGGTCAGGTGTCGCGAGTAGTTTTCGATGCCACGACAGAAACCCATTTCCTTGATCATCTCGAGGTCGAACATCGTGCGCTGGTGCAAACGTTGAGCTTCGACGAGTTTGCCTTCTGAGATCAGCTTCGGCTCCCACCATTCGAGCTCTTCGCGAACCGTTTTGATGGCTCGTTTGATCGTCGGGCGCGACATCACGTAGTGCGTCTTCGGGTAGATCGGCACGCGCGAGGTGTGTTTTTCGATGACTTCGCCGAGGAGCGGATCGATCGTGGAGATCGAGTCGATCTCGTCGCCCCACAACTCGATGCGATAAGCCTGATCCTGGTAGCTCGGATAGATCTCGACGACGTCGCCGCGGACGCGAAAAGTGCCGCGCTGAAAGTTGATATCGGAACGTTCGTATTGCAACTCGACGAGTCGCTGCAACAGCACGTCGCGCGACATGCGCCCGCCGGGTTCGACAAAGAACAGGAGACCGTAGTACGCATCGGGATCGCCGAGACCGTAGATGCACGACACGCTCGCGACCACGATCACGTCGCGGCGTTCGAAGAGCGCGCGCGTGGCGGACATCCGCAATCGATCGATCTCCTGGTTAACGATCGCCTCTTTTTCGATGTAGACGTCGGCTGCGGGAACGTACGCTTCGGGCTGGTAGTAGTCGTAGTACGAGACGAAATACTCGACTGCGTTCTCCGGAAAGAGCGTGCGAAATTCCTGGAACAGTTGAGCGGCGAGGGTTTTGTTGTGCGCGAGCACGAGCGTCGAACGCTGCGTGCGCTCGATGACGCTCGCGATCGTGAACGTCTTGCCGCTGCCGGTAATTCCGAGCAGCACCTGATCTTTGGCGCCGTCGTTGAGACCCCGAACGAGTGCCTCGATGGCTGCCGGTTGATCGCCCTTGGGCTTGTATTCAGATTGAAGTTTGAAACGCATAACACGGATTTACACGGATTGGAACCGGATTACCTGTACATCTTGTTCAATCCTGCAAATCCTGTCAAAACTGCCGGTTATGTGAGTTGATTGATGGATTCGGCGGCTGCGGATCTCAATTCTGGGGCGAGCGCTTGGTTTGACGCAAGTCGTTGCAAGGTGGACGTGACTTCAGGCTCGCCGCTTGACGCAAGCAACCTGATTACTGCAAGGCTCACATCCAGGCTCGGATGTTTCTCGATCACGCTGCTGAGCGGCTCAACTACGCCCGCCTTTGCGACCAGAAACAGTAATGAGAATGCGCTGTAGCAGTTCTCGTGATTCTCGGCCATCAAGTCGTCGATGGCTTCATATAACAATCCTGAATCAGCGAGCGCGCTTCCGATGCACCGTCGCTCCTCAGGCGATCCATCGCGGAGCGCATCGTTCACAAGCGTCGCCGCCTGATCCGGATCCATCTCGTAAAGATCTCGAACTGCTTTCTCTCGCACTTCAGCCGATGGATCGTCGAGCAACTGCGCAATCTGCTCGAACGGACTGCTCGCGAGTCGCAGTTGCGGTCGACTATTCCGGCGCTGCACCAACTCATGTGCAGCTTGTCGCAGAGTGGCGATGTCTCTACTCCATCGCTCATCTTCGCTGCGACGTGCCGAGACTTTCTTAGCTGACTTCGACATCAAACACTTCGCCGTTGTTTCCCGCAGCATGTGCTGCCAAGGTCAGCGGTGCGCTCGCAACGAACTCACTGTCCGTAACGACTTCCGCCTGCTGCGGCGCTTTCGCGCGTAGCAGTTGAAACTTCGTCAACACCAAACGACTGACTGAAAAACCGGCGCTGCCGTCCAACACGCAGAGTTGCTCCGCAACCACTCTTTGCGACACTCGCTCGAGCGCCGCTTCCAGTTCGCGACCCGCTGTAGCGGCGTCATCCGCGATGATCATCTCGAAATCCTGGCCGCCACTCACGCGTCGTCGCGAGTGATTTTGCAGCAGCACGCCGGCTTCTTTGTGGATTCGTCCGGTGGCCACGATGACGAGGTGCGAAGCCTCAGTATCAATCTCGAGATCGATGGCCCAACGCGCGAATGCCGGAGTCAGATCGCCGTCGCGAGTGACGATCAAAAACGGCTCGCCGCAGATGTTGGCCATCAACTGCCCATAACCAGTGCCCTCGGATGGTCCAACTGCAATTTCTCTTTCCGGCGCGCCCATCTCACGTAACAAAAAGTGAATGCGGCTCACCAGCCACGATCCATCTTCGAGCAACGACGACGCGAGTTGCGTCGGCGCAATCACTTCCTCGACATTTTCGTCAGCCACCGGCGCGCCGCACTCGCTACACGTCGCATCACTCACTGTGACGACTGCGAGCGCATGCGGGTTTGGCAGTCGGAACAGTGCATGACCCGTCTTGCGACAACTGATCTGCACTTCACGCTCGACGAGACCAGCGTCTTCGAGTCGTTGAATCGGAACCTGCTGCGACTCCGTATTTCCGGTGAGCAGCTTGGCCGCGTAGCCTTCCTGGTGCGCGTTGCGCGCGGTACGTAAAAAGACGCGCGCACTTTCGTCTTCGAGTTTCGAAGCGGCGAGAATGCGCTTGCTCATCGTTTCCTTACGCAGGCTTGTGAAGAGCGAGTCGGCATCCTGACGTTCGATGAACGTTCTGAAACCTTGCGGCAACGCGGGCATGCTCGTTTGCCAGTCATCAAGCGAATCGGTGCGCTGAAGGAGAAGGTTGCGGACTTCCTGGCAGAAGGAGTCGAGTTTGCGGAACGGCTCGGCCGTGTGTGCTTCGTAAACGATGCCGGCGCGAATCGCTTCGTCGTCATCTTCGAAGACAAGAAAGAGTATGTAGTCCTGAAAGCAGAAGAGATCGCCGCGCACGAACGGCTCGCCAATCGTCGATTCGGTTGATGAAGCGAGCGCGGTTTCCATTTCGCTGACGTGATCGTGATTAAGCAGCACGTCTTCGAAGCAGCGCAGACGATGCGAACGAATCAACGGGGCGAGATCCTGTTCCGCGAGTTGTTGAAGCAACATGAGCCGGCCGGCGGCATCGATGGCGTGATTCAGGAGTTTGCTTTCAAGAAATAGCATCGGGGTATACCTCGGTTAACGATTGACGTTGATCGTTACAGTCTCTCCGCCTGTGACCGTCGGCGGATAACGACGTTGTCTCGCGATGCGCAGCGCCATCGCTTCGTAACTGTCCATGCCGGGTTTGGGATTCGCGACTGATGCTTTCAGCACACGCCCATTTTCGATCTGCATCACGACTCTGATCGCTTGTGGCGCCGGCTCAGTTGCGGCTTGCGGTGCGGGTTCTGTGACGGCCGGTTCAGGATTATTGGGCTTCTCTTCTTTGCGTTCATTCGCAGCACGCTTTGGCTTCGCAAGCGTCTCGGGTGCGGCTTTGTGAACCGGAAGTTCAGACGGAGCGCTCGCAACCGGCGCAGGTTGAGTCGAACTCTGCGGCAACGACGCAGCCGTCGCCGCTGCATTCTTCGTGAATCCTCCGGTTACGGCAATCACCGTCGAGAGTCCGACAATAATCAACACCGCCGCAGCGATTAGCAAAACGGAACGTTGCCGGACGAAGACAGGAGGCGCGGGCGGGAGCGCGAGGACTTCCGGCGGCGGCGTTGTTGTGGCTTCGATTTGCAGCGCGCTTTCATCCCAGCAGCCAAACAACTCCGACACTGCTCGTTGCAACGAAGGCTCGATGGATCGTCGAGGGCTTTGGATCAGAGGATTGAAGTTGAAAGAAGCTTCGGGTTGGGCCAGCGCGACGCAGATTGCCTGAAGACCGGTAAGGTCATTCAGGCGCGCGTCGATCAACTCGCCGTCCTGGAAGAAGAACATCGCCGGACCTTTGGAATATTCGATCAGGAGGCGCCCCGACTTGCGTTGATGACGAAGGATACCCACGAGATCAGGCAGGGGATAATTGCTAAGGTGTCCGGTCAAAACAACGAAACGATTACTCTGCATTGATTACCTCATAAATCTATGGACAGCCCTTGACCAGGCGACACGAGAAGTCGAACTGGGGAAAGGTCTGGGCCAACTTCTTCGCGAGCGTTTTGTCCAAGCGCTCGAGAATCCTGTACTCGTCCAACAGTCCTTTTGTATTTCCGAGTTCCTGATAGGCGAGGCTGAGGCCGTAGTGTGCCTTGGCCATTTCCGGATCGAGCGTAACCGCGTTCTTGAACGCGTCGCTAGCATCTCTGAATCGACCCAGGCGGAAGTTCGAGAAGCCGAGCCCGTAGTAAGACTCTGCCGTGTTCGGATTTAGTTTTATCGACTCTTTGAAGGCTTTGATCGCCTCGCGATCCTTTTGCAGCTTGAGAAACTCGTGACCTTCGACGAGGAAGTCGTTGGCTGATTTTTGGGCCGCGGATTCCGCGGATTTGGTGACGGATTTGAGCAGTGGTGGCGGATCGCCTTCGATTTCCACTGCGTTGGCAGCAACGGGTGATGGACCGGGATCGAGAACTTCCTGATCGTGAATATCTTCAAGCGCAGGATCAGGGACGGCGGGGGCCATGACCGGCTTGGGCTCATCGACGATTTTCGCGACTGTGTCGTCGAAGTAATAAGTGACGGTGCGGTAGGTGACTTCGATCGGTTCGCGCTTTAGCTCGCCGTTTTCAAACACGACGAGACTGGTGACCATCTTTGTCCAGTTGCCAAGCTTGTCGAAGTCGTAGCTGTACGCTTCACGGCTGATGATGGAGCCGCGATCGTCGCGCACGGTCATCTCGGTAATGTTGCCGTGCTCGTCGTATTTGTATTCTTCTTTGCCTGCGAGGGAACCGGCGATCGGGTAAGAGGTATTTTCGATTCGATTGCCTTTGATTCCGTAGGTGGTGATCTCGACCAGTTGCGGTGAGCCTTCGACTGGGTGCCCGTCTTTAAGCTCGATCTTAGCGGTCTCGGTCTTCACTCGACGCACCGAGCCGACCAATCCATCCTGCTCCTTGGTGCTGTCGAGGACCGATATCGCGGCTCTTGGAGAGACAGCGGCAGGGACGGTGATATCTTGCGCGTGAGTGCGCACACCGGTTGTCAACACAGCAGTCCATAACAGAAGAGCAGGCAGAAGCCGCCGCACAATGCAATTCATCTCGACTCCTCCACAAATTTCAAATAGCGTCGGGGGAAGGATGCCGCGAAGAATACAACAATTTGCTAAAGAATTACAGCAGAATTTAAACGGGAGCTTAAATTAGCCGCAGATAAACGCAGATGAACGCTGATCAGATCAGCGTTCGTCTGCGTTTATCTGCGGCTATTACTTTATTGTTCGTCGCTGAACTTGTAGCCGATGCCCCAGACCGTGAGCACCATCTGCGGGTTCTCAGGGTTCTCTTCGATCTTGGCTCGTAAGCGATTGATGTGTGAGTCGATGGTCCGATCGTAACCTTCGTAGGAATAGTCCCAGATCTTCTCGAGCAGGTACTTCCGCGGGAACACTCGCCCGGGATTCGAGGCAAACAGCCGCAACAGGTCAAACTCTTTCGGAGTTAGCTCAACCTGCCGGTCGCCAATCGTCACCTCGCGCTTCGCGGAATCGATGCGCAGCCGGCCACGCACAATCGGCGCTTCGTCTCGCATGCCATCGGTGCTTGGTCCATTACGTGTACGCCGGAGTACCGACTTGATGCGCGCCTCGAGCTCACGAAGACTGAAAGGTTTCGTGATGTAATCGTCCGCCCCCATCTCCAGGCCGAGCACCTTGTCGACGACGTCGTCCTTGGCGGTCAACATGAGAATGGGCAGGTATCCGACCTTCTCGCGCAGTTCCTTGCAAACTGCGAGGCCGTCCATCTTCGGCAGCATCAGGTCGAGCACGACCGCATCCGGTGGATCGTCGAGCGCCGCCTTGACGCCATTTAGACCATCCTCGACTGTCTTGACGTTATATCCCGCGCGCGAAAAATACTCGCTGATCGCAGTCGAGATATTCTCATCATCCTCCACGACCAGCAGCGAGACTTTACGTTCGCCAGATTCGGGAGCTGCGAAGTTTTCTTTGGCTGTTTTCTGTCTGTCAGTAGCTGTAGTCATCGGAGTTAATATTCGATCTGAAACTGACAGGAGGCTCAGAGGGCAAGCACCACGGGGTCACGGCGCAACTCGGTTCGGGGCGATAGTACAAGAGAAATGACCCGCTGTTCAAGCCCAAAATGCTACGATATCGTCATCAACCTTAAATGCAAGGGAACCACAAAGCAATGACACCCGAAGAACGAAACGACCTGATTGCCACATACGCCGCCGGATACGACGAGGTCCTGAACGCCCTCAATGGCTTTCCCGCGGACAGTTTAGGAGCGCATCCGATTCCTGGCAAATGGAGCGCGCGCGAGATTGTTCATCACCTCGGCGACAGTGAAAGCACTTCCGCGTGGAGACTACGAAAACTCTTAGTCGAAGACAATCCTTTGATCCAGGGATACGACCAGGACGCGTTCGCATCGAGACTTCGTTACAACGAACGCGACATGGCTCCGGCACTCGAAGCATTTCGCTGCGCACGTGAATCGACGATGCAAGTTATCAACCTTATGAGTGACGATGATTGGAAACGCGCCGGCACTCACAGCGACAGTGGACACTACACGACTGAGGACTGGCTAAAGATCTACGCCGCACACGCACACAATCACGCAGCGCAGATCCGTCGTCTTCGCGAAGCGCTGTGATCATAAATCAATCATCGTCTTGACAAAGTTTTTTAGCGCGAGCACAATCCGCTCTGCCTCTAACAAAGCTGAATAATCATCCAACAATGAGCGCTGCTACGCCTCTGCTGCAAACATCGCTTTCTGATCTGAAGTTGCTTCGCCGCGGCAAAGTTCGCGACGTTTATGTTGTTGACGATGACAGTTTATTGATCGTCGCAACTGATCGTATCTCTGCATTCGACTGCGTACTGCCGACGCCGATCGAACGCAAGGGCGAAGTGCTCACCGCGCTTTCAGAATTTTGGTTTGAACAACTAAAAGACGTCGTCGCTAATCATCTGATTGAAAGCGACATCGAAGCGATGCCGCCTGCGGTCCAACGTCACGCGCAAACACTCAGAGGACGGTCCATGCTCGTGCGACGCGCGGAAGTGTTTCCGGTCGAGTGTGTGGTCCGTGGTTATCTCGTCGGCTCAGGTTGGAAAGACTACAAACGCACCGGATCAGTTTGTGGGCACATACTTCCGGAAGGTCTGGTCGAGTCGGCGAAGTTGCCCGAAGCGATCTTCACGCCTTCGACGAAAGCTGAAGTAGGACACGATGAAAACATCACCGAAGATCAAGTGCGCGAACTCATCGGTGCTGAGAAGACTGCGCTACTGCGTGACACTTCACTGCGTCTCTATTCCGAAGCGCACGATTACGCGCAGCAACGCGGCATCATCATCGCCGACACGAAATTCGAATTTGGTCTTCATAAAGACGGAAAGCTTTTGCTGGTTGACGAAGTGTTGACGCCCGACTCCTCTCGTTTCTGGCCTGCTGATGAGTATCAGCCCGGGCGTTCACAACCTTCGTTTGACAAACAGTTCGTGCGCGACTATCTCGAGACGCTCGATTGGGACAAGAAACCACCCGCTCCCTCGATTCCCAATGAGATAGCCGCCGCCACCACGGCTCGTTACCTTGAAGCTTACAGACTACTGACCGGAAAAGAACTTTGATTCATACTCGCCTCGAAAGTCTGGTCGACGAAATGCTCGAAGGTCACATCCTTCTGGATGAAGCGCTCTGCGAATTCGAAAAGCTCTACATCAAGAAAGCGCTCGCCCGCCACAAGCAGCACATCTCCAACACTGCCGCCGTGCTCGGCATCCATCGCAACACCCTTGCCAAGCGGGTGGCTACCTACAAAGGCCAGGCGAAAACCACTAAGCGGTCTGCGCGTTAGTGTCCTTCTCAGCGGCCCTCTGCGTTCCTCCGCGATCTCTGCGTTTTAAGGAGCGTCCCTAAACGCAGAGACAGCCGAGGGCCGCAGAGGGCCGCAGAGAAGAAACTGACGGTCCGATTGACAGCGCCCTTCAATTCGCCTTATCCTTAGCAGTCTCATAAACAGAGTGCTAGTTTTCATATCTCAAATTCCCGAAGCTTGGGCAAAATTGAAAGGAGATCAAGGTTATGGCAACCAACATCAGGCCTCTTCATGACCGCGTCATCGTGAAGCGTATCGAAGAGGGCGAGCAGGTGCGGGGCGGCATCATTATCCCCGACACTGCCAAAGAAAAACCCCAGGAAGGCGAAGTCGTAGCAGTTGGCGAAGGCAAGTATAAAGAGGACGGCACCCGCCAGCCTCTCGACGTCAAACAGGGCGACCGCGTTCTGTTCGGAAAGTACAGCGGCTCTGAGATCAAGATCGATGGCGAAGAGCTTCTCATCATGCGCGAGGACGAGATTCTCGGAATCCTCGAACGTGCCGGCGCCGCGACTGGCGGCGGCAAGAAAGGTGGTAAGTAAAAATGGCAAAGCAGGTTATTCATGGTGAGGATTCGCGCGCGGCGATTTTGCGCGGTATCAATCAGCTCGCCGATGCCGTGAAGATCACCCTCGGTCCAAAGGGCCGGAACGTCGTGATCGATAAGAAATTCGGTTCACCGACGATTACTAAAGACGGTGTGACCGTCGCCAAAGAGATCGAGTTGAAAGACTCTCTCGAGAACATGGGTGCGCAGATGGTGCGCGAAGTCGCTTCGAAAACTTCAGACGTCGCGGGCGATGGAACAACCACCGCTACCGTGTTGGCCCAGGCGATCTTCCGCGAGGGCGTGAAGACTGTTGCCGCCGGCGCCAACCCGATGGCACTCAAGCGCGGCATCGACAAGGCTGTCGAGCGCGCCACTTCTGAGATTCAGCGACTGTCGAAGCCGGTGAAGGGCGATGCGATCGCACAGGTGGGCACCGTGTCGGCGAATGGCGATCAGACTATCGGCAACATCATCGCAGAAGCGATGAACAAGGTCGGTAAAGACGGTGTGATCACTGTCGAAGAGTCGCGCACGATGGAGACTGCGCTCGAAGTTGTCGAAGGAATGCAGTTCGATCGCGGTTACCTGAG
>DATDFT010000357.1:0-2468 GCA_036522475.1 Pyrinomonadaceae bacterium | reverse complement strand
GAGTTTCAAACTGTCCGGCAAGCAACGGAATGACTGCCGAAAGCACGAGGAGCGCTCCGAGGAGATAAATGCGGGCGCGACGTTCCCAGAAATTCGCCAGCATCGTTAACAGCAGCAACCCAAGCACGATCCACGATCCGGCTCCGAGAGCTTCCCCGTGCGGAAATCCCGCGATGTTGAAACCGGGATCACTAGCTCCGAGCGCCGCCAATTCCTGCGTGAGTCCTGAGAGAGATCCATACACTGCGAGCAACAAAAATGCGCCCGGGAATAGCCACACGATCAGACGATCCATCGAAAGGCTATCGAGCAGTCGCCACGCATCTCTCAGCCAACTCTCGTCTGGTCGTTTTGCCAATGCACCCTTAACAACGAAGCGCAATGCGATCCATCCGAGACAAAACAGCAAGAGCACAGTTCCCTGAATCTGCAACGCCGCCGGATGCAGAAACGCGTGCGGCAGGTAGGAATACCACTCGAACTCCTGCAACGACGCTTTTACCGTCAGCACGAGCGCGCAGAGCAACGCGATCTGAAATGTGTTGAGCAAGACTCTACGGCGATTCAGCCAGAGCAGCAGCAGCACGATGCCCGCGATCCAGAAAACGCGCTGCGCCTGAAGCCACGTAACTTCCCACGTGTTCGCCTGAAACAAACAGATGACGCCCAGCACGATCGAGATCAGCGCGGTGTTGTTGAGCGCCGCTGAAAGAACTTTTCCTCGCTCGTACCTCAGGCAAGCGATCGCAGCGATAGCGCAGATCGTCGCGTGCGCGAACATTGCCGTCTGCCACGGAAACGCGAATTCCGTTGCTCGACCGAAGTTATGTGCGAGTGAAAACAGCAGCAACGCCGAGCCGGCCCACGCAAAGGTCGACCACTTGCGTCGCCATGCGATCCAGAACGCACCGAGCGAGTAAACGCCGTAAACGATCCACAGCGGCGCGTACTCAACAGACATGAGCCCGAAGATCGTCGCCAGCGACATGCTCACGATCGCTATTAAGCACGCAGCGACGAGGTAGTAAAAACTGTCTGCCTTTCGCTTGCGTTGCGAGAGCCACTCGGACGCAATCACGAATAGTGCAAACGCGCCGATGAGGGCTTCGCCACTGCCAACCGACAGACTCACCAGCAACAGCGACATCACGCGGAGGTTTTGCCAAGTGATGTTGCCGATCAGAACATGACCGGTCACGACATAAGCAAGAGCAAAACAAATGGCTGCCATCAGATGGGCCACCGGCAACTCGAGCGCGAGTGCCAGCGCGGTGAACACCGCGAAGTTGAGTAACGCCGCGGGCACAATGCTCGCCGGGTTGGGCCACGCGAGGATCATCCCGGCCAACACGATCATCACGCCGAGAATTCCCAGCGTTGTGCCTGCGGTCCTCGAAGCGACCAGTTCTTTGTTCGATATGCGACGCCAGAGAATCGTTCCAGTGGCAAGCAACGGCAACCCCCACAACGTCACCAGCGGCGCGAGGTACATCATCGACATACCGATCGGGCCTGACTTGTAAAGCAGTAAGCCAAATGGCAGCAGCGCCGCGAAACTCATCGTTCCGAGCACAGTGAAGACTGTCGTGGTCTCGCGCTCGTCAATCTGTCGATCCTCGAGCACGACGCGCAACGCGAGTCCAACAGTCGCGACGTAGCAACAAACCGGAAACGCGCCGAGCAGGATCAAAAGCGCAGGCGACGTGTTCACGTCCGCGAAGTGACGCACGAGCAGTTGCCCGACTGACGATCCAAGCACTCCGGCTGAAAGAACGTGCGCGCAACCTGGTGTGATGACTCTTCCCGCGAAATAGACGAGGCAGAGAAAGATCGCCGGCGCAATGAGCTCGCTGCCGATTACCAGCGCGCCCGAAGTGTTGCCGGCTGAAACTGCTGCAATCGCGAGAAAGTTCAAAGGCACAAGCAACGTGGCGATCGTCAGGATGCCTCTGCTCGTAGTCGGAAGTTTCCAGCGGTGTTCGGTGTACAACCCGATGCCGAAAAGGATCGCGGTGACTGTCGTGAAGATCAAAAACTTCAGGACGGGAATCTGCGAGATCTGCGCCCACAAACTCACGACGAGCGCAGTCGAGCAACCAACGATCAATAGACCACCGATGATCTCTCCCCACCGAATGTTGCTCTCTTCCATGAACGAGTTGAGCACTTCGGAGAAAGGCCGTCGGGCGCGTGGTGGTGGTAATGGTCGCGGCGGCGGTGGCGGCGGCGGAACCGGTTTCGGCGCAACGGGTGCGCGAGCCGGTTCTTCAGGGGCGATGAACGTTGGTACGGGTTCGATGACGATCTCGTCGTCAGTCGCGACGAGTGATGCGGTTACGACTGACGGTGGCGGCGCGACTGGAGCAGGAGGAGGACGTGGTTTCGCTGGGGACGCCGGTTGTCTACCGAGCAGGCGGTCGCGTTCCGCGCGGATTCGGACCATCAACAGTTCGTAGGTCTCGTCGTTT
>DATDFT010000356.1:0-5620 GCA_036522475.1 Pyrinomonadaceae bacterium | reverse complement strand
GCGGAACGACGAACATCGCGATCGTCGCTTCGGGCGGTGTGGTGTCGTCGATGAGTTTGACTGCGGCCGGCAACGCGATGGACGAAAGCATTCGCGACTACATCCGTTCGAATTATTGTTTGCAGATCGGCGAGTACACTGCTGAAGCGCTCAAGCGAGAGTTGGGTGCGCTGAACAACGAAGAGATACCGAATGACGAACGCAAGCTGCAAGTGGTTGGCAAGCAACTGAGCGACGGCTTTGCATGCGCGGTGGAAATCGCCGGTGAAGAAGTGCGCGAGGCGCTCGAGCCGGTTATCCATGAGATCGTAGCGGGTGTTAGTCGAGTGATGGAAGAGGCGCAACCGGAAGCAATCGCCGATATCTACTACTCGGGAATGATTCTCACGGGCGGTGGTTCGTTGTTAAAAGGACTCAGGCACCGTTTGCAGAGTGAACTAAATCTTCGGGCGATAATGGCCGAGGATCCCATCAGCACCGTTGTGCGTGGTGCGGGGATACTGCTCGACGCGCCGGAGCATCTTCATCGCTGCGCGATACGAACTAATTTACCGGTCTGGCAAGGGGCTGAAGAGCTCGTAGTCAGTTGGTAAGCGTCTGCCGCAGGTCATTTCACGCCGCGCTTGAGAAATCTCAACAGCGACTGTTCCGCGCGGTGCAGGCCACGGCCACGATACCCGATCAAATCGTCGAGCTTCTCAAAATGATTATCGATCACGCGTCCCTTTTCGAACGCGTTGATGATCTCCGGACAAACATACGAACCGCGACAAACAGCGGGTGTGTTGCCCAACACTTCCGCAGTCTCTTTGATGGCCGCGACGATTTTCTTGTTGCGAGCTGTCTTGCGCACCGGAATCTCATCGCCCTGGCGCGCGAGCGCGCACGCACACACGAGCGTTCCGGCCCAGGTGCGAAAATCCTTCGCGCTGAAACTGCTGCCCATAACTTCTTTGATGTAGTCGTTGATATGGCGGCGCGTCACCTTCACCGGCACTCCATCACCGTTCATATATTTGAAGACATTGAATCCCGGCAGTTTCATCGACGCGCGAATCACGCGCGCTACTTGTTTATCGTGTAGCTCTCGATGCTGCCGCACGCCCGACTTGCCTGGAAAATCAAACTCAATTACTTCGCCTTTGACGTTGACGTGTTTGCGGCGCAACGTGGCGATTCCGTAACTGCCATTCTCACTCGCGTACACTTCGCTGCCCGGTCGCATGTAACAGGTGGAAAGGATTCGCAGCACACTCGCCAGCACACGTTCGCGCGTCAGGCCGGGTTGTCGTAAGTGGCGCGCGACGGTGGCGCGCATCTTCGGGATCGCTTGCGCAAATTTTGTGAGTCGCTGGAACTTGCGCAGCTCCTGCATTCGCGTGTGGCTTTCGTGGTACAGGTACTGCCAACGTCCTGCGGCATCTTTACCGATCGCCTGCAATTTTCCGTTTGCCGCCGGGTTGATGAAGACATCAGTCCATGCCGGCGGAATTTTCAAGTTATAGATCCGTTTCAGATCTTCGTTTGACACGCGTCCGCTTTGCGGTTTGTAGCGGAAGCCGCGTTTTGGAGTGCCGAGCCGGCGTATGCCGATGTTTTGCAGGCGTTCGAGGTTGGTCATCGGAACGAAATTTGTGTGTGCATGGGTGAACGAGAGACCAGGTCAGTCAGGAAGGTCAAATTGAGTACACGTATTGATCCTCAAAAGCGTGGACAGGACAAACCTGTCATGTATGACGTTATCTGTTCGTGGTGTGGCGCGTTGATTCGATCGTCGACGTTGGAACTGCCCGAACAGATGTGTTTGATTTGTCATGCCCGCATGCTCAACGACTACTTTCAACGGATAAAGAAAAGAGCCGCAGATCTTCGCAGATGAACGCAGATGATAAAAAGAAGAAAATCCGCGTTCATCTGCGTGAACCTGCGGCTTATTTCCGTTTCTGATCGCCACGATCACCTTGCCCCGGTGGAACCTTCGTTTTCGATTGTTGTTTGCGATCGCGCGATAAGGATCGACCAACGTCCACGACTTCACCAAACCGCCCCTTCTCGTCACGCCTTACGTAGCGTTTGTCTGTACCGGTATCAATCAACTCACGATGACTTTTCGTTTCTTTCTTCGCCATCTATCACCCTCCTGAAAAAGTGTAGCCTTCCTGTACAGCAGAACTCCCCGGGTTGTTTAGTTCCGGAGCACTAAAAGCTCTAAATCAATCCATTGCACTAACTGCGCAAGCACGATGCCGCGGATCGTGATTTGCAAAAATCCCCACCGCAATCAGGAGAAACGTCAGATGGCAAAGAAGGTCGAACAGCCGAAATCGCCGATGCCGCCGCAGCATCAGCCGAAGCCGGGTAAAGAAGCAAAACTAAAACCCCGGCCGCGATACGAAGCACCTTTGTACGCGGGCGCCGGAAAGCTGAAGGAGAAAGTCGCACTCATCACCGGCGGTGACTCCGGTATCGGACGCGCTGTCGCCGTGCTCTTCGCGCGTGAAGGCGCGGACGTCGCGTTTACGTTTTTGAAAGAAGAGAAGACTGACGCGGAAGAGACCAAGCGTGCGATTGAAGCGGAAGGTCAACGCGCGGTCGCGTTATCGGGCGACGTACGCGATCCGAAAGTTTGCAAGAAGCTTGTAAAACAGACGGTCGATGAGTTTGGCAAGTTGGACATCCTGGTCAACAACGCCGCCTTTCAACAGCATCAGGAAAGTATCGAAGACGTTACTGAAGAGCAGTGGGACCGTACGTTCAAGACAAACATCTACGCTTACTTCTACATGACGAAAGCGGCGTTGCCGCATCTCGAAGAGGGAAGCGCGATCGTCAACACCGGATCGATCACAGGTCTCGAAGGCAGCAAACAGTTGCTCGACTACGCATCGACCAAAGGCGCAATTCATGCGTTCACAAAGTCGTTGGCCCAGAACCTCGTCGAACGCGGCATTCGCGTGAACTGCGTGGCGCCTGGTCCAGTTTGGACACCGCTGAATCCGGCGGACAAGAAAGCCAGGGATGTGCCTAAGTTTGGCGCCGACACGCCGATGAAGCGGCCGGCTCAACCGGAAGAGATCGCGCCGGCATTCGTTTATTTCGCATCGGAAGTCGATTCGAGTTACGTCACGGGCGAAGTTTTGACATTGCTCGGAGGCGAGACAACCGCGGCCTAAGCGATTCACAGGTCGCTCAACAATCATCAGGAGAAAAAGAGATGGCAGACAATGGTAGCAGCTCAGCAAGCACCGGGATCGTGGCAGTTCTCGTAATCTTCGTGATCCTTATCGTGGGCGCATTATTCGTGTTCGGTGGGCGGTGGTTTGGCGGCAACAAGAAGATCGACGTCAACATCGGCACGCCTTCGAAGTAAGAGTTCAGGCAAAGGCGCAAAGGCACAAAGAAAGCCATCAATACTTAGAAGGGCTTTCTTTGTGCCTTCGCGCCTTTGCGTGAAACTTGTTTGCTTAGACTGCGCGCCTTCCGGTAACCAGGTTGATGATCAATACAATCACAGCCACCACGAGTAGTAAGTGGATAAGGCCGCCACCTACGTGCGCGAGCAGGCCGATCAGCCATAAGACGAACAGAATCACTATAATTGTCCACAGCATGTTCGAAATCTCCTTCTTTCTAACCTACCTTGAGACGATCTGAAGATGAGCAACGTCTATGCCAACCCCTGCTGCACGTAAGCTCGTAAAAAAGTGAAGGATCTACTTACCTCCTGCATTACAACCATCCGTTTTTCGATCCCGCCATCCCCTAATGTTTTGAATTCAGTCAATCGGGCTTGAATAGATCGCGATAAACTGATTATCATTCGCAGCGTAGTTTGATCCCATCACGCCGTCCCATCTTTAACACAATGAGTCGAGAAGCAGAACAATCCGCCGCCGAACCTGTCCCTGAGGGGAAGTACGTCTACTGCATCATTGAGACTTCCGAAACACGCTCGTTCGGGCCGATGGGTATCGGCGGGCGCAAGGACGAAGTCTACACAGTCCATCACAAAGGCCTCGCCGCCGTAGTTTCAAATAGCCCGCTCGTCGTTTACGACCCGACGCGCGAGAACGTGTTCACGCACGAGCAGGTGAATGAAACCGTTATGCGTGAGTTTACTGTTTTGCCGATGGCGTTCGGGGCATTGTTTCGTACGGAAGAAGACATTGTCGAACTGATTCGCGGCACGTACGATGCACTGCGCGACGTGCTGGCGAAGATGGAGGGCAAGGTCGAGTTTGGTTTGAAGGTGAACTGGGATCGCGACAAGGTGACCGCGGAGTTGGAAGAGAAGGACGACGAGATTCGCCATCTCAAAGAGCAGATCACTTCGCGCACGACCGGTTCAACTTACTTCGCGCGCATGCAACTCGGGCGTTTGATCGAAACTGCGTTGACGGATCAGGCTGATGCCTACATTCGTGAGGTCTATTCGCAACTGCGCGATACGGCCGTCGCCTCGCGAGCCAACAAGCCGATCGGCGATCGCATGATCATGAACGCAGCGTTTTTGATCGAACGTGATCGTGAGGCTGAGTTCGATCAAAAAGTGAAAGAGATCGCGTCGAAGTACGAAGGGAAGCTTTCGTTCAAGTACACTGGACCATGGCCGCCGTATAATTTCGTTCACATTCGTTTGAAGCTGGAGCGTGGTGAAGAGCGCGGCGAGGGTCCGGCGATAGAACGCGGCGAAGGCGTTACCGAAGCGGTACGGCAGTTATCAAATGTTTCTAATTGACGATCTACTCCTGGCGCCGGTCAACGGTTTCAAGTTCATTCTCGGTCAGGTTCAGAAGCTGGCCGATCAGGAACTGAACGACGACTCGGTGATCAAAGAGCAGTTGCTCGAGCTGGAG
This sequence comes from Pyrinomonadaceae bacterium, assembly GCA_036522475.1. Classification (GTDB taxonomy): domain Bacteria; phylum Acidobacteriota; class Blastocatellia; order Pyrinomonadales; family Pyrinomonadaceae; genus PSRF01. Next base: position 764 of record DATDFT010000356.1, on the reverse strand, counting down.
ATGCGGCGCGAGCTGGACGAGATCTCCGAAGACGAGTTCAAGGAACGCGAAGCGGAGCTGTTCGCACGCCTGCGTGAGATCAAGAAGCGGCAGCTTGGTCTGATGCACGAGGCGGTCCACACCGCGGAATCGTCCAGCTTCGTGATCGAAGTGGGCGGCGACGAAGAGCGCGGTTGAGTTTATTGTAGGGGCGGCCGTCCCCGTGGCCGCCCTCGCGCACGAATGACTTGTTGCGAGCACAAGGTCGGCCACAGAGGGCCGCCCCTACAATGGTCCACCAGAAGAGTCATCCTTCGACAACACGTTATCTTTTCTTCGGCGGTAAAGGTGGTGTCGGGAAAACGACCGCTGCCAGCGCGACCGCTCTTTTTCTTCTTAACAAACTCAAGGCCAACGAATCGCTCCTTCTTTTCTCGACGGACCCGGCCCACTCACTGTCGGACAGTCTCGAAGTCAAGATCGGCAATCGACTCGTCGAAGTGAAAAAACTTCGCGGGGCGCGTCTGTTTGCTTATGAGATGGATGCGAGCCTCGCGTTGGAGCGGTTTCGCGAAGCGCACGGCAAGGTGCTCGCGGAGATTGCCGAGCGTGGGACGTTGCTCGACGAAGAAGACATCAACGAGCTGTTGAGTCTTTCTTTACCGGGACTCGATGAAGTGATGTCGTTGTTTGAGTTGAGCGAGTTGGACCGCGAGGGTGCGTACGCGCATATCGTCGTTGACACTGCGCCCTCAGGCCACACTTCACGCTTGTTGCGGCTGCCG
>DATDFT010000355.1:0-15465 GCA_036522475.1 Pyrinomonadaceae bacterium | reverse complement strand
AACCAGTTGGTTCAGCGCCAACCACGTTGCCGTTGCCATCAAGGATTGGAATCGCGATCCCTGTTCCGTTGAGTGAAAAAGGACGTTCGGTTGCTGTGACTGCGAAACTTGCGACCAGCAGTGTAAGCGTGAGCACGAGGAATTTGATAGATAGTGAACGTTTCATGCTTTCTTCTCCTTCAAGTTTTAGTGCAATGCGAAGCATTACGTTCTAGAGTGGCGCAGATTTGCAAAACATCACATGTGAAGGAACTTGGCTTTCCTGATCCGCGGCGACCTCAGCATGTGTCCAGGTCAATGCAACAAGATCGTTCATCCCGTTCGCAGGAGAAAAAGTCATGGCAAGACGAACCCGGAATCGCTGCCCGAGTTTGGAATGAGGTGAGGCAGTGTTAGCCGGAACATCAATCAACAGCTTGCCGTTTGCTCCCGGTCGCCGGCACTTATCTGGCTACTGAGCGGACTTCGATTTGACCTTCGCGCACTCGAGCCTCAAAGCGGGGCTGCGGGAACGTCGCCGGACCGTCCACAACGCTTCCGTCACGAACGTTGAAACGCGAGCGATGCCACGGGCATTGGACCACGTCACCGTCTAACTTGCCCTCTGACAATGGACCACCAAGATGCGAGCACGTATGCGCCAGGGCACACACCTCACCCTCGCAGCGCACCAGCAGCACCGGGACTCCACCAGCGTCGGCACGTTTCATCTGGCCCTCTACCAACTCAGCGTCGGCCAGCACTGGCACGAACTCCTTCGGCATCTCCTGCGCAGCGGCGTGATTCACCCCAACCTGCTCGCCGAAAACCAGATGGCCACCGAGATAAGCCGCCGCACTCGAAACAGCATAGCCGAGCATGGCAAAGCCCAGTCCGGCGTTTCTTTTTTTCTTCCGTCGAAGGACCAACGAAGTCACGTAAAGCGCGGTTGCACCGGCGTTGAGCATGCCGTGTAAGAGTCCAACTTTGCGCGCACGTCCGTACGTCTCGGACCAGTCGGTTAACCCCGTCGCTGCTGCTCCGACCGCTCCGACTAGTCCGACTGTGATAGCAACATCAGCGCCTGAACCAAGCTCTCTGCGGCCGCTGATGGACTCCATCGCGTCAAGCGCGAAAGCAGCGGTCCAGGCTCCGATGGGAACATCGGTGAGCACCGGGTGCAGCGGATGACCGAGCCACGTTCCGTGAAGGAAGTTCTTCACTTGCTTGCCCGTCGGTCCGGCCATTTCGAATGACCCACGAACGAGCGGCCGTATCTGCTCGCTGAGTCGCTCAAGCACTTCCTGCTGTTCGACTGCCTTAATTAATGCCTCACTAGCCATGTTGTTCCTCCAACAGGTCTACTCTGCATTTACTGACTTTTGTGCAAAGCTTCCGTTATACAGGTACGACATCGAATCGCGCTCTCTCGAATACGAAAGTTCCTGGAAGGGGTAAGTACGAGTCAGGGGAGTATTAGCATACGTCTTAAGAGCAGGTGTGTGAAGATTACTGTCGCTTCCGGCTGATTTTAAAGACTCACTTTTTTGTCGCGAATTCTATCGCGCTGCGCGCGCTTACATTAATACTGCAAACTGTACTAACTTATTCGCGGTTAAAGGAGACCGCAACATTGCGACAAACCTTCTTACGACTTACCCCAGGGCTCATTCTTATTGCAGCCATTTTGATCGTACTCTGCACCGCCACAGCTTTAGCTCAATCAGGCGGGTCACAACCGGATTCCGTTCAACAACAAAACGCAACTGAGCCCGATCTAATCAATGCTGATCGGCCTGGAATTGCTGATGGCAGCACAGTTGTTGGTCCAAAAACATTTCAGATCGAAAGCGGGATTCAGGCGGAGTTTCGACGCGACGGAGATAGTCGTGAGCATACGCTCTTCGTTCCGACGCTGCTGCGGTTCGGTATTGATCGCCATTGGGAAGTTCGCCTCGAGGGCAATACCTATACTCGAGTTACTTCGTTTCAGTCGACGGTTACAACAAACGAAACATCCGGATTTGCGCCGCTGTCGTTAGGTTTTAAGTATCACATCTATAACTCGAATCAGTTTTCTTTGGGAACTATCGTTCGCATTTTCCCAGAGTGGGGATCGAAAGAATTTCGCACGCAACATGCGACTGGCGATATTCGTTTAGCGGCTGATTGGAATTTTGCGCCACATCTGAAACTTTCGTTAAATCCGAACATTGGCGTGGCAAGATATGAAGATGATCAAGGCCGGTTGTTTACGGCAGGGCTGTTTGCGGTGACATTGAATTCTAATCCAACGAAAAAGCTCAACCCGTTTATTGATCTAGGTGTTCAATGGCCGGAGGAAAAGAATGGTCAGGCGAGTGCCATTCTCGATGGTGGCCTGGCTTATATCATAGGACGAAACCTACAGGTTGATGCCGCCATCGGAACGAGAGTGCATGGAGAAACAGGCCCGCAGCCTTTCATTGGATTTGGTATTAGCTGGAGAGCTAGATCCAGGCAGCGTAGTACTCATGAAAACTCTCCTTAAGAGACGACACGCAACATGCGGAAGACGCTAATCCGGAGCAATTTGCAAAGGGAAAGCGGACGTTTCACTGGCTGGAAAAAAGATGGGATCATTAATCCGAAGCGCCACAAAGAAGCACAAGATAGTGTGACCCCATTTTGTTTCTTTTGAGTTTGTTGTGGCAAACTCCCAACGCCGGTCGCCACCCTCGTATATGCGAAGCCAAAACTATCGATCATTTTTCTTATACCTAATCACCCAATTTTTCGTGCGGTCCATCGTCCTAGGCTGCGCCTTGCTGCTTGCGACGATCGCAGTTTCTGCGCAGCCCCAACAATGCACCACACGCGTCCTCTTTCTCGGCAACAGCTACACATACTTTAACGACTTGCCCGCGATTCTCTCAGAGTTGGCTAAGGCTGGTCATCAATGCGGCGTAGAAACGCGTATGGTGGCGCCTGGGGGAAAGACTCTTAAGGATCATTGGCAGAGTTCTGCCTCGCATCAAGCACTGGACTCTCAGAGCTGGGACTTTGTCGTCCTGCAAGACCAGAGCACGCTGGGGATTAACTTTTACTTCGAAGGCCAGACGCGAGTAGGAGGCGACGAGATATTTCGTCCTTATGCCGAACTCTGGGCCAACGAAATCCGCAAGCATCACGCCACGCCCGTCTTTTATCTTACGTGGGCTCGCCGAGCCACACCGGTCGATCAGGCAGCGTTGAATTACGCATACATTCGCACCGCCAAAACGACTCACTCGTTGGTGGCGCCCGTGGGCTTGGCCTGGGCACGAGTAATACAAACAGATCCGAGTATCGATCTGTATTATCGCGATGGAGCACATCCCTCGGCTGCCGGTAGTTACCTGGCCGCTTGCGCAATTTACGCGGCCATCTTTAGCGCGAATCCCATAAACCTTCCCGCTCATATCACCGGCGTACCGGTCAATCTCGAAACCGAACAACTCGAACCAGACAAGACCGCGGTTCTTGTTGATCTTCCGATACCAGTTGCGACGACGCTTCAGACTGCAGCCTGGAACGCCTGGCAGGAACTCAAAGAGCATGGCGGATATTTAAATGTGAATCCGGTTGCCCTGCCTTCCGTCAAGCTACCTGCGGGCGAGCGTCTTGGACCATCAAACTTGGAAGGAACCTGGCGTGGTCAGATTCTTTTTTATCCAGGTGCTGGTCTAACAGAGATGGTTCTTCAGTTGCACCGGGACAGCCAGACATGGAAAGGCCATCTGAAAATTAATTACTCAGTCAAAGACTTCGCTTCCCAATCGTTTGACCTTACGGACTTGAAAGTCGGCGATCGGGATTTCACTTTCAGCGATCCGAGTTCACCGGGAGTCAGGAACTTAAAGATATCGTTTCGCGGTGTGAAGAGCGGTGTGGACCTGAGAGGCGCGGCGGAGGCCACCCTCGAAGGAAAAGTTGACGGCAGCGATTACCGCGTCAACATTTTGGGTGATTGGGTGTTGCATCGCGAGAAATGAGCGCGCTGTGATCATCGACGACAGATGGCGCTGGCGTCAGCAAAGGCTTTTGAAACATCCTCCGCTATTTGTTGGTCTCGGAGGTCGAACATAAATGAAAACTGCCTCTCTTGCAGCACTGGTATCCGTGTAACCTGACCACGCTTCGTCGTGACCATTTGTAGTGTGAAACCCGGACTTCCGGCTCGAGTGCTCAATTGCAAAGCTAACGCCCAGGGGATGTTGCGCTGTTTTATCGATTCCATCACATAAATCTTTGTTCTTGCAGCATCAATCGACGACAGGTTCAGACTGACGCGATTCACCATCGTGAGGTCCCTCATCTGCACTGGCAGTTCAGCGCTGTGGCCAAATTCAGTCGAGATCTTCCACGTTAGTTTGCATGTTTCAAAGCTAACCGCCTCGAACCTGATATGCCCTGTCTCATCGCTTTCTTCAGGTTTGAATGAATGGCTCAAATAGCGTTCCAACTTCTCTTTAAGAAAGTCGAGCTTCTCACGAAGCGGATCCTGGGCAGGAGCTTTCGCGCTTGTCGCAGATGAACTTGTCAACAGCGCCAACGAGATACAGCACATCAACACGAAAACCGTGCGACGACGTTGCACAAAGAGTCCTGTTAGGGTTTGTTCGAGGTCGTTTCTCCAGACGAGCAAAATGTTTATAGCTGACATTTCTAAATAACCACCGCGCTGCGGAGGAGCGCAGTGTGTTGTGCTTTCCGGTTCTCAGTAGTCTTCTCGCAAGCTCTTCCTCACGAGCATCCACAGATTACACGATTATTAGATTGCCGTCGTCGGGGAAACTCTCGTAGATTTTCGAATCCTTCTTCGTTCAACGAGCCAGGCCATAAGCGACACCATTGCCAACTTTGCAAAAGTCACAAAAGAACCCAGCTCAATTCAAAGTTTGTTTTGTGCTTTATGTGCCTGTTTGTGGCAAAAAACTTTACAAACTGAGTGCTTGAACCACAATATGGAACCCGCGCCTTTCTGGTGATGATCCTATTCCGAATGTTCAAGATTAAATTCAAAACACAATCTAACAGGTCAGGGCTAGCCGCTGGAATTCTCGTCTTGATGGTGTTGTTGATCCTCGTAAGTGACGGGTTCTCAGAACTAATTGCGCATGCATCCGCTACGTCGTGTCCGTCGCTTAACTTCTCGGCGCCCACCAGCTTCTCTACAGGCGAGAATTCGGCCTACGTCGCTGTTGGAGATTTCAACAAAGACGGCAAGCAGGATCTGGTGGTGGCGAACAGCTATTTTTTCGCCAATGATGTATCTCTTTTGCTCGGTGATGGGACTGGTGGTTTCGGACCAGCAAAACATTTTTCGGTGGGACGTAAGCCAGTCTTTATCGTAGTCGGCGATTTCAACGGCGACCACAACCTCGATTTCGCCACCGCCAACAGCGATCGACCGACGACGACCGTGGTCGGCACGGTGACGGTTAGATTAGGAGACGGAAAAGGTGACTTCGGCCCGTCCATTAACTCTCTCGCAGGTGTTGTTCCTTCATGTCTCGCAACCGGTGACTTCAACAACGACGGCCGACTGGATCTGGCAGTAGGCAATGCAGGTGATGCGATTATTAGTGAGGGCCCATTCGTGGTTTACCCTGGTAGTGTGTCGATTCTGCTCGGTGACGGCACGGGAGGATTCAGTACATCGCAGACTTCTGAGTTTGGCCAGTTGTCGGCTGTGTCAATTACCGCGGGCGATGTGAACGGTGATGGCAATCTGGATTTGGCGGTGGGATTCATCCCCGGCCCTTTCTCATCAGGACTCGCGCCCCGTATGTCGATCCTGCCTGGAAACGGAGCGGGCACATTCACTGTCGCCCAAAATTTTGCCATGACGAGCTCGCCGGTTTCTGTCCTCCTTGAAGATTTCAACCACGACGGTAAATTGGATTTGGTTAACGTGGACTACACTGGAAGTGGACAATTCTTCACCACGATAACGATCAGGTTGGGAAACGGAACGGTTGCCTTTGGTCCGGCCAACAGTTTTCCAGTCGTGCCGGATCCAAAGTTTGCCGCCGCCGGTGATCTCAACGCTGATGGCAACCTGGACTTAGTAGTCGCAAGCGGACAGGTTTGCATTGTATTAGGAGACGGAAACGGCGGTTTCGCCGCGCCAACGAACTATGGGTCACCTTATGACAGAGTCGCGATTGGTGATTTTAACAACGACGGCAAATCGGACCTGGCCTTGTTGCTTTCTCGCGTTTCAGATTTCGACTTCCCAAGCAATGTTTCGATCTTAATTAATAGTTGTGACGCACCACAGCTTCTTGCCGTTGACCAAACCAATAGAGCCGCTGCGGTGGACTCGGTAATGATGGTTCGCGATCCGTTTCCATTTACCCCAACCACCGACTTCAGTTCGGATCAGCGCACACGAATCATTCTCTTCGCCCTGGATATCGATCTCCAGCCCGGCGAAGACGCTGCTTCCGTCACTGTCCGTGCGGAAAATTCTCAACACGCTATATTTTCGGTCCCTGCTGAATTCGTGGGAAAAGTTCCGACTGCCTCATGGCTGACTCAGGTGAACGTCCGCCTGCCCGATGAGCTAGCGAATGGTGGAGATGTTTCGATGAGTGTTGTCTATCATGGAGTGGAAAGCAATAAGGTTTTGATTACTATTAAACCGCCTGCAAATTAAACCGGCGAGCGACTGGCGTGGATCTGTTAATGCTCCATCGCCGAGGCGCTCGCCGCAATTTTCAACATCAGTTCTGAGTTCCGGCCTTCTCACGGTCACCAACGCTGACGGTCTTCAGTTTCATATACTCTATCAACGTGTTCACGTCGGCTTCCGGCAGGCCCAGTCTGGGCATGCGAATCTGCTTGTACTTTTCGAACAGTGCCGTTGCGATCGGATCTTTTTCTTCAATCAATTTGTCCGGCTCAGTAATGATTCGGCCGAGCCAGGCACGATCGCGCACGTTGGTCACACCGAGAAGGTCTGGTCCAACTTTATCGCCGCTTCCGATTGTGTGACAGGCCGCGCAGCGAGTCGCGAAAAGATACTGTCCTTTGTCAATATTCAGCTTGCTCGCATCGGTCTTACTTCCCGTCGCGACGTTGATCGCCTGCGCCCCATAGCCACTCAACTGCTCGATCCTCAAAGCGGTGAACTTGATATTGTCGAGGGCCGAGTTTTTCATCCATATCCCGGTGGTTTCGTTGCCGAGGAGCAAACTTGGCGTGTGGCCGTCAGGATCGTTAGCGTTTGGAAGCGAATCCAGACCCAACCTCCTGCTGATCAGTTTGATGTCGGCTTCCTTTCCCGTGAGGAACAACCAGCCAGGTCCGACGTGATACTTCGACACATAATCTTTGAGCACCGCGGGCGTATCGTGTTCCGGGTCAATCGTGATCGAGTAGAAGAAAACATCTTTCCCCATGTGATCGCCCAGGAGTTTCTGAAGTTGGACGAGCCGCGCGGTTTCCAATGGGCAGTTGTACTTGCAGCTCGTGTACATAAGCTCGATAGCCACAACCTTGCCCTTGATTAGATCCTCGTAGAATCGAACCTTCTTGCCATCCTGCGTGATCAAGTCTACGTTCGGGAAATGGTTTTCACCCCACTGCGAGTCTGCCTTTGCTGTCGCATCCGGTTTCGATACCTGCTTGAGAGTCATTCCGCATTTCGGGCACGAGCCACCAGTCTTTGACCTAACCTCCGGATGCATCGGGCAACTGTATTCAACTTCTTGCTGTTGGGCGAAACTGATGGCGGCCGGGATTTGAGAATTAATCAACAGAGGTATGCTGAACGTCAGCACCGCAAGCAAAAGAAGTTTCGCGTACTTGTATTTCATATCTGACTTCTCCTTATCTGACGCGTGTTGAGCTGAGCAACCCTGTGATGTATTCGAGGACAGGCGGATCGCCCAGCTCAATCTCATGCGAAGTGCCACTTCAGTTCACCGTAGTAATGGTGCCGACAGCGGCAGCGGTAACAACGTTGTTCCCAATGCTGATACTTCCACTCGTCAGCTTCCCTGTGGTGGTATCGAAATTGAGAGTAGCGGTCACCAACATTGTGCGAGCCGATAGAACATCCTTGGTGCTGTCGTAGTACGGGCTCGTGACGATGATCGTATCGGAGGCCTGTAATGGCCTGAGCTCAGAAGCATGATTGTCTCCCGTGACATACGTCTTCAGCGTTGTTTTTGTGCTCCCGCTCGTTCCACTTAACTTGGAAAAATCCAGGTCGAGCAGTACAACGGGGCTCGCCGGAGTGGTGGTGTTGGTAGAGGTATCCAGCACTCTTCTGCAATTAACGATCACGCTGCCACTAACTGTGATGGTCCCGTTGGGATCATTCACCGTACCCTTGGCCGAAATCGTGAGGCTACTGTCAACAATAGCAGGGGCAGTACTCGGAGGGGCTGCTGCTGTGGTTTGCGCTTGAACGGATGACCCACCCCCGGCCAACATCGCCAGCACCACGACGATACCGACTGAGAGTGTCACAAAGCTCGGGCTGAATAGCAGTCGCCGCATTTTGATTTTTAGGTGTGTATTCATCTGGTCTATCTCCTTTCTTCGCCCTCTCAGAAAGCGCTCGGAAGTATGTCGTCCGGAGGCATAAACGTGACGCCTTGTGGTTTCGGGATGGGAGTCGGCAGCGGTTGCAGAAACGGAGTTCCCAAATCGTCGATTTCCCACCTCAAGAGCATCGCGTTGTCTTCGTGCACGGTGTTGTGGCAATGCTCCATGAACATGCCACCAAAGTCGCGGAATTGGAGCGTGATTTTCACTTCTCCGTCAGGTCTCAGGCGCCAGACGTCCTTGCGGCCCTTCTCCCACGCGGGAACGGCAGATGCACTCCCATTGCGTGCGAGCGTTTGGCACTCTTCGAAGTGGATGTGAATCGGGTGATCCCAGCCACCGCCTCCATTCTTCAATGTCCATATCTCACGAGTACCGAAACGCGGCGCAGCCGAGATCCGGCCAAAATCGGCCGCGAGTGTGTCTCCCTGATCGTTAGTCTTGATGCCCCACGGACCGAAAAACGACGTGATCGGATCGTGGGTCGTCTGATTGGCGCCATCGTTAAATTCGAAGGTACGTTCGCGGGCCACGGGAATTGCCGAAAGGTCGGGGTTTGGAATCAACGGGTCGGGCACTTGGCTGATGTCGGGTTGTGCGGGATCGCGGACGATCCGGAACTCGAGGAATTTTCCGACACAAGGATCTTCCGAGTTGCCTGAGAGCGCCTCCGAGACACTGAGATCTTTGTCGACCCTCTTGCCGTCCTGATGTTCAGCGAGGTTCACCATCCAGACTTTCTGGTTAATGCTGTAACGAGAGAAATCGATGACGATGTCGTAACGCTCCGCGATGCCCTGCTCGTCAAGTTTGGTGAGCACGACCGGGTGCGGTAACAAATTACCGTCATTCGCTATCTGGATCATTGGCGAACTGTCACTCAGTGCGATTTTGAAAAACCGCGAGACTGCGCCATTCAGGATGCGAAAGCGATACTTGCGCCGCTCGACCTCCATGTACGGCTTGTAAGCGAGGTTTACGGTCATTCGATCGCCAAGGAAACCATCGAACTCAAAGATATCCATCGCAAGTTGCCCGTTCGCATCCCACGCTTTGTCGGCAAGCATCAGGTTCACGTCATAGTCGAGGTTGCCCCACGATTTGCCGCTGACGCTGGCACGTCCGCTGGGAAGTCTCAGGTTGACACCGTCGATAATGTCTTCGGCGCCGCGATCCTTGCCGCTGTAAATGTTGAACATCCCGGCCATGCCTTTGTAAACATTCTGCGAGGTGAAGCTGAACATGTGGTCATGGAACCAGTGGGTGCTCATGGTCTCGTGCCAGTCGCCCGGAACCTTCGTCAGGCCGCCGGCGTCGGTCGGGCTCGACGCATTAATATCCGTGGCATCGGTGTTGATGCTGTTGCGTCCGGCCAGCACGATTGGATAGTGATAGTCGTAGAACTGGTTGGGAAAGAAGTAAGCACCGGTGAAGCCGTCATTCTCCGCCCCGTGATGTCCGTTGTGTTCGTGAGTAGAAATCGTATGAATGCCGAAGCCTCCGTTCTGGTTTTGTTGAACGGGAAGTTTGTTGCTAAGGCGGAAGAGGACTGGTTCGCCATACCGGACCTGCATGAGCTTGGGCGGAATGGTTCCGTTGTAAGTCCACAGCTTCAGAGCGGTCTGGTCAGGCAGATTTGGGTGAAACGTTGGGTGGAAAGGATTGGACGCGTTGATGCCCGAATTCTGGTTCGACGGAACGCCAGGATTGTAAACGTTATTGATCTTGGCGCCTTCCATCGACGCCTGAATGGCTATTACAGGTGGGAGCTGGGTGAACTGTTGGTGCGCCCAGATCGGTCCTGGTGGTCGTCCTTCGATCGGACCCATGCCTCCGCCCAGTGCCGGGTCGACGGGTTGTTGTGTCGTGTTCGCCTGAGCTGTAGGGGCCGGATTCAAGACGGAAACCGGATTCCGCGGAAACACGTCGAAACGTGGCATCGGCTGCGAAAAAGCTGTTGCTGTGAAAAGCGGACTGGGTGGAAGTCCGGTCGGAATATTGGAGTCGGCGTATGCGCTTCGGGCAAATGGACTGAGGCCGCTGATTGGAAGCATCAGACCCGCGCTGGTGAATATTCCCATTTTGATCAAGTCACGACGCGAGATCTGTCCTTGCGAGCGTGCTTTGATAATCTCCTGCCGGTTCTTTCGTGCCTGTTCAGCTTCGCGCAAGCGAGCTTTCGAGGCCTTTGGAGACAAAAAGAAGTTTCTATCAGGCATCTGTTTCTCCTTTGTCAGACAAAAATCTGAAGAGTATTTTCGCAGGAGTGGAACGGTGGGGGTTTACATTCCAGAAACGCGGAAGCGTGCTTCAGATCCATGGACCACCTGGTGTGGTTTGGTGTGTGTCAGTTTCTAAGTAACGAGAAGTCGGAGCCCGTCACAGGTTGTAAACGCTGAGTGGAGTCGGAGCATACAACGAGGTAATACTTATGAATGTCACCAGCTTTACAATCTCCGAAGTTTCTGAGGTATACTGCCCACCTCCCGCGACGTACGACTTAATTACTCCACTCTAATAGACAGCACTCGTGTGGCTTGCAGCCGTGTCGATTGCTGCGAGTCAAAGTCGGACTCATAAAGGTTCAGTATGTCCTCATCAACAGAAGCTGCTTACGGTTTTTCGAAGCTTTGTTTTATAAGCCGGTGCGAACTACTCCAGGGCATGAATCAGGAGGCTGTTCATCGCTTCAATGCGATGATGCGACGAACGAAACGCCGCCGCGGTGAGTGGGTTTTCGTGCCCGGCGATCGCGCCGAGAGCATCTACTTCCTGCAAAAAGGCCGGATGAAGATCACTGCTTTAAGCGAAAATGGTCATGAAGTCGTGTTTGAAATAGTTGGACCAGGTGAGATCTTCGGCGATACCAGCACAATCCTTGGAATTCCGCGAACGACTTCGGCTCAGGTTCTCGAGCCTTCGCTGCTCTGTGAAATACGCCAAAAGGATTTCGAGTCGCTGTTGATAGCGTATCCGGAGTTGTTGTTGCGTTTGCTCAAATCTGTGGGTCTGAGGTTGAAGAAGGCGGAAGCCCAATTACTGAATGTCATTTGCCATGATGTTTCCACCAGAGTCAGGGAAGCCTTGATCGACCTAATGGACTGCGAGTCAGGAATACATGATGGTCAATCTGTGAGGATAAACATCACGCAGCAGGATTTGGCGAATCTAATCGGTGCGTCGCGGCAGAAGACGTGGGAAGCCCTCAAAGAGTTGGAGGATTCGAGCGTGTTGCGGCTCATGTATCGCAGTATCCTGGTGACCGCCCCGCACAGACTCCGAAGTCAACATACGCCGGCCCAATCCGGCTCCGAACGCCCCCCCGCCAGAGCGAAAACAACAGCTCTGTAGCGGCGCTCGGATGCTATGGGCTTGTCCCGTGGAGCCTCACGCTTGTCGCTATTTAGCTGCAAACGTGAATCTCCACGGCCCAAGGCCATGGCATCCAAAACTCCTATTTGAGATCGTCAGTGTAGCGAACAGCGTGATGCTCCACGGGACAAACCTGTGGCATCTAGAGTTTTTGTACAAAGATGGCTTCGTTAGAAATGTGTGTGCGCACCGCAGTAGTTGATGGACCAGTTATTTTTTGTGTGGCAGATTTGCGGCGGCAATCGCCCCAGCGTTGTTAAGCAACTCGACTTGCCGATTCGCGCGCGAGGCGGAAGTTTTCCGTGGACGGCAGGTCACTCACTATCAGCACCGTGAATTGCTCAGTTTGAAAACCAGCAACCTGAAATCCGCGCGTAGTCTCAACGTGAATTGGGCAACCGTTTACAACGTCTTTGGCTGCGCCCGGCAGATCGCCGCTGCGGCGCTTTATAAAAATGGAAATTTCGCCTTTCTCATTCTTGTACTCAGCGTGGACGTACAGCTCTCCTCCCAATTCGCAAACGCGCGCCCGCACCAGTTGATAACCAGCTGGCCCAAGCTTGTTGATGATCTCACTGTCGCCGAGTTGTCTCTGGCCCAACATGTCGAGGTCAGTGCGCCAACCTGAAAGCGGGGTGCGTTGCACTACTTCCTCGTAGTGATCATCGACGGCGTCTGCATAAACCGTCGCTACGGACTTCGATCGCACCGACAGATAAACGATCCCCGTACAAACGGCCAGCAGCAGCATCGCCGCGATCGCGACCAACCTCGCCGGCCTTCGGAAAAATAAGGTTCCTCTGTCGCTCGTCATTATTCGATTCCAGACACGCGCACGCAGATTTCGCACATCCAGTTGCTCGCTGACGAAACACGCGCGCAACAGATTGTCGTAAGCTCTCTGTTCTTCAATTTCCCGGTGACACAAAACGCACTGGTCCAGATGCAACTCGAAATCCGACATCGATTTCGCATCGAGTTCACCGGACAAGTAAAGCGGCATCACATATTTTGCTTCGTTACAATTCAAAACCGTCCTCTCGAGTCTGATGATTAGCCGGCGTTCGCTGCTAATCGCTTACTCCCCTCGGCCTCCGTGAGAATATGGCGCAGTTCTGCTCGGGCTCGGCTCAACCGCGACATTACCGTGCCGACCGGCAAAGCACACATGGCGGCGATCTCTTTGCAAGTAAACCCTTCAACCACGGCCAGCATAAGCACGAGGCGGTGATCGATCGAAAGCATGTTGAGCGCCGATAAGACTTCCGCAGTGGCAAACTGCGGCGGCGCAACGTACAACTGAACTACTTTTTGAGATCCGCCGCTGTCCAGCGGCAAGGTTACAGGCCTTGCCTGGTTCTTACGGTGGTACTGGCGCGAAACATTGATCAGGATGCGAAACAACCAGGCTTTGCAATTAGTGCCGCGCTCAAACCGGTCGAAGGCGTTCCACGCGTGCAGCAGCGTTTCCTGGACCATATCCTCCGCTACGGCACGCGCCCGAGAAAGCCGTTGCGCTGCCTGCAATAAGCTCTGAGTGTGTGGCATTGCCACACGCTCGAACTCGTCCCGGCGCATGCATTCAAAGCTCATCGTCGACTTCCATCATTCAGGAAAAGTGTGCCAAAGATAAGCAATGCGCCGGCCACGATCACGATTAGTCCCGGGCCTAGTCTCGGCAGCATCATTGGATCGCTTGACAACTGGCGATACACGATTATCAGTTGCACCAATGTCCAACTCGCAAACGCAAGCAGCGCGAAACCCAGCAGGCCGATTCCCCACCTCAAAGGCGAACTGCGCCGCCAGAAGAAAACAATTCCAGCTAACACGCTCAGCACGCCGCATCCGGCGAGCAAACGACCGTTTAAGACATCGACGCCACGATACGGTTGGAGACCGGCAAAGAGTGAGAACCAGGCTAGCCGGGCTCCCACGATGACGATAGCTCCCCCGCTGGTCGCCGCCGCCGCTATGCAAAGTTGACTGATAGATCGTAAGCGCGACTGACGGCCGATAGTTGCAGCCGGATGCTCTTCCATTATTAACTCGTATCCTCAGTTTACTTGAACGATCACGATTACGGCCGTACGTTGAAGAACAAATACGTATTCGTCGGAATGTCTCCCGTGATGTTTGTGCCCGAAGGATCTGAAGCTTGAAGCGATCGCACAGTGTCGAGGCTCTTGCCCGCCACAATTTGATCCCAGGTTGCTTCATTCTTCACTCCGATAACCTTCAGCTCCCACCAGCCGCCATGCTTCACGTCAATAACGTGACTATGCGCCGGCAGCGGCGCGTCGGACGGACCACCGATGCGCGACAAGTCAATGGTCGAAGGATGATTGATGCAATTGCCGACGATCGGGCAATGCAACGTCGAAACGTCCGGACGAAAGCCGAGCGGCGTCATCACAAAAAGCGTCGGAATGTTTTGGTCCGGACGTGGATCCGTCTGCCCGTCCTCGCCGACCTCACACTGACTGGGAGCGCCGCTGTCTGGTGGCGGTTCGCAGAAAAAATCCCTCGTATAAAAGAACTGAACTGTCTCGCCTTCGTACCAACCTGCGGTAAAACCGTGGGCATCGCCCCCTGAGCCCTGCTGACCGAAATGCGCAGCGTGTGCATTGGATACCGGCATGGCAAACGCTATCACCAGGCACAAGCTGATCAGTAAACTTGCAAACAGGAACATCCCTACGACGTGCGGCCTGAGTGTAATTCGATACGTCATCGCCTCTCCTTTTATGATGTTGTCTTTCTGTTCAAGCAGATGGGGCGGATGGAGTACCGCCTAATGGAGTAAATGCTTCGTAGAGATGATTTCATCCTTCATGCGATCAAAAGCACGAACTCTCGAATCGTTTGTGACAATCAAATAATGTTGACACAGTCACGTCACACTCTACTCAGGGCGACACCGGCTTGCCCAAAAGTCCTTCTTGGCTCAACGTTGCGGCTTTGCCGCCTGATGTGAGGCGGGGGCTCGGCCCCACCGGGCATTAAGATGTTTTCGTTACTAAAGGCGTGTCCCTACTGCGGTAGTCGATGGACCAAGTATTTTTGGGTGTGGCAGTTTTGTAGTGGAGATAAAATAGCCACAGTCAGAACGACCGGCGAGCGTATCTCTTCCGCTCAGTAACTCCTCGACAAGAGGTGACTTCTCAGTACTTCTTATGTCTCTCGTGCCGCAGCGAAAGTGGCACATACATTGCCGAACACTTAGCGCTGCTCAAACATTTTCAAGAAAGCTCGCTAGGTCACTTGCAAACTTTTATTCTCGCGGATCTGAAAGCGCGTGGTGGATTTGTCAACAAAGACACCGTCGCCGGCGGTTACGGGTCGCGCTTTCGCGCCGACTCCGTAATGACTCGCCTTGCCAAAAACATTCGCTTCATCTTTCAAAACCTGCCGAGTATTCAACTGGGTTACGCTGCGTCGATTCTGTCGCGTGCGGGCCACCGGGTTGTCTACACACAAGGCGAACAGGTCAAAGGTGATGTTGCACTCATTCTCAGCTCAATCGTGGATTAC
>DATDFT010000354.1:0-26458 GCA_036522475.1 Pyrinomonadaceae bacterium | reverse complement strand
CCGCCCCTACAAAAAGGATGACGATGTCAACAGCCATTGAAATACAACAGGGGTTTCAGCCGGGGGTCGCGGTTGCTATGGAGATTCCCGAACCGCGTCCGGTGATTCAGTTGGAACACATTCACAAAACCTACACGATGGGCGACGTTGAAGTTCACGCGTTGCGTGGCGTTTCACTGACGATTCGTGAAGGCGAATTCGTCGCCATCATGGGCGCCTCCGGCTCGGGCAAGTCGACGACGATGAACATTCTCGGCTGTCTCGATCGCCCAACTCGCGGCACATACATTCTCGATGGCGAAGACGTCTCAGAGATGTCGAAAGACGAGCGCGCAGACATTCGCTGCAAGAAGATCGGCTTTGTGTTCCAGGGCTTCAACCTGCTCTCGCGCACGTCAGCCCTCGAAAACGTCGAGCTGCCAATGCTTTATCTCGGCGTCGACTCAGCTACACGTCACCAGCGCGCAATTGAAGCGCTCGCAGCCGTCGGACTCAGTGGGCGCGAGCAGAATCATCCGAATCAGTTGTCAGGCGGACAGCAGCAGCGCGTCGCAGTCGCGCGTTCACTCGTCAACCAGCCGGCGTTGATTCTGGCAGACGAGCCGACCGGTAATCTCGACTCGCGCACGTCAGTCGAAGTGATGGAGATCTTTCAACGCTTAAATCGTGAACGGGGAATCACACTCGTGCTCGTTACACACGAGCCCGACATCGCCGAGTACGCGCATCGCGTCGTCGTCTTCAAAGACGGCAAGATCAAATCAGATCGTAAGAACGAGAAGCAGCGCGATGCCGCCGAGGAACTGAAGCACCTACCCGTCATCACTGACGATGATGATGACGAGGAGGAAAACTAAATGACTCTCTTAATGATCGTTCGCGTCGCCTTTCGCGCCCTGGTTCGCAACAAGATGCGCGCGGCACTAACAATGCTCGGCATCATCATCGGCGTCTCCGCCGTGATCGCGATGGTGAGTATCGGACAGGGCGCATCTGCTTCAGTGCAGGCACAGATCGAGAGCATCGGCACTAACCTGCTCTTCGTGAGCGCAGGCACGCAGAACGTCGGCGGCGTCCGCAGCGGCACCGGCGACACCGGCACCAACACACTGACAGTCGACGACCTCGATTCGATCAAACGCGAAGTGCCGAGTGTCTCGATGGTCACGCCTTCGGTCAACGCGCGTACGCAAATGGTCGCGGGCAATCAGAACTGGAACACTGGACTCACAGGCGTGAGCGAACAGTATCCCGAAATCCGCAAGTGGCCGGTTGCGAGCGGCTCGTTCTTTACTGACGCCGACGTGCGCACCGCGGCTCGCACGCTCGTAATCGGACAAACTCTCGCTGACAATCTTTTCCCAGGCGCGGATCCAATCGGTCAGGACATCCGCATCAATAGTCTGCCGTTTCGCGTCGTCGGTGTGATGGCGAAGAAGGGACAAGACGCGCAAGGCCGTGATCAGGACGACGTTGCGTTCGCGCCCTTCACGACTGTGCAGAAAAAGATCCTCGGTCGCGACCGTGTTCAGATCGCCTACGTATCAGCGATCTCGCAGGATGCGACTTACACTGCGCAGGAACAGATCACGGATCTCTTACGCCAGCGACACAAGCTCACCGCTAACGAGCCGAGCGACTTCACCGTTCGTAACATGACGGACATCGCCGAGGCTGCGAATGAGACCAGCAAGACAATGACGATCCTGTTGGCGTGTATCGCGGGCGTTTCGCTGCTCGTGGGCGGCATCGGCATCATGAACATCATGCTCGTGTCGGTGACTGAACGTACGCGCGAGATCGGAATTCGCATGGCGATTGGCGCGCGTTCATCCGCCGTTCGCACGCAGTTTTTGATCGAGTCAATCGTGCTCAGTCTAACGGGCGGAACGATCGGCATCGTTCTCGGCATCGTGCTCTCGCTGGTGATTCCGGCGTTTCTGGGTTGGCCTACGCTCGTCTCGTTTATGGCGATTGTCGGCTCGGTGGTCTTCTCAGCCGCAGTGGGAATCTTCTTCGGCTATTACCCCGCGCGCAAGGCAGCAGCCTTGGATCCGATTGAAGCTTTGCGCTACGAATAAGGTAAGATGCGCCGCATGCGGCGTCCACGAACTCCCCTCGTTCTTCTCTTAATAGTTAGTCTTCTCCTTGGGTCCGTTGCTCCAGCGCAGCGGCGGACCCAGCCACCTGAACCAAAACGCCCGCGACTGGTCCTGCTGATCGTAGTGGATCAGTTTCGTTACGACTATCTCGAGCGTTTCGGCGATCTGTTTGTCCCGAACGGTATCAAGCGTTTGATGCGCGACGGCGCGTCGTGGACACAGTCAAACTACGATCACATGCCCACCTACACCGCGCCCGGTCACGGCACCATGATGACCGGCGCATATCCAGCGGAGTCGGGCATCATCGGCAACGAGTGGTTGGACCGTGCGTCCGGCAAGCGAATCACGAGCGTTACAGACGAATCGGTAAAAGTGCTCGGCGGTGGTCCAACCGAGATCGGATCGAGCCCCTCGCGGCTGATGGCGTCCACAGTCGGCGATGAAATGCGACTCGCAACCAACGACCGCGCGAAAGTCATCGGCATCTCCGTCAAAGATCGTTCGGCGATCCTGCCCGCCGGACGCCATGCAAACGCCGCTTACTGGTTCAGCACCAGCACCGGCAACATGGAGTCGTCAACTTACTACTTCAAGCAGTTGCCCGCCTGGGTCAACATCTTCAACTCTGCTCGGCCTGCGGACAAATATTTCGGCGCCAGGTGGGAACGTCTGCTGCCTGAAAAAGAATACTTGCGACGCGCTGGTCCGGATTCGCCTCCGTGGGAAGCTGTCACTGCCCGTGGAGACACAAACGCTTTTCCACACGTAATCACCGGCGGCGCTGCGGGTCCGGGCACCGATTTTTATTGGGCTCTCGACGCCTCGCCTTTTACTAACGAAGTGTTGCTTTCGTTTACAGAACAAGCGATCACTAACGAGCAGTTGGGACAGGACGACGACACCGATGTGCTCACGGTGAGTTTCTCGGCTAACGACTACGTGGGCCATCGTTATGGTCCATACAGCCAGGAATTGATGGATTCGGTGCTGCGAGTCGATCAGGACATCGCAAAGCTGCTGGATTTCGTGGATGCACACGTGGGGCTGGCGAACACGTTGATAGCGTTCACGGCAGACCATGGCGTCGCTCCGATTCCGGAACACGCAGCCGCGCTCGGCCTCGGCGGCGCGCGCATACAGGCGAACGATCTTTTTACAACGATCGGCAAGGCACTCAGCGTTCGGTATCCCCACGACGATTACCTGCTGAGGTTCAAAGAAGGGAACACGACGCGAGAGTGGTTGATAAACAGCAATCTCTATTTCAACTACGACGCGCTCAGACGTGACAACGTGAACGTTGACGAGTTTTCGCAGGCTGTTTGCGCAGCAGCGCTCACAGTTCCCGGGATCGCGCGCTGCTTCACTCGTATTCAACTAATGCGCGGCGCCATTTCGATCACAGATCCGATCGAACGCCGTGCATTACACGGTTTCTATCCGGCACGCAGCGGCGATGCAGTGCTGGTAACGGATCCATTCAAGTACCTCGCCGACACGATCACAGCAACGCACGGCACGCCATACTCATACGACACACACGTCCCAATGATAATCATGGGACCCGGCATCAACGCGGGCCGCTACCTGGAAGCAGCATCGCCCACTGACATCGCCCCAACGCTCGCTGCGCTTTTGCGAATAACGCCTCCGAGCAACTCAGTAGGTCGAGTATTAATGGAGGCGTTGAGAAAATAGTGGACAGGATGAACAAGATTTACAAGATAAACAGGAAATATCCTGTGAATCATGAAAATCCTGTTCATCATGTCTACTTCAACGTTTGTAATTGAGTATGTATGAAGGTACTTCGATCCCCTCGGGTAAGCGCGGATCTTTGATCGGCTCGCCCGTCTCCAGTCTTAACGGCAAAACTCCCGCCCAGACCCGCATCGCATAATCTTCCTCATCATCGAGCGGCGGTCCCGTGCGAACCTTCGCCGACGCCTCCGTTATCGGCATCGACAGCACCGTCGTCTGCCGCAACTCCGCTTCGGACGGCTCGCGCACGTCAGTCCAACGGCCGCGCACGATGTGTTCGGACAATGCCAGCAGCGCCGCGAGTTTCTCTTCGCGTTCCTCAACCAACGTAGCGCGACCAAAGATCACTACCGATCGATAGTTCATCGAATGATGAAACGCCGAACGCGCGAGCACGAGCCCATCGATCAACGTCACTGTCACACACGCATCAACGCCCTCCGACAACGTTCGCAACATCCGGCTCGCCTGCGAACCATGAATGTAGAGTTTGTCGCCGGCGCGCGCATAGCCGGTCGGAATCACAACCGGCTTGCCTTCAGGCGCGAACCCGACGTGACAAATAAAACCTTCGTCCAGAATTCCGTAAACAGTCTCGCGATCGAAATGACCGCGTTTGGGGAGTCGCTTCAGCTTCGTGCGTTCGGTTTGAGTAAAAGTCATGTTGTAAATATGCCACAGATCAGTATTATCCGCGTTAGTCCGCAAACCTAAGGAGAAACATATGCGTTTTCTACGTCCCCTGTTCGTTATCTGTCTGCTCGCTTTCACGGTCTTCGCACAAGACGGCGGCACGCCGAAGTCGCCGTATGAAGAAGCGTTCTCGCGTCTCGAGTATCGCAGCATCGGTCCGGCGGTAATGGGCGGACGCGTCGCGGACGTAGAAGGCGTACCCGGCGATCCGAACGTGGTTTATGTGGGCAGCGCGTCGGGAGGTGTTTGGAAAACGACGAACGGCGGCGTTACCTGGAAACCGATTTTCGAACGACAGGGCACGCTTTCGATCGGCGACATCGCGCTTGCGCCAAGCAACCCGGACGTGGTTTGGGTCGGCACCGGCGAGTCAAATGTGCGCAACAGCGTCTCCTTCGGTGACGGCATCTACAAATCAACTGACGGCGGCAAGACCTGGCAGAACATGGGTCTCAAAGACACCGAGCACATCTCGGCGATCGTCATCAATCCGCAGAATCCCGACATTGTCTACATCGGCGCCCTCGGTCATGCTTTTGGTCCTAACGAAGAGCGCGGCGTGTTCATGACTACCGACGGCGGTAAGACGTGGACCAAGACGCTCTACATCGACAACCAGCACGGCGTCGCGGATCTCGAGATCGATCCGACGAACCCAAACATTCTTTACGCAGGCATGTGGAGTTTCGAGCGCAAGCCCTGGACGCATCACAGCGGCAGTGAAAAAGGCGGCGTGTACAAGTCGATCGACGGCGGCCGCACGTGGAACAAACTGACGAACGGGTTGCCGAAGTTGATGGGCCGCATCGGGGTTCGCGTCGCACCGAGTAATCCGAACGTTGTTTACGTAATCGTTGAGTCGAAAGACGGAACGCTCTATCGCTCAGACGATCGTGGCGAGACGTTCAAGCTCGCGTCGAAGAACACCGACATCGTCTCGCGCGGCTTTTATTACACACGCGTCCGCGTCGATCCGACGAATGAGAATCATATCTACGCCGTGGCTTCGACCTTGTACACGTCTGTTGACGGTGGCAAGACGTTTCGCTCGATCGCCGGCCGCAATCACGTTGACTATCACGCGCTCTGGCTGGATCCGAAAAACCCGAAACGCATGTGGCACGGACAGGACGGCGGCATCTCGGTCAGCTACGACGGCGGCGAAACGTGGGAAGCCGTCTACAACATTCCGCTCGGCCAGTTCTACCAGATTCACGCAGACAATCGCATGCCGTTTTATTACGTGATGGGTGGGCTACAGGACAACGGATCGTGGACTGGTCCAAGCCGCTCGCGCGAGCCCTCCGGCATCATGAACGACGATTGGCGCATGGTCAGTTTTGGCGACGGCTTTTACATGATCAATAACCCGGACAATCCCGAGCAGTATCTTTCCGAATCGCAGGGAGGCGAGATTGTCTGGACGGACATGACGAGTCGCGAGCAGCAACCGGTGAATCCGTGGGGTCGAGGCAGCGGCGGTGGTCCAGCGGCCGGGGCGAAGTATCGTTTCAACTGGAACACACCAATCGTCTTTTCGCCGCACGATAAGACCACGGTCTACTTAGCGGGCAACGTAGTTTTCAAGAGCACTGATTTCGGCAAGACCTGGACGCAGATCAGTAACGACCTGACGACGAACGATCCGGAGAAGTTGAAAGACGCTGGTGGTCCGGTCGCGATCGAGAATACGGGCGCCGAATATCACGCCACGATCATCAGCATCGCCGAGTCACCAGTAGAAAAGGGACAGATCTGGGTGGGCACCGACGATGGCAACCTGCAACTTACCCATGACGGCGGCAAGACGTGGTCCAACATCGTCAAGAACGTACCCGGAGTAGCTGCAAACTCTCCGGTGTCACACGTCGAACCGTCGCGCACCGGCGCAAGCAATGCTTACGTTGCCTTCGATCGTCACATGTTCGACGACTTCCGCCCGTACATCTTCAGGACTACTGACGGCGGCAAGAGTTGGACCAGCATCTCCGGCAATCTCCCGGCGAAGGCTTACGTTCAGGTCGTGCGCGAGGACCCGAAGAACACGAACCTGCTCTACGCGGGTACGGAGCTAGGTTTGTTTGCTTCGTATAACCGCGGCAAAGATTGGTTTGCGTTGAATCTGAAGAACCTTCCGAACGTTTCCGTGCACGACATCATCGTGCATCCGCGTGAGAACGATCTGATTCTCGCCACGCACGGTCGTAGCATCTGGATTTTCGACGACGCGACGCCGATCCAGCAGATGACGCCGCAGATTTTGAGCAGCAACGCGTACCTGTTTTCAGTGCGCCCGGCTTTGCGGTTTACGAGTCGCTTTTCACGTTACGGCATCGGTGACAAAGTTTTTAACGGTCCCAACCCGCCGACGGGCGCGTTGATCACGTACTACCTGAAAGACAAGCTCGACGAGAAGGCGACGTTGAAGCTTCAGATCTTCGATCGTGATGGAAAGCTGGTGCAGGACATCGAGCATCCGTCACGTGAGAAGGGTTTGAATCGGATGGCGTGGAACCTGCGACTCGGTGGGCCGGAAGTTCGACGTCCGCCGACGGAAGAGCAGATTGCGTTCGGGGGCGCGCCGCGTGGTCCACAAGTGCTGCCCGGTACTTACACGGTGAAGCTGACTGTCAACGACAAAGTCTACGAAGAGAAAGTGGAAGTGAAACTCGATCCGGCGATCACGACGTCGGTGGCGGAGCTTCAGGAAACACAAAACATGCAGATCAAACTGCGGGATATGCAGTCGAACCTCAACATGTCGTTACGTTTTCTGGACAGTCTGAAAGAGCAACTCAAGCAAGCACAGACGACGATGAAGACGCTGAACAAAGAGCCTGACAAGGACTTGATGAAGGCGCTCGAAGACTACATCAAAGCGGTAGACACGCTCGAGGATCGGCTGGCGGCGCGCAACGAGGGCTTGGGTTTTGGCGGCAAGTCGCAGGTGGCGGACAATATCGGGAGCCTCTTCTTTTATCTCGATTCGAATTTTGGACCAACGACCGGACAGCGTGAGTACTTCGGTGAGATCGAACCCGTCTATCGCACGCGCCTTGAAGAAGTGAATAAATTCCTCCGCGACACGCTACCGCAGTGGAACGAAAAGCTACGCGCTTGGAACGCCCCGACGCTCACCACGCGCAAGCCGCTTGAGTTCTAGGAAGAGGTTTCACGCAAAGGCGCAAAGAAGAAATTCTCTTTGCGCCTTTGCGTCCTCTTTGCGGCTTTGCGTGAAACTGTCTTAGTTGCTGCGCGAGAAGCGGATGTTGCCGTTAATTCCCTTCGCGGTAATCCCGGCGCCGCCGGACCCGATGCGGCCGGAGTAGCTGCCGTGTTTGTTCTTGTCTATCGCGACGTTCGGCAGATCGGAGACGACCTGTCCATTCATCCCGCGCGCGTCGAAGTCGGCATTAAGATCCGACGCGAGCTGCAATTCGATGTTACCGTTGATTCCATTCAACGTGACCCCATCCGTATCGAGCTTCTTCAAACCGACAACCATGTTGCCGTTGATGCCCTTGAACGTCGCTCGACCAACTGCCCCGCCGATCTGCACGCGTCCGTTCACACCCGACAGCTCAACCGCGCCGTCGATGTCGCTGGTTACGAACGCACCGTTGACACCCTTCGCATAAAGCGCGATCTGGCGTGGCAGCTTCAAAGTAACGCGTTCGCCCGCCGATGAACCAAAGAGCCGCGAGAAGAAACTGCCATCACCCTTTTCGCCGTGAATGCGCAGGCTATTCGCATCTGCTTCGACAATCACCTTGCGACGATCGAGTGCTTCCTGGCTCGCAGCGGTGCGTTCGATGAACACTTCCGCTTTGTTAGTGTCTGAAGTCTCAATGTTGACCGCGCCGTTCAAGCCGCTCAGATCGACTCGCGCGCCCGGCGCGAGTTCGAAAGACCGTCGAATCTCCTGGCGCACGTCGCTCGCGTTCTCATGCGAAACGAGCTCGCGAATTTCTGCGGCAGTGCCCCCCGAAGAGCGAACGACCACACCAGCAACGCCTGCAACCAGTACCAGAATCACAAAAATCACGATGCGCTTCATATTTCGGCCTCAAAAAGGGGTTGAAAATGGACACTCTCGGTCTTTAACGACAGGCACAGGAATTTTGTTTCGCGGGAATTTATGCCAAAATGCGCGCGCCATGGATGACAAGGATTCAAGGGATCTGAAAGTTCTTTTGGTTGAGGACTTTGAAGACACGCGTCTCCTCATGCGACTACAGCTCGAAGACAAGGGGTTCATCGTGTTCGAAGCTGAGAATGGTAAGGTGGCGGTCGAGACTGCGATTCGCGAGAAGCCCGACGTGATCCTGATGGATCTCACGCTGCCGCTCATGGATGGTTTCGCGGCGACGAAGCTTATCCGCCAGAACGCCGAACTCAAAAACGTGCCCGTCATCGCGATCACCGCGCATCAGGAACATGACTTTCGTTCAGACGCCAAGGCTTCAGGCATCGATGCGTACGTCACTAAACCGATTGACGTGAACTGGCTGAAGGATCTGATTGCCGGACTACTTACTTGACAGGATGTGAATCCTGTCTATTAGAAGCGCGCCTCAATCAAGCCGTCATAGCGTTTGCCATGCTTCGCAGTGAGTTGCGGGTAAGTCGCATGCTCAGCGCGCAAACCTTTCATTCCGAGCTTGCGTTCCACTGACTTGATCTCGTTCGCGCGGCCCTCAATCTCCATGAACAATCCAAACGGCAACACATCGATCATGATCTCCGTCTGGCCCAATCGCCACGTCTGCCGGCGCTTTTCATAGACCAGCGCTGCCGTGAAACCGAGCGCCTCGAGAATCGCTGCCATCGCCTCGGGATCTGCCACAGCAGTCTCCTCCTCGCGTTGCTGTTTGATCGCCGACGCACCCGGAAGACGCCGCTTGAAAGTCAGCGTCGATCTTCCTCCTAATCGTCGCAGACGCAACACACACGAACCGTCGTGCAATGCTTCACCGTCGTAAACCGTATTCTCCTCGAAGTCTTCTCGTTCCAGTCGCGCGCCGATCTCCGGCAGACGCTTCAACACCGAATCTCGCTGCCGCTTCGTTAACCGAAACTTTTTCTCGACCTCGATCATGCTGGGATCATGCCTGCCTGGCCCAACGCCATGCTTCCGGAATCGATGCTCGCTTGCCGTACATCAACATCCCGACGCGATAAACGCGCGACGCCATCCACATGATCACGAGCACGCTGCTAAATCCGATCAGCAGCGACAACGCGATCTGCCAAAACGGCGGCGTGTGTGTCACGATGCGTACGACCATCGCTACCGGAGCGGAGAATGGAATCATCGATACCCAGAACGAGAAAGGCGAATCAGGGCTGCGACTCACCGGCAAGAACAAGTAAAAACTGACTACGAGCATCACAATAATCGGCATTGCCAACTGTCCACCCTCCTGCGCCGTGGTTACCATCGATCCTACGAGCGCGTAAATCGTCGCGTAGATGAAGTATCCAAGCAGAAAGAAGAGCCCAAAATAAAGGAAGTGCGAGATTGGAATGTGGGGAATGCTGAACGACGTCACACCTCGCGAGGCCAGCAAGTTCACGCCAAACAAAGCAAAGGCGCTGAATGCGAGTCCCCAGATCGTGAGTTGTGTCAGCGCGACAAGCGAAACGCCAACCAGCTTGCCCATCATCAACGGAAACGGCCTGACTGACGAAAACAAGATCTCCGCGATCCGCGTCTCTTTCTCTTCGATCACTGCACCCAGGACAATCTGTCCATACATCAGGATCGAGAGGTACATCAGAAAACCGATCCCAAACACTACTGCGAAGGTGTCGCCGGAATTTCGTTCCTGTCCTCCGGTGTCGCCAATCTTCACGGCTTGCAGGTCCACGGGCTGAAAGAGATGTTCTCTGGTCTTGTTATCTACTTTGGCTTCGATCAGCCGTTGCTCTCGCACTGCCCGGCCCAGAGCTGATTGAAGTGTGGGCTGCGCGAACACGTCACCAGGATTATTGTTGAAAAATTCCGCCTGTCCGTGCTCGAGGAAATCGGGTGGCAGAATTATGTAGCCATCGATCTGGCGCGCGCGTAATCGCTGGTTCAGGTTATCGCGGAGCTGATCGATTGACTGATTCTGCGCGTTTATTTCCTCCAACACAAAACTCGTCAAACCTGGTCGACCTTGTGGCCTTGCGTCGTTCGCCGCCGGTTGCTCCGACTCGTCACTTCCGAGTGACCGTCTGAGTGGGTCGTATAGTTTCCCGGTTTGATCCACAACGGCAACCCGCACTGCCGGTGTCTTAATATTGATAACGAGGATTGGCACCAAAGCAAAAAACGACATCGCTACCGGCAACAAAATGGTGGTGACGATAAACATCTTCGCGCGCACGCGCTGCAGATATTCGCGTTTGACGACTGCGAGAAACTTTATCATGCCGATTCAGTCACTTTCGTGATGAAGATGTCGTTCAGGCTCGGTTCGACCATCTCAAACTTTCCGATCACCGCGCCCGAATCCATCAAGCGTTTCAGTAGTGTTTGTGCATTCGCGCCCGGAGCGAGAAGTACCTGTGCTTCGTCCGCATGTCGGACGAGTTTGCTTACGAGTTCCGGATCGTCGAGCACGCCGTCGCCACCTTCACAACGAACGGCGACCGAGTTGCGTCCGAAACTGCGCTTGATCTCGCGTAAACTGCCGTCGAGAACTTTTTGCGAGCGGTTGAGTAGACAGATGTCGTCGCAGACTCTTTCCGCGACTTCCATCTGATGCGTGGAGAAAATGACTGTCTTGCCCGCGCGTTTGAGTTCCAGGACGATCTCTTTCAGCAGTTCGGTGTTGATTGGGTCGAGACCGGAAAATGGTTCGTCGAGTATCAGGAGATCTGGATCGTGAATCACGGAAGTGATGAACTGGATTTTCTGCTGCATTCCTTTCGACAGTTCCATCGAACGCTTGTTCTTCCACTCGGAGAGTTTGACGCGTGCGAGCCACTCGTCGATCTTCGACTCTACGTGCTTGCCGCGCACGTTCTTGAGTTCGGCGAAGAATCGCAATTGATCGACGACGCGCATGCGACGGTAGAGGCCGCGTTCTTCGGGAAGGTAGCCGATACGATCTTGCAGCGCGGGATCGATCGTGCGTCCGAACAGAGTGATGGATCCCGAATCAGGCGCCGTGATGTTCACGATCATGCGTATGGTCGTGGTCTTGCCGGCGCCGTTCGGACCGAGCAGTCCGAACACTCTTCCGGCACGCACGTCAAGGCTGAGTTCTCTTACCGCCGTGAACTCCCCAAAACTTTTGCTCACGCGGTCGAGTCTTATCGTCGTCTCACTCGCTGCCATTTTCTTTACGTGTTTGCGCCTTTGCGTGAGATCATTCCTGCGCAGACTAACAGATGTGGGTTTTGCATTGCCAGAAGAAGCCCATCTGATACATATTTAAACCACGTTACCCCCGCAGCCTTTAGCTAAGTTCACCAATTCGACGATGCTTGTTGTGCGAAACCCTTCTCGTTCCCTGTCGGTCCTACTCGCGCTGCTCGTCTGTGCGACCGCCACCGCTCAGACAACAACGCAAAAACCACAAGACGACGTTGTACGTGTTTACACCGAACTCGTCCAAACCGACGTGATGGTTTTTGACAAGGGTGGGAAATTTGTCAACGGCCTGAAAGCCGACAATTTCGAGTTGCGCGTCGACGGCAAACCGCGAGAGATCCAAGCCTTCGAACAGATAACTGCCGGCAGTGATGAAGAGACTCAACTCGCCGCCGCGCGCGGCGCGACTACCGTGAATCTAAAACGTCCTGTGCCGTTGGATCGCGGCCGCATCGTCTTTTTTTACATCGACGATCTTCACATGGACCTGCCCGGTCTCCAGGCCACCAAGAAAACGGTCGACTCATTCATCGAAAAAGAGATGGGCCAGAACGATCAGGCCGCAGTCACCTCGGCAAGCGGACAGATTGGATTTCTGCAACAACTGACCAACGATCGCATGGTGCTGCGAACCGCGCTCGATCGGCTCAAACCGAAATCCTTCACTACACACGACCCTTCTCGTCCGACCATGAACGAGTACGAGGCGATGTTGATCGAGCGACGCGATCCCGACGTTCTCGATGTTTTCATCACCGAAACCATACGCCAAAATCCGGGCATGACTCGTGACGCGGCGGCCTCACTGGTCGAAGGCCGCGCGCAGTCAATACTCGCTTACGCCGCCAGGTTAACCCAAAACTCATTGATCGGTCTTAAAACACTGGTCAAAGGCGCACGCAACCTGCCGGGTCGCAAAGTTGTCTTCTTCCTTTCCGGAGGATTTCAGATTCACAATCAGCGCGGCGATCTCACAACCGACTTGCGTGACATCACGTACGCCGCCGCGAAGAGCGGTGTCGTGATCTACTCGATGGACACGCGTGGACTCGTTGCCTCGCTAACCGACGCCAGCAGCGACAGCATCTTCGATCCGTCCGGACGACTCGACCGAGCTACACACAGCGAGCTCCTCGAATCACAAAACGGCATGAACGCACTCGCAGCCGACACCGGCGGCAAGGCTATCTTCAATACCAACGATCTGCGCACCGGATTGGCGCCCGCGCTCAAAGAAACTTCCAACTACTACTTGATTGCATGGAAGCCCGATGCCGACTCGCAGAAGCAAGGTCGATTCAGAAACGTCGAGGTCAAGTTAATCGGCCATCCCGATTTCACTGTCAGAGTTCGCAAAGGTTACTTCGATCTCGATCCAACTCCTGCGACACTCGCGAAAGATAAAACTGACACGCCGCAAAGTACTCCTTCAAAGCTGCGTGAATCACTCGCCGCGCCGTATCCCGAGCGAGCGCTGCCGATATTGATGAGCGCCGATTTTTACGACATCGCCGGGAGGGGATCAATAGTCAACACCGCGGTCCAGGTGCCCGGCGAGTTTCTCGTCTTCGGCCAACAGCCGGATGGAAAAATTCAGGCGGTCGTCGATCTCAGTGGCCTGTTTCTCGACGATAAAGGCACGGTCAAAGACAGTTTTCTCGAGCGAATCGTTACCACCGCGCCCAATCTCGAGTCGACCAAGAGTTTCCAAAACGACATCCTGTTTTCTTATCCGGCGAAGCTGGCGCCCGGCCTCTATCAAATCAGAGTCGCAGCGCGCGATGACAAAGGAAACAAAGCCGGCGGCGCGCACGCGTGGATTGAGGTACCCGACCTCACGAAGAAGAAGTTGGCCATGAGTAGTTTGCTGCTTGGTGAACGCATGCAGTCGACGATGACCAACGTATCGGATCCCGGAGTCGTGGGTCCGGTTGCGCTCAGCGCCAGCCATCATTTCAAACGCGAGTCGACGTTGCGTTTTCTGATCTTCGCTTACAATGCGGCGCTGTCGCCCGCAGATCAAAAACCGGATGTCGCCGTGCAAGTGCAGGTCATACGCGACGATCAACCCGTGCTCACAACAGCGTTGCGAAAAGTGAGCGCGGAAGGTGTCGCTGATCCGGAGAGACTTCCCTACGCCGCTGAGATTCCGTTGGCTGAACTGACGCCGGGACGTTACGTGATCAAAGTCACGGTCATCGATCGCGTTACAAAACAGAGTACTTCAAGACAAACTCATTTCGACGTCTACTGATCCTTGCCGAAGCCCTGGAAACCAACCAAAGAACAACTCCTCGCGGCCACTGAAAAAACGGTTCGCGACGTGATCGCTCCGGATTTGCGAGTGCTCTTCTGCGGCATCAACCCCGGGCTTTACACAGCGGCGGTTGGCCATCACTTCGCGCGTCCCGGCAATCGTTTCTGGCCCACGCTTTACGCGGCTGGGTTCACGGATCGTCTGCTGTCGCCGTTTGATGAGCGTGAGCTGCTGAAGAGTGGTTACGGCATCACGAACGTCGTGTCGCGGACGACAGTGTCTGCGGATCTGCTGACGAAGGAAGAGATCGTCGCGGGTGGCGAGCGTTTGCGAGCGAAGGTGTTGCGCTTTCGTCCGCGCGTGTTGGCCGTGCTCGGGCTGGGTGCTTATCGAACCGCGTTCAATAAACCGAAGGCCGTTGTCGGCCGGCAGGAAAATCTTATGGGCGCGACTGTCCTCTGGGTGTTGCCGAATCCGAGCGGCTTGAATGCGAACTATCAAGCCACCGATCTCGCGCGCTTATTTCGCCAATTAAGAGAAAACGCATAATCCGCGTTTTTCTGAGTAAATCCGCGGCTAAATTTTCACGATCTGCTTTCCCAGATTCTCGCCGGAGAACAGTCCGATAAATGCGCTCGGAGTATTCTCAAAACCTTCGACGATCGTTTCCGCATGTTTCAGTTGTCCTGAGATAAACCACTGGGCCAACTGTTGTATCCCTTCGCCGAATCGATGCATGTAGTTCGTAACGATGAAGCCTTTCATCATTGCGCTGTTGACGAGCAGAAACGGTTGCGGTCTTGGACCAACCGGACGCTCGTCGGAGTTGTACATAGAGATCTGACCGCAGATTACAATCCGCGCACCGTTGGTGATTAACGGCAACACGGCGTCAGAGACGTCACCACCGAC
The DNA here is from genome assembly GCA_036522475.1 of Pyrinomonadaceae bacterium. Lineage (GTDB taxonomy): Bacteria > Acidobacteriota > Blastocatellia > Pyrinomonadales > Pyrinomonadaceae > PSRF01. Next base: position 11,367 of record DATDFT010000354.1, on the reverse strand, counting down.
GTTGTCGAAGTAAACATCGATACCTTTCGGACATGCCTGGCGGAGTGCGGTCTGCATGTCGCCGGCTGTCTTGTAGTTGATCGCAACATCGACACCGAGCTCACGTTGCAGGTAGTCGCACTTTTCATCGCTGCCGGCCGTGCCGACTACACGACAACCCTTCAGTTTCGCGATTTGGCCGACGACAATGCCGACAGCTCCCGCTGCGCCTGAGACGACAACCGTTTCGCCTGCCTTTGGCTGGCCGATATCGAGCAGGCCGAAATAAGCAGTCAGACCGGTTCCACCAAGAACGCCGAGGGCGAGAGTTGGCGAAACACCCGGAACTACTTTCATCAAGGCATTCGCATCGGCGACGTCGTACAAGCGCCAACCGAAACTGCCGCCACTCACGATGTCGCCGGGCTGAAACTTTGGTGACGCAGACTCGACGACTTCGCCGACAGCGCCGCTCTTGATGACCTGTCCGACTTCGAAAGGCGCAATATACGATCTGCCTTCACGCATCCTCCCGCGCAGATACGGATCGACGGAGATGTAGAGCATCCGCACCAGCACCTGATTGTCAGCAGGCTTTGGCACTTCGATGTCTACAAACTGAAAATTTTCGAGTGTGGGCACACCAGCCGGACGACTCGCGAGACGAATTTCTTTGTTTTGCATGCGGAGATTTTAGATTGCCAATTGCCTTTACACAACGTCCGAAAGATCCCACGGGCTTGTCCCGTGGAGACTCAGGTTCGCCGCTACCGCGAGGTGACCGCAACGCTCCGGCTTCGCCGCCTCCTGACTTGTTCAGCGCCGGAGCTAAAGTCGTTCCGCAAGTGCTCGGCTGCCGCGTCTGAGAAAAACTGCGGCGAGGATGCAGGAGAGTGGGCTGACGAGACGCCGCTCTGCGCGTCTTCGGCCAAAGACACTGCCGGTGCTGTCAATGTTTTTGTGCCTTCTTGTGGCAAGTCTCGACGACCGTGCCGCTAAGCTGCCCCGTGTCGCCCGGTACGAATAGCGACGAGATCAATGCAAGTAGAAGGAGGGGGAACTTGGGCATTTTTAGACAGGATTTACATGATGTTTCAGGATGTACAAGATCTCCTGTTCATCTTGTGAAATCTTGTCAATCCTGTCTATAACTCGATCGGTTGCGCGGATATAACTTGTTCGAGCGAACGTAACGACTGCAACGTATCTTTACTAAGCGGCGCATCAACCTCAATCACCGCCATCGCGTCGCCACCACGCTCGCGGCGTCCGAGATGAAATCGACTGATATTGACACCACCCTGGCCCAGGATGGTACCGATACCTCCGATTACACCCGGCACGTCGTGATTGCGCGTCACAAGCATGTGCCCGTGCGGCGTCGCTTCGAGATGAAACCCGTCGATCTCGGTGATACGACCTTCGCGTCGCTGACCACCATAACCGAACAGCGTTCCAGCGAGACTCTGTGTTGACTGGCCGGCGCTGATTTCAGTGCGCATCGCGGGCGCTGTATCGCCGGTCGTCCGAATGTAAGTAGTCGTGACTTTGATGCCCCGCTCGTCAGCGATGAGAAATGCGTTGACTGCGTTCACACGCGCGCTCACGTCGCGCAGCAGCCCCGCGAGGAACGCACGCGTCACAGGCGCGGCATCGATGTCCACAATCTCGCCGGCGTATTCGATTCTGACTTCGCTGACCGGCTTGTCAACAAGTTGTGCCTGAAACCTGCCCAAACTCTCCGCAAGCGCGACATAAGGCTGAATCAAATTGAACTCTTTCACGCTGAGCGCCGGCACATTCACTGCGCCGCGCAGCACTCCCGTCAGCAGAAAGTCCCGCATCTGTTCGGCCACTGTAAACGCGACACCCTCCTGCGCTTCTTTCGTTGACGCACCGAGGTGCGGCGTCACGATCACCTGTTCGAGTTGCAGCAGCTTGTGATCGGACGGCGGCGGTTCTTCGCTGAAGACATCGAGCGCCGCGCCCGCGATCGAACCGTTTGTGAGCGCTTCGTAGAGCGCGTCTTCATCGACCAGGCCACCGCGCGCGCAGTTAATGATCCGCGCGCCCTGCTTCATCTTGCTGAGTGCGTCGCGATCGATGAGGCCACGCGTCTCTGACGTGAGTGGCGTATGGACAGTGAGAAAGTCGGCACGCGCGAAGACCTCATCGAGCGGCGCCAACTCGATTTCGAGATCGCGCGCTTGTTCGGGCGCGATAAAAGGATCGTATGCGACGATCATCATTCCCATCGCACGCGCACGCGAAGCCACGACTCGCCCGATGCGACCCAGCCCGACGATGCCGAGCGTCTTGCCCTGCAATTCAACGCCAACAAATTTCTTGCGATCCCAGCGCCCCGCTTTGAGACTGCTGCTCGCTTGCGGAATCGAACGAGCCAGCGAGACGAGCATCGCGACAGTGTGTTCGGCGGTAGTGATCGTGTTGCCGTCAGGCGCGTTCATCACCACGACACCACGAATCGTCGCTGCGGAAACATCGATGTTGTCGACGCCGACCCCCGCGCGTCCGATGACGCGTAGTCCGTTAGCTGCCTCAAGCAGATCCGCAGTTACTTTCGTTTCGCTGCGCACGATCAGACCTTCGCAGTCTTTCAGCGCTTCAACCAATTCGCGCGGCTTCAGTCCGGGTCGTTTTTCTACGATGAAACCCGCGGCGCGCAGTGGTCCAAGACCACTCTCGCTCACGTCATCCGCTACGAAAATCTTTGTCGTCATAGTTGCTTGCCAGTAAAAGCTTGGTATGGTAACAGTAGCCACAAAAAGGCACAAAGCAAAAATCTGTTGGTCATTCCGTTGCTGCTTTGAGCCTTTTGTGCCTTTTTGTGGCAACTTTTTTAGGAGACTTGCATGGAGATTCTCGTCTATCGCAGCGGTGTTCCGAAAATTCAAGAGGGCTTCACGGAAGCAGATCTGCCGGAGTTACTGAAGGATGAGACTGCCGTGATCTGGGTCGACATGGATGCGCCGACCGAAGCGGATGAACGCGTGCTGCTCGACATCTTTCAGTTTCATCCTTTGACGGTAGAAGACTGTCGCGAGAATCGACACTATCCGAAGGTGGAGGAGTTTGAAAACTACATTTACTTCATCGTTCACGGTGTGACTGCCAACACGAGCCCGGAGCGATTCAACACCATCGAGCTCGACGGATTTCTTGGCCACAATTTCGTGATCACGTATCACCACGAGATGTTTCGCAGCATCAACAACGTCAAGCAACAAGTGCGCACCACACCGGTCGCTTGCCAGCGTGGGACCGCGTTTTTGTTGCACCAGATCCTGGACCAGGTCGTCGACTACTATTCACCGGTGCTCGACGACTTCGACGAGCGCGTCGACAAGCTCGAAGACGACATCTTCACGTTGAGACGGCCGAACAATGAGATCCTTTCAGAGATCATGGACCTGAAGCGCAGTGTGTTACGCCTGCGCCGCATCTCCGGTAAACAGATGGAGATTCTTCATCGCATGAGCCGCGGTGAGTTTTCGTTGATACCGGAAGACATGCGCCCGTTCTATCGCGACGTTTACGACCATCTCGTGCGCGTGGTCGATCTGGCGGAGAATTATCGCGATCTTATCAGCGGCTCACTCGAAGCGTACTTGTCGGTGGTGTCAAACAGGCTCAATGAGATTATGAAGGTGTTGACGATCTTCTCCGCGGTGATGCTGCCGTTGACGTTCATCGCCGGCGTCTACGGAATGAACTTCGAGAACATGCCGGAGCTGCACTCGCGCTACGGTTATTACGCAACCTGGGTAATCATGCTGATAGTGGCGTTCGGGATGTTGCTTTACTTCAAACGGCGTGGCTGGATCGGTCGATCCGGTGAGGATGAGACTCCGGAAGTTTAGTTAAACGGGATCGGCGTCCTCCAATTCATCCGGCTCGTCAAACGCGCCATCCGGACTCGGCAGGTTTATGTCGTTCGCCTCATCTCTGATTGTAGGTTCATTCTCGGCCAAATCTTCGACAGTCTCTTTGCTGGTTGCGTCCTTACCAATCGACTCTTTACGTTTTTCCATAAACCAGGACCCCCAATCCTACGATTACGATTATCGCCGCGTACGCTCCGGCGACGAGATCGTCACACATGACCCCCACGCCGCCTTCCAGGTCTTGAAGTCTGTTCGCAGGATAAGGCTTAACGATGTCGAAAAAGCGGAAAAGAATAAACGAAACAATGACCATCGTGATGGTCCAGTTGACAAACAGCAGCGGCAGGAGCGCGATCAACTGGCCCGCGACTTCATCGACGACGATCTTGCCCGGATCTTTACGTCCGGAAATCTCTTCGGTCCGCGTGCCCGCCCAGATGCCTGCGAATGTGAACGTGAGAATTGCAACGAGTAACAGGATCGTTCCGCCCGCGACTCGCGTGAGTCCTAAAAAGATCGCGACACCCACCAAAGACCCAAACGTCCCTGGAGCGAGTGGCATATACCCGACCCCGCAGGTAGCAATCGCCAGCGCGAGATAGTCAGTTTTTTTCAATCCGTGTTATCCGTGGCTGGAGATGTGTCCGATGAGATCGTACTCATGTCCCTCGGTGATCTTTACGTTCACGAGATCTCCGACTGCGGGAACGATGCCTTCGGGGACGTCGTTAATCAGCACGCAACCATCGATATCAGGCGCCTGCGTTTCCATTCGACCCTGCCACAGCAGTTCGCTCTCGTTCGACTCGCCTTCGAACAGCACCCGGACCACGTTGCCGACACGAGCCTTGTTCTTGCGGCGCGAGATCTTCGCCTGCTCTTTCATCAACGCATTGCGCCGTCGCGTCGCCGTGCGATGCTGAATTTTGTCTGAGAGATCAAACGCGGGCGTGCCTTCCTCATCCGAATAAGTGAAAACACCGACGCGATCGAATTCGACGCTCTTGATGAAACTCATCAACTCCTCGAAGTCGTCTTCAGTTTCACCCGGAAAACCCGAGATGAAAGTCGTGCGCACTGCGATGCCCGGAACACGTCGCCTGACACGTTCGATGAGTCGTTCGAGACTCTGGCGATTGCCGCCGCGCTTCATCAGTTTCAAAACGTTTTGCGACGCGTGCTGCAAAGGCATATCGAGATACTTCACTGCTTTCGGCTCTGCGGCGAGCACGTCGAGAAACGCGTCGCTGATGTGCGTCGGATACGTGTACATCACTCGCACCCACTCGATGCCGTCGACGTGACTCAGCTCGCGCAGCAGGCGCGCAAGCGCGTCTTGTTTGCCGAGATCCTCACCATAACGAGACGAGTCCTGGGCCACGAGAATCAGCTCTTTGACGCCTTCTTCAGCAAGCTGATGGGCTTCGGCGATGATCGAGCCGAAGCGACGACTGCGGAAGTGACCACGCATTTGCGGTATGAAACAGAAAGCGCACGGGCGATCGCAGCCTTCAGCAATCTTCACGAATGCGTAGTGCGAAGGTGTCGCGAGCACGCGCGGCGTCGATTCATCGTAGAGATAAGTCGCACTCTGATTTCCGATCGGCACGACCGGAAGCGAGCGCGTGTTAACTTTTGGATCGGCAACTGCAAGGATGTCGTTGATCTGATTCGTGCCGATGAATGCATCGACTTCCGGTATTTCCGCTTTCAACTCGTCTCGATAACGCTCGACCAGGCAACCGGCGACGATGAGTCGTTTGGCTTGGCCGTTGGTTTTGAGTTGCGCGGCTTCGAGGATCGTGTCAATCGATTCTTTCTTCGCCGAGTCGATAAAACCACAAGTGTTCACCACCACCGTGTCCGCATCAGCGGCGTCGGCTGTGATCTGATAACCATTTTGCTTGAGATGACCCATCATCACCTCGCTATCAACGAGGTTCTTGGGGCATCCGAGACTGATAAATCCAACCTTCTTCATTACATTAATTTAGCCGCAGATATACGCAGATCAGCGTTTATTTGCGTTTATCTGCGGCTTCTAAAGCAAAGAGTGCTTTTTCGATTTCCTTTCTTTCAGTGGCTGAGAGTTTTTCGCTGCCGTAGCGCACGCGATTGTACGCTCGCGTGATCAGCATTGCTTCGTTTGATTCTAGTGAGTTCGCAAATTCGAGCGGCGTTAAATGCTTGTCGCGTTCAAGACCACGTTGTTCGAGTAACGAAACCAGGCGCTCATAAAACTGCACGCGCGAATAAGTTCTTCCGTCCATCTCCGCACGAACGCGGCCAGTGCGGGTCCAGCGCAGTAATCGTTTGCCGAAGACCGCCAGGACCAACAGCAGTGCGAGGCCGAGTATTACAATCGCGGCCGTAATCACATTGCCGGTCAAATACCTTTGCAGAGTCGCCAGCACGTTTGAAATCGTTCGCGTGTAGTCAAATACCTGGTTGTGCAGAGACGTCGCGAGCGAGCGCTGCTCCTGCTTGTCGTAGCCAACCACGTACTGAAACCACAGCAACTCGAAGGCCTCGGCGTACTTTTGCAACTGCGCCATCATGCCTGTGCGCACCGGCTCGGTGCGTCCAGCCGGAGGTGTCGGATCAAACGTTACCCATGCACGCGTTTCCGGAAAGTAGACTTCGACCCACGAATGCGCGTCGCTCTGCCTGACCGTATACGCGCCGGCGGTCTCGTTGTACTCGCCCGGCAAGAATCCATTGACAACGCGCGCCGCGATGCCGTGCGTGCGCAACAACACCGTCATCGCGGTCGCGAAGTACTCGCAATGACCGGTGCGCACGTTGAAAAGAAAATCGGCGAGCGGATCAGGACCGCTCGCTTTCATCTCGAGTGAGTAGCCGTACTCGCGTTGCAAGTATGATTCGATCGCCTTCGCGGCGTCGTAACGGTTGCTCGCGTTTGCTTCGAGGATGATTTGCGTCGCGAGTCGATCGATGCGCGGATCGAGGTTCTCGGGCAGTTGCAGGTAACGATAGTAAGAAATCGACAACGGCCGATTGTCGTTGCGCAAGAGGTCGATGCGCGGCTCGGTCGTGTCCGACATCACCTTGTAAATCAGCCGCTCGAAATCATGTCGCCGCGACTGCACTGAGCCTTCCTGGTCCACGCGCACGAACGGAAGATCTCCCTGGAGTGCAACGATGCGCGGCGCGGCGAAGAGCACCGGCGATTCGAGCGGTTCGAGAAAGAACGTTTGCGTAGTGAGACGATGCAGGGCTTCGGTTGTGCCGAACTGAAAAAAACCGCCGCGCTCCGTGACCTGCTCGATTTGTCGTGCTTGATTCGATTTCTTCCAACCGGCGCCGGTGAACTCGTCGAGCGCGACACCGCGCCAGCGTGGATCGCGTGCGGGTTGGTTGTCTTCGATACGGACGCGCATCACGACGCCGTCATCGCGCTTGAGCGTTCCGATCTGGCCGAGCGTGACGTTTTCAGAGAAGCCGATGAAGTTTGACAAACCGCCGCCACTGCGCGTGAGTGCAGCAGCGCCTGATCTCGGAGCGATGAGAAACAGCGGCATCGCCAGCACGAAGATCAGGAGCAACAAACCCACCGCGACAAACGGAAGACGCACGGCTTCGGTGCTCCACCACGAGCGTAGCCCTGACTTCTTGAACATTCTCGAATCGGGCGGCACGAGCAGTCGCGTCTCTGCGTAAGGTATCGAACGTCGCGCCTTCTGAATCTCGAAGGCAGTGACGGCCGACAGACCGCACAACAAGTAAAGCGTGAGCGTGCCTAAGAAGATCGGGCTGAAACTCAATCCCGCTGCGAGCAGCATTTCGAAGAACGAGATCAGGTACAGAAAAACCCAGTCGCGATCTTTCTTCACTTGCAACAGCTTTACGGCTGACAGAAAGACGATCAGGTGGGCGAGCGCCGTGACACCGAGTCGTTCGGCGGGTTCGCCCAGCGCTTTCTGATAGTGCCAGTCGATGTAGAACAGCGGAATCGAGAGGAGGACGATGCCGAGACCGTAGCGCTCGGGGAGTTGCCACTTCGTGTTCTCGAGCAGCCAGCTTCCGATCATCACGCCGAGAAACACGATTGCCAGCAGCGGACTCAATCCTCCAGCAAGAACGAGCGCCAGCATCGCCACGGCGATCATGGCGTACGAGAATGCTCGGAAGTAAGTCAGAAAATTCATGATCTTCTCGGCGGCCCTCTGCCTATCTCTGCGTTCTCTGCGTTTATAGGCGTCTTTAAACGCAGAGATCGCAGACAGCCGCAGAGGAACGCAGAGTTATTTCTTCACTCTGATTTCAAACAGTCGCGGCCAGAGTTTGCCGGTTACGTAGAGCTTGTTGTTCGCCTGATCGTAAGCAATGCCGTTCAACACCGCTTCCTGGTCCTGCAATTCACCTTCCGGCATCAGTCCGTTCAAATCGATCCATGAAGTCACATGACCGCTCTGCGGATCGATCGTAGCGATACGGTTGTCGTGCCAGACGTTCGCGTATATCTCGCCATTCACGTATTCGAGCTCGTTCAACTGGTCCACCGGAGTGCTGCGGTCGATCACGTTGATCGTCCTCGTAACCTTAAAATCCGCTGGGTTGATAAACCTGATGCGACTCGAACCGTCGCTCAGAATCAACGACTGTCCATCCGTCGTAAGTCCCCAACCTTCGTCGGTGTAATTGAACTGGCCGGTGCGCTCGAAGGTCTGCGCATCGTAGATAAAACCCACGTGGTGCTGCCAGGTAAGTTGGTACACTTTCCCGTTCAGCACAGCAATGCCTTCCGCGAAGTAAGGCAGAGGCACGTCGACTTTTTTCAGGACTTTGCCGGTCTCGAGTTCGACGCGGCGCAGGCTTGAATGACCTTCCTCACCGGTGCTTTCCAGCAGTTTTCCGTCCATTAGGATTAGTCCCTGCGTGAAAGCGTTGCTGTCGTGGGGGTAGATATTGACGATTTGATAGCCATATGTCGGCACCGGACCGTTTGCCGGAGGCTCCGGCTGTTTAGGGGGGCCGCCGCTGGCGCCAGGCTGGCACTGAAAACTCAGCAATGCGAGGGCGAGCACCAGAATGAGGTGCAACGTGGGTTTAGGTGACATGCGGGCATTGTACAAATCCGGCTACAAAAAGGCACATCAGGCACAAAACTGGCTCTATTCGGAGATGACTACGGGTTCGCCGGTGGCGCGTTTTTCGAGGTAGGCGGCGAGCCGCTCGAGATCGACATCGGACATCTGGTGAGTCTTCGCACCGAGTTGCCACTTCCTGCGCGCGCCTTCGCCCGTGCGGTTGGAGCTGACGATAATGGCCACGGCTTCGATTGGTCCGTCAGGCAGATCGATTCGCACGAACAGCATGCGTCCCATTTGCGACAACTCCGCTTCCGGGAACCGGGTTCCAACCAGTGAAAGGCTCATGCCAAACTTGCTGATCGTCTGGCAGTGACCTCGCGACGGCGCCGAGTAAGAGGCTTTGCCCACCTGCACCTTGCTATCGATGAGTGATATGGCGGCAGGGAGGTGTACGCGAAAACGCGGCGCTCGACGGCGATTACGGGCAGGCTTATCTGTTTCAGTGGGAGCGCGCCGGTGTGTTCCCTTCGGGTCGAAGGCCTTGAAGACGAGGCCACAGTTGTTACACAGCAGTTTATGCATGCCGACCATTCTCAGGAAGAAGACGGCATCATCGTAATCGCGCTGGATCCGTTCACTTTTGCATCGTGGACACTGCATGCGGTCCATTCTAACAGGCTCGTAGCGCCAAAGGCGCGGAATATAAAAGCCAGGGGCAAGCCCTGAGCGCAGCGAAGCGCGTCGCCCCTGGATCACAGAAACAATTCGCATCGAGCACTGAAAGTGCGAAATATCGACACTATTATTCCGCTCTTTCAGAGCTCGCGGCCTTAGTTTTTTTGGACCCAGGGGCGACGCGCCTCGCTCTGCTCGGCGCTTGCCCCTGGCTATCATATTTCGCGCCTTTGGCGCTGTACGGCCAGCATGCGATCTTGAAGGAAAAGCCATGAGGGTTACGCGTTGATATCACCGGAAGATGAATCCGGTGCGCAATGATTCGTCGGGGTCAAAGTAGAATTCGTTGCGGCCGGTGATTGAGGCGGTGCCTCTGATTTCGGGGATGATTGCGTCGTAGGGGCCGAAAGTTGGTCACGCCGAGAACCTGGACTGACATCGTGCTGCCGACGATGCTCTCGATTGTGATTCGTTCGTTCAGGCCAAGTTCGCCCGCTGCGGAATATATCGCCGCGCGGGCGCTCACGCCGCTGCCAGTTGGAGAGCGGTCAAGCTCACCGTCAGCGAAGATGCAGACGTTGCGACTGTGGTGCGCAGGTTCGTGGGCCGGGCCGATGAAGATCGTTCCGTAAAGAAAACTCAGGTCGTCTTCAAACGGATGTTTGATCGTGAATTTTGACATCACGGCATGTTTGATCAGCCGGCCGCATTCGATGAGGCGATTAAAATTGTCAGGTTCGAGTTTTAATCCGAGCGCAGGCGCGCTGACGAATGCATAAAACGCGCCGCCGTAAGCAACGTCAAACTCGACCGAGCCTAATCCCGCAACCTCAACCTGCTGCCCGCGAAGGTAGACAAACGAGGGCACGTTTTGAAACGAAGTTTCGACGACTTGCCCACCGACAACCGTAGCTCGCGCGAGAATCCTACCAGCCGGAACGTTGATCGCGATCTCGTCTTTACTGACAAGCCCGGTCTCAACCGCGAGTTTTGTCAGCGCGATGATCGCGTGTCCGCACATCGTGCTGTAGCCTTCGTTGTGAATGAAGAACACGTCGAAGTCAGCGTCAGCGGAAGGGGTGATGACGGCGCCATACATATCCGCGTGACCACGCGGCTCCCACATCAACCCGCTGCGCAGATAGTCGTAATGCTCGCGAAAGTAACGACGCTTTTCGAGCACGTTGCGACCTTCGATCGGTGGTAATCCGTCAACAACGACACGCAGCGGCTCACCGCCGGTGTGCATGTCGATGGTGGTGATGCGCGTCCAGTGATCAGGCGGCCGCCAGTTCGAGAGTGTGCTCAAGGGTTTTGTCATGCGTTAAGTAAAGCGTTTCACGCAAAGGCGCAAAGGAAAGATGCGAAGGCGCAAAGGGCGGCCTTAATTGCGTCTTTGCGTCTTCCTTAGCGCCTTTGCGTGAAACACTTTTTCGTACACGTTCAACGTGAGGCGCGCCGTCTTTCGCCAGTCGAATAAACTCGATTGCGCAAATCCACGCGTGCGCAGTTGTTCGCGGAGCGCGGCGTCGGAGATCAGGCGCCATAAGCCGTCGGCGATTGACTGCTCGTCGAACGGATCGATGATTAGGCTGGCGTCACCGACTACTTCCGGGAAGCACGTCCGATCAGACGCGATCGTCGGCGTCCCGCAGCGCATAGCTTCGAGCAGCGGAATCCCGAACCCTTCAAAGAACGACGGGTACGCGAAGCAAAGCGCGCCCGTGTACAACGCCGCCAGCTCACTCTCCGGC
>DATDFT010000353.1:0-4520 GCA_036522475.1 Pyrinomonadaceae bacterium | reverse complement strand
GTCGAATAGTTACTACCCGTCGTTGCCGTTCAATCCCGGTCACTTGATCCAGATCAAGAAGCTCGAGAGGGAGATGAAGAAGGCGCGCAAGGCGGTGGAGAAACAGGAAGAATTGTCGATTGCCGATTGCCAATTGCCAATTGGGAGATGAGAGCATCTTGTCAATCATAAAAATCATGTAAATCCTGTCTAATTTTAACATGATTGACAGGATTCTCACGATGAACAGGAAAGGTTAATGCAGAAGCGCATACCAAAGATTCTGATCATTTCGTCTGACACGGGCGGTGGGCATCGTTCGGCTGCGGCCGCGATCGTTGCGGGTGTGCAGAAGTTTCTTGACAGCGAATCGTATGCGATCAGGGTCGTGCGCGCGGTTGAAGAATCGCATCACCTCAGCGCGAAGCTGGTGCGGTTGTATAACTGGATCCTGCGTAACAAGCAGCACTGGATGAAGTATTACTACTGGTTCATAAATTACATCCGGCCGGAGACGAGCGCGTTTTTTTATAAACGATGCGTGGGTTACGTGGCTGGGCTATTTGAACGCTGGTGCCCGCACATCGTGGTCAGCGTTCATCCGCTCACGCAGCATATTTTCGCGCGCGTGTTGAAGGAGTTGAACCTTGCCGATCGCGTGCCGCTTGTGTCGGTAGTCACCGATCCTTGCTACGGATTCTGGAAAGGCTGGGCGTGTGACGCCGTGAGCCTGTATCTCGTGGCAAGCGAAGACGCGCGGCGACAGTTGATCGATTACGGCGTGGCGCCGGAGAGGATCAAGATTTCCGGACTGCCGGTGCATCCGAAGTTTGCGTATCCGGGTGAGGAAGCAGCGCAGGCTGCGCGTCGTGCGCTCGGTTTGGATCCGGAGAAGTTTACGGTGTTCGTGAACGCCGGCTGGATCGGCGGTGGCAACATTCCGCAGATCTTTCGCGAACTTGTGCACGGCGAATTAGACGTGCAGGCGATTTTCCTTGCGGGAAAAAACGAGGATTTGCGCGTCGCTGCTGAATCGATCGCGCTCGACGCGCCGTTTCCGATAAAAGTGATTGGTTACTCGGACGAAGTCGAGAAACTGATGAGCGCGGCGAACGTCATGATCTCAAAACTCGGCGGACTGACGACGTTCGAAGCACTCGCGTGTCGCGTGCCGATCATTGCCGACATGATCACTGACCCCATGCCTCAGGAAGCTGGAACGGCTGACCTGATCGCGCAACGCGGTGCTGGCGTGATGCTCACGCGCTCGATCGATGTGGTGCCGGTGGTGAGGCGAATGATGGAGGATGAAGTTCACTACTCGCGCATGCGTGCCGCCACCGCCGCACTCGCGCTCCCTAATGCCACGCGCCAGATCGTCGAAGAGATCGCTGCCCTCATTCCGCAAACAGAACCCGCGACCCTGACCGAAGTAGCCTCCGCCTGAACTGAACTCTCTCTCACGCCGGCGTGGCCACGCGAATGATTTCCGCCGAAGGCTGGTCCACGTGTGTGGCGACCTCCGGACAGCGGAAACAAGCGGCTTTACCTTCCTGTTGATACCAGCGACATTCCGGCCTGATGCTGCACGGCGGTAGCACGTCGACCGCGCGCGGCAGGATCTGCACGATGCGTGTCGCCAACTGGCAATCCTTGCCGTCGAAGTGAACGCATCGGCTCTCTTCACAGCGCGCAGCGAAGCGAAAGATGTTGCGTGGATCGACGTCACGCGTCAACGAAAGCAGTTGCGGCGTAACTGGCTGCGGCTCCTCGATCCACGCCAGTCTCTTTCCTTCCGGCGTGTCTTCCAACACGCCGAGCACGAGGCTGTCTTTCATGTCGGGCTGGGCGCTCGGACACATCAACGGTTTCATGCCGTGATTACCCGATGACTTCCTTGATTGGTTTCATGATGAAGCCGATGGTGGTGATGCCGCCGGCCGTGATGACTTTCGGAGTCAGTTTGGCGTCGGGAATCGAAGCCTGGACCTGCTTTGTTATGCTGCGTGCGAGCCCATTCGTATCGACTTTCTCCGCGAGCGCAGCCTGGATTTGACGACCAATGATCGTACCGCCCGGCAGTTTTCTACCGGCGCTTGCTTCGACGGCTTTATCGATGACGTCGCTGAGGTCAGCGAGCTTGATGGTTTTTGCTCTCGTTGCCATTCGTTTGCCTTCTCCTTTGATAAGAACTGAGGTGAATGCTGAAGTTTGAAAACGCGCTGCACTCTATTAGCTGTGCGTATCACTGTCAATAAAAAAGTCGGAGAAAGAAATTCTTGACAAGGTGATCCGAATAAATTAAGAACGACGTATTCTCAGTTAACTCAATCATTCGTCTCTCTGAGATTGATTGCTCACGTTGACGCGCGAAAACAACACGCAGTGTTAGATCCAGCGGCCCAATTCAATCTGTTCCTGCTCCGGAACTTTCTGGATGTGGACGCGTGTGCGAGTCTGAGAGCCGAGTTGAATCTATCCCTGACAACGCAGGCTCCGGTTTACATCGAAGGCACTGAGGGCACGATTCACGAATCGATTCGCAAGACCACCAGTCTTCATCCGTCCGCCGAAACAATCTCAGAAGTTCATGATCGATTACTAAGCCAAAAATCAGCGTTGGAAACACATTTTCACCTGAACCTCACAGACTGCGAACCGCCTCAATTTTTGCGTTATGAGAAAGGCGACTTCTTCGTTCGCCACCAGGACGGCAACACAAAACAGCTCGATTTCGATCACCTGCGAGTGCGGCGGATCTCAATCGTCGTTTTTCTGAACGACTTCGCAGTTGAGCCAGGGGCGAATTGCTACAGCGGCGGCTTGCTCAACTTTTGTGACCAGCAGGGCACGTATGGTCTACCGGGTGAAACCGGAATGTTAGTCGCGTTCAGCGCCGACACACTCCACGAAGTTTCTCCAGTTACTGGCGGCGAGCGTTTCACGATCATCAGTTGGTTCCGATAAGTCGAAGATTTCTCACGCAAAGGCGCAAAGACTCAAAGCGCTGCCGCGTTTCTAATATTTTTCTTTGTGACTTTGCGTGAGAAATATTTCGTTGACAGGACCAAGGTTTAGCATTACTCTGCGCGGCGTTCCCCTCGTAAGCGAAAACTTTTTCTGTCGGCAACGGTCTGCCTCGTTGCCGGCTCTCACTTGAAACTCAACGCTCAGACGAATCCGGTGCCTCAGTAATTCTTCGCAATGGCTGTTCATAAGAAAGTTAATCGACGACTTGTCGAGCCTGGGCAGATAACCGAGGAGCGGTTTTGTTATGCGCCACGAGCCATAACTTTTGGAGAATATCGATGAAAGACACAAACAAGATCGGTAAGCCTGAAGTTCAGCCGGAGATCGCCCCGGAGATCAAGAGCGAGATACGGCCGGAGATCGCTCCGGAGATCAAGAGCGAGATACGGCCGGAGATTGCGCCGGAAATAAAGAGCGAGATACAACCGGAAATCGCGCCCGATCCGTATAGGAAACCAACTCCGGAAATAGCACCGGATAAAATGCCGCGACCGATCCCGGAGATCTCACCGGAAAGAGCTCGGCCGATCCCCGAAATCGCACCGGAGAAAGCACCCCGACCCATACCCGAAATCGCACCGGATAGTCCCAAGGAGAAGGAATACTGACGCGACAAACCTGTGAGGACCACAGGAATCAGGCACGCCTGGCGCCTGGGCCTGCGGTCCTCGGCGGGGCTATCCAGCGGCAATGACACCAGAGTCACTCAAACCGGTTGCACTCATTAGCATGCCGACTCTGTCGGCACGCTTTCCATCGTTTCAACTCGCTTTACTCAAACCTACACTCGAGCGCGAAGGCATTCCCGTTCAGGCCTTCTCGCTCTTCATGTATTTCGGCACTCACGTCGGGTGGCGAATCAACGAGACAATTTCGGACGTTTACCCGTGCATGTTGGGCGAGTGGATCTGGACCAAGGCTGCGTTCGGCGACTTCGCAAATGACGACGACTACTTCAAGATCTATCGCAACAACCTCGAAGGCATCTGTTATAAGGCCGGATGTACGCTCGATGATCTGCGGGCTTTACGCGAAACAGGCGCACCCGCGTTCATCGACTTCTGTCTGGAGAGCGTCGACTGGAGTCGTTTCAGCGTCATCGGTTTTTCGGTTGTCTTTCAACAAACCCTCGCCAGCATCGCCCTTGCACGCGCGCTGAAGCAGCGTTATCCACACATTTCTATCATGATGGGCGGCGCCACGTTTGAAGACGACATCGCCGAAGAGATCATGAAAGGCTGTCCGGAAGTTGATTACATTCACTGCGGCGACGCCGACGAAACGTTGCCGAAAGCGATTCGTCGTTTGCAGAACGGCGAGTCGATGCTGGGAATGCCCGGTATGATGTGGCGCGACAACGGCCGCATCGCGTATGCCGGACGTGCGCCGAATCTCGCGGACATGAACAAGACACCCACGCCTGACTTCGACGAATACTTCTACGCGCGCAAGGAAGGCGGGTATCACTATTCCGATCAGGCACAGGGAGTTTTACTGCCGATCGAAACGGC
>DATDFT010000352.1:0-15781 GCA_036522475.1 Pyrinomonadaceae bacterium | reverse complement strand
GTCGGCCCGTGCTGCAGACGCAGAACACCTGCTCGATCAACTAACGATCCTGCTCGAGCCCGGTCGCAGCATCATCGCCGACGCGGGTTTAGTGCTCACTACAGTGCGAAACATCAAGCAACGTCCCGAGACCGGCGACGTGTGGTTGTTGACCGATGCCGGCTACAACATCATGCTCTCGATGAATAATTACAAGTGGTACTACCACCTGATCTCCGCCTCGCGCGCCGGCGCGCCGTATCAACGTGATTACAAAGTTGCCGGTCCGCTGTGTGATTCGGGCGATGTCTACTTCGACATCGAACGCGAAGGCCGTTTGCCTGACTATCGCAAACTGCCAGAGAACGTTGGACCAGGCGAAGTACTGGCGCTTCTCAACTGCGGCGCCTATTCATTGGCCCAGATGTTTCACTATAATGGGCGACCTCTCCCCGCTGCGGTGCTGGTTCGTAGAGATGGATCGGCCACGCTCATCAGGCGCCGCGACACTTACGAGGATCTGATCACAAACGACGTCGGTTTTTAGCCGCAGATTCACGCGGATCTTTTACGGATGCAGACTGAACACACACAACTCATCCGCGGGCTGGGATTGATTGCTGCAATCTCCGTCAACGTCGCGAATATCATCGGCACCGGCATCTTTCTGAAGGCACGCGTTATGACGTGCAACGTCGGCACGCCTGCCAAGACGCTGATCGTCTGGGTACTCGCTGGTCTGCTGGCGATGGCGGGCTCACTAACGTACGCGGAACTGCTTGCGATGAAGCCGCGCGCTGCCGGTGAGTACGGGCTTGTTCGCGATGCTTACGGCCGTCCGATGGGATTTATCTACGGCTGGACTCAATTCGTCATCGCTCGCACTGCTTCGGCAGCAGCGCTGGCAGTTGGCTTCGCGATCTTTCTCAACGACCTCGTCGGCGGAACGTTAAGACCGGCAGTACTTGGACCATTCACGCTGCCTGGCGGTTTCAGTGTTTCACTTACACGTCTGCAACTCGTTGCACTCGCGGCGATCATCATCACGACACTAATCAACTGCGCAGCGGTCAGAGTTAGTGGCGGCGTCGCAAGCGTGCTCACTGGCATGAAGATCATTTTGTTGGTTGCAGTCGGCGCCGGTGCTTTTCTTTATAGCGATGGAAATTGGAGCAATCTCGCACTCGCGAATAGCGGCGGCACTTGCGAAGGCGTGGCAATAACGACCGGTGGCGTCGCGGGATTCGCGGCCGCGATGATCGGCGCGCTGTGGGCGTACGATGGGTGGAACAACATCACGTTCCTCGCCGGTGAAGTTAAAAATCCCGGTCGCAACCTGCCGCTCGCTTTGATTGGCGGCGGCTTCGTCGTAATGGGACTCTATCTCTTCGTGAACGTAAGTTACTTTCACGTGCTGACGCCGACTGCAATCGCCAGTGTTCCGGCGTCCTCGTCGGTGGCCGCCGAAGTAGTGGGACGATTGCTCGGCGCTGTTGCAGTAACACTCATGGCCGCCGCAATGATGACATCATCTTTCGGCGCGCTGCACGCATCGATCCTCGCGACCGCTCGCATACCTTACGCACTGGCGAAGGATGGACTGATAGTAAAGAGTTTGGCGCACGTATCGCCGCGCACACACGTACCGATCAGAGCGCTCGTGGTTCAGTGTTTTTGGGCCTGTATCGTTGCGCTTTCGGGCGAGTACGACACGCTCACAGACTACGCGATCTTCGCACTGACTTTGTTCTACGCACTGGTTGCGGGATCGATCTTTATCTACAGGCGTCGCGAGCCCAACACGGAACGACCTTACCGGACCTGGGGATATCCAGTGGTCCCGATCCTGTTTTTAATCGTATCGGTCAGCCTAATCATTCAAACCATAGTCAACACGCCGCGGCAGTCAGCGATTGGTCTTGGTCTGATCCTGCTCGGCGTACCTGCTTACTGGTTGCTGGATCGCAGATCGCGTACGACTTGAATCAGCGGTGTTCGTCTACCTTCACTTGTTGCGAGCAACGCCTTGCCGTCGCTGCTGTAGGCGATCGACTCGCCTTGCTTGCGCTTGCCGAGATCGAAACCAACCATCCTCTGTTTCCAGATATCCTTGAAGTTAGTACTGCCTGGCGGCAGGACTAACTCGTAGCCCTGAAAGTAATCGCACAGCGCAACGTGCCGCCCGTCCGGCGAGACGCTGCCGCCCGTGACGACACCGCCAAAAACACTCGGCACGTGAATGGTCCCGATTCGCCTCATCTTGATGGTCTTGCCCGCCGGAAAGGGTGGCGCTGCTTCGTAAACACCCGGATCTGAGATCAGGACTTTAGTGACGATGTAGATGTGACCGGTCGATGGGTGGACAAGCAAGGCCTCGGCATCGTGTGAACCGTCAGGATATTGCAGCCTGATTACTTCCGCCGGCTCGGTTGTTCCTGGCTTTGCCTTGGTGAGCTTACGCGTGTCGGGAGTAAGAGCGGGTTCGAGCACCCGATAAACGACGATATCCGCACGAACACTGTTGTTGTCGCCAATGTCGCCGATGTAGAGATACGACTTGTCCTGCTGTGGTCCAGGCCCGATCGAGATGTCTTCCCAATCGCGCGCCTGTGCGCCGGTGACGCGAAAGATACCGAACGAGTCGCCGTGAGTGTCGAAGCTGTAGATGAATGGTCCGTCGCCGGAGTCGTTGTGAGTCCAGTACGCGCCGGGAGTTTGACGCGACGCGACGAGGCCGCTGCTCTCGGTGATGGTTTTTTCTTTTATAGTGGTGAGTGTGACTGGTGGACCATAGGGTGAGGGCGGTGCAGATTTTTGACTGACGTGCGTGGGCGACGAGAGAAAGAAAACAACTCCCGCAAAGACGCAGAGCCGCAAGGAAAAGCCTAAGACGAATCCTTTAGCGTCCTTGCGACTCTGCGTGAAACTTGGTTTGGTTAAATTCAGGCTCAACATCTCTGAGCCAGCGCCGCACGCGCTACTTCCTTGTCGTCGAAATGAAAAACTTCGCGCCCGATGATCTGATAATCTTCATGCCCCTTGCCCGCAATCAACACGAGGTCACCGTCACGCGCTTCTGAGATTGCCTGATGAATCGCTTCGGTGCGATCTGCAATCTTGCGGTATGGCTTACCCGTCTTTTGAATCCCTTCCTCAGCATCGCAAAGAATCTGCTCGGGATCTTCGGTGCGCGGATTATCGGAAGTCAGAATCACTACGTCGCTCAAACTTCCCGCCGCCTCACCCATCGGCGCTCGCTTCGTGCGATCGCGATCGCCGCCGCAACCAAAGACCGTAATGATCTTTCCCTTCACTACCTCACGCGCAGTGCGCAACACGTTCAGCAGCGCGTCGTCGCTGTGCGCATAGTCAACGACTACGGAAAAGTCGCCAGCATGGACCACACGTTCGAAACGCCCGGGCGCGCCAGTACATTTTTCCAACGCTGCTGTGATGACGTCGAGACTGTAGCCCAGCGCGAGTCCGCTCGCGACCGCTGCGAGCGTGTTGTAAACGTGGGGCGGTCCAACCAGCGGCGAGTGGAAGTGGCATTCGCCTGCGGGTGTGACGAGTCGAAAACGCATCCCGTTCAAAGAGAACTGCGGATCGCGAGCGACGATGTCGCCGTCGCTTTTGACTGCGTAGCGAATCACGCGCAAGCCATCCTTCTCCAGTGACGCGGCGAGCTCGCGACCGTAAGGATCGTCGACGTTGATCACCGAGTTGCGCGGGCGTGTGCCGAGCCGGCCGTCGAACAGACGCTGTTTCGCGTACCAGTAGTTCTCCATCGTCTTGTGATAGTCGAGATGATCGCGTGTGAGGTTGGTGAAGACTGCGACCGCGTACTCGAGTTCGTCGCAACGATGGAAATCCATCGCCTGCGAAGAACACTCCATCACGGCGGTGCGACAGCCGATCTCCACCGCGCGTCGCAGCAGGCGCTGCATGTCGGGCGCTTCGGGCGTGGTGCGATCTGCTTTGAAGCGTTCTTTGCCGAGGCGGTACTCGACCGTGCCGGTCATCGCGACGAGCTCGCCGGCTTCTTCGGGAATGGAAGCGATCAGGTACGCGCTCGTGGTCTTGCCGTTAGTGCCTGTGATGCCGACGAGCTGGAGCTCGCGCGATGGATGATGTTGGACTTCGGCGGCAGCGAGTGCCATCGCGCGACGAATGTCTGCCACTTGCAGCCACGCGCCGTTGAAATCGTCAGGCACTGGACGCTCCGACAACACTCCCACCGCGCCCTCGGCCATCACCTGCGGCACGAACTTGTGCGCGTCGAAAAGAGCACCCGCGACGGCGGTGAATAGTGTCCCTTCACCGGCGCGACGCGAGTCATGACTGACGTCAGTTACGAGGCTCGATTCGTCGCCGGTCAGCTTGGCGTTTGTTATCGAAGCAATCTGTTTAATCGTTACAGGTTCGGCCATACGTTACATTTTAGCCGCAGATCACGCGGATCATAATCACGGATTCGTAGTTGGTGGTTTCACAACGACCGCGGGGATGTTCTGATCGCGGACCAGTTGATTAAACGCGGGCACATCGGTTTGCATTAACTGCGCCAGCCTCTGCAACTGCGCATCGATCTGCGCGACGAGCTCGTCGTACACTGCGTACGACTGCGCCGTCGGCGCTGCTTCTGCGCCGCCGACCACACCCGCGAGGGCGGCCAGCTTGTTATTCAAACGGATCGGGTAATTCAACGGATCCTGACTGCTCTGGTTCTTCGTCTGATATAACGCCTCCTCGATTTCAGTCAGCTTCTTGTTCAACGCCGTACCCGCATCGTTCACGGGTTTGGAATTCGGCTGATTGCCGACGCGCTTCAACAGATCCTCGACCTGCTTACGGACGTCGCGAATCTGAATGATCGCGTTATGCGTCTCGCTCAACTTGTCGCGAATGTTCAACCCCAGATCGAGCTGCTTCGCATAATCCGCCGGCGTGGTCGTCAAACGCGGA
This sequence comes from Pyrinomonadaceae bacterium, assembly GCA_036522475.1. Taxonomy (GTDB): domain Bacteria; phylum Acidobacteriota; class Blastocatellia; order Pyrinomonadales; family Pyrinomonadaceae; genus PSRF01. The sequence continues at coordinate 10,837 of DATDFT010000352.1, read as the reverse complement.
TCGGGTTTGACCTCGAAGTTCTGCGTCAGAGTCTTACCGTCGACCGTGAGCTTCACCTGATACGTTCCGGGCGACACTTTTGGACCACGCGTTTCGCCCGCCCAGAGAATCATTCCCGGAAAACGCACTGCATCCGCATATCGCGTGTCCCAAACGAAACGATTCAGCCCAACGTCGGTTGGCACAGGCGGCGGAGCACCACCGCCAAAAAAGCCCTCACCAGGCGGTGGCCCCGCGGGCGCAACCGTCGCCGCAGCCTCGCCGTGCTTTGGCAGTTTCGCGGTGAACTTGCGGATCGACTTCCCTGCCGAATCAAAGAATTCGAGATCGACATCCGTCGTGGGCTTCGCTTTCAATGAATAGTAAACGACGACCCCGTTCGCCGGGTTTCGTCCCAACGTTGCCGTTGGCCCAGGCGGAAAACTACCGCCCGGCATGCGATAACTCTCCTTCGGCGTGAAAAGCTTCGTCTCACCCACCGCACTAAAACCACCTGCATCCATCAACTGATGCAGCACCGGCAAGTCGTCGAAGATCCAGAACGATCGGCCCTGCGTCGCGACGACGAGTTCCTTGTCGCGTTTCTGAATGGCGAGGTCCGTAATCGGCACGACGGGCAAGTTGAGTTGAAACGACTGCCAGTGTTCGCCGGCATCAAACGAGATGTACATACCGGTTTCAGTACCGGCGTACAACAACCCGCGCTTGTTCGGGTCCTCGCGAATCACGCGGGTGAAGGTCGTGTCGGGAATTCCGTTGGTGATCTTTTTCCATGTCTTGCCGTAGTCAGTGGTCTTGTAGAGATAAGGTTTGTTGTCGTCAAACTTGTACATCGTCGCGGCAACGTAAGCCGTCGCCGGATCGTGCGGCGACGCCTCGAGCGAGTTGATCTGGATCCACTCCGGCATGATGCTGCTCGGCGGCGTAACGTTGGACCAGTTCTTCCCGCCATCGCGTGTTAGCTGCACGAGACCGTCGTCACTGCCGGTCCAGATCGTGCCTGCCTGAACGGGCGATTCCATTACGGTAAAGATCGTGTCGTAGTATTCGATACTCGTGTTGTCTTTCGTGATGGGACCACCCGATGAAGCCTGCTTGGACTTGTCGTTGCGCGTCAGGTCCGGACTGATGATCGTCCAACTGCTGCCCTCGTCGGTCGATTTAAATAGAACATTGGCTGCGCAGTAGAGTGTGTTGGGATCGTGCGGTGAAAAGAGCAGCGGAAAGTTCCATTGGAACCTGTACTTTAGAACGTCCGCGCCCGCGCCCATCGGATTGTTTGGATAAGGATTGATGTCGCGCAACTGGCCCGTGCGATGATCCTGTCGCGTCGTCAATCCGCCGTAAGAACCGGCGTACACGATCTGCGAATCTTTTGGAGACGGCGCAACCCACCCCGACTCACCACCACCAACGTCGTACCAGTCGCTCGTTCCGATGCCGCCTTCAGTCGTGCGACTCGCGATACGCACGGTCGAGTTGTCCTGCTGCGCGCCGTAGACGTTGTATGGAAAATCGTTGTCGAGCGCGACGCGATAGAACTGAGCCGTGGGCTGGTCCTGCTCGGTCCAGCTCCGGCCGCCGTTGAAGGAGACGTTCGCGCCACCATCGTTACTCTCGATCATGCGATTCGGATCGTCGGGGGCAATCCAAAGATCGTGATTGTCGCCGTGCGGAACAGAGATGCCCGTGAACGTCCGGCCGCCGTCGTTCGAGCGATAGAAACCGGTGTTCAAAACGTACACGGAATCGGCGTTCTTCGGATCCGCATAGATGCGCGTGTAATACCAGGCGCGCTGTCGCAATCGACGTTCCTCGTTCACCCTGCTCCAACTCGTGCCGCCATTATCGGAACGAAACACGCCACCATCTTCAGCTTCAACGATCGCCCAGACGCGATCGGGGTTAGCGGGTGAAACAGTGATACCGACTGTTCCGATCGTTCCCTTCGGCAAGCCGTTGTTGCGCGTCAACTCAGTCCAGGTATCGCCGCCGTCAGTTGACTTGAAGATGCCGCTGCCTGGACCACCACTCTCGAGCGTCCAGGGTTTGCGATAAACTTCCCAGAAACCTGCGTAGAGAATGTTCGGGTTCGTCGGATCGATAATCAGATCGATCGCGCCGGCCTTGTCTCCTCGACTCAGGATCTTGTCCCACGTCTTGCCGCCGTCTTTGGAACGAAACACGCCGCGCTGCTCGTTCGGTCCCCAAACGTGACCCAGCGCCGCGACATAAACGAGATCGGGATTCTTCGGATGGATGCGAACACGCGCAATCTGTCGTGTATCTTCGAGACCAACGCGCTTCCACGTCTTGCCGGCATCGGTCGATTTGTAAACACCGTCGCCGTGCGAAACGTTGCCGCGAATCGGCGACTCACCCATGCCAACGTAAATCGTATTCGGATCCGAATCGGCGACCGCGATCGCGCCCACCGATCCGGTGCCGAACACCGAGCCGTCGCTGATCGACTCCCAGTTGATGCCGCCGTCCGTCGACTTCCAAACGCCGCCGCCCGTCGCCCCGTAGTAATAAACGTACGGCTGCGAAGGAACCCCTTCCACGGCCGTAGAGCGCCCGCCGCGATATGGCCCGATGCTGCGATATTGCAGCGCCTTCAGTGGATCTGCCTGCTTCGGCGGGGTTGCCGATGTTTGAGAACGTTGCGCACGAATCGGAGAAGCTGAAAGGATCAGCGCGAGACACAGAATGATACTTTTACGAGACGCACTAGACGTCTTGAACATTTCGATGGGCTCCTTTACTTTGTCACTGAGTAGACGATGGCTTGCGGCTGCGAATATTAACACATCATGCGTATCGGCACTGTCAAACAAATCTGGCGCTTTGCGGTGAAGTCGATGGCGGGCGAACAACTCTCGTCATGTACCGTCAGCGTGGGCGGAATTGCAGGAGATCGTGGTTGGGCCATTCGTGAAGAAACCTCGGGCAAGCTCGCGACCGGCACACGTTACCCGCTGCTGATGCAGTGCGCGGCGCGTTATCGTGAGCAACCGGTGAACGGATCGATTCACCACGTCGACATGCGATTTCCGGACGGTCTCATGGTCGCCAGCGACGCGTCCGACGTCAACGCGCGATTGACGGAACTGCTCAACAAACCGGTGTCACTGTCGTCATTGCAGCAGGATAGTACCGCCGTACATTATTTCGATATGACTCCGATTCACGTACTGACCACGGCTACGCTCGCGGAGATGTCGCGTCTGAATCCGCAAGCGAACTGGGATGTGCGTCGGTTTCGTCCAAACTTTTTTGTAGAAACCGAAGCAGCGTTCAAGGGGCTGGTTGAGTTTGAGTGGCTTGGCCAAACGCTTCGAGTGGGTGAGGTCGAAGTTCAGTGCGAACTTCCGACCGAGCGTTGCGCGATGGCGATGAACGCGCAGGCGGAGTTTCCGAAAGACGAGAGCATTCTGCGCTCAATCAGGGACGCCGCGAACATGAATCTCGGGATTTATGCGCGAGTGATTCGAGCTGGCGCGGTGCGAGTTGGTGATCTCGTCGAATTAATTTGAGCCGCGGCTTAAATTTCTTCCCGAAGCGGGCGGCTCATTAGTTCCGCGACAGCGTCACGCGCGGGTTTGCCTTCATAGAGAACCGCGTTTACCTCGTTGGTGATCGGCATCTCGAGGCTGGCGCGGTCCGCGAGTTTCTTCACCGCGCGCGCCGTGTTGATTCCTTCCGCAACCTCGTTCATACGTGAAGTGATCTCTGCGAGAGTTTTACCTTTGCCGAGCTCTTCGCCCACAAAGCGATTGCGCGAGAGACTCCCGGTACACGTCAACACCAGATCGCCGAGGCCTGCGAGGCCCATGAGAGTTTCGATCTGTGCGCCTTCGCGTCGCGCGAGCCGCGTGATCTCCGCAACACCGCGTGTGATCAACGCTGCGACACTGTTCGATCCCAACCCCAGGCCGGTAGTCATTCCGGCGGCGATGGCCATCACGTTCTTAACCGAGCCACCGAGCTCCGTGCCGACAACGTCTGAGTTTGTGTAGATGCGTAGGTTCTCAAAACTCAGATCGTTCTGGACCGCGCGCGCGGCGGAGCCGTCTTTACTCGCGGCGACGATTGCAGTGGGATGGCCGGCGATAACTTCTTTTGCGAACGACGGACCGGAAAGACAAACAAACGAATGTGCGATGTTGACTACTTCTTTCGAGATTTCGGAGATCCGTTTACCAGTCTCGATCTCGATGCCCTTGGAAACGCTCACGATGATGGACGGTTCGCCGATCAACGGTGACACCGCCGTTAGGAGTTCGCGCGCGGTGTGTGAGGGCGCCGCGAAAACGATCAAGGTCGCATCGCGCACAGCCTCTCCGAGATCATTCGTTGCGGTTACATTCGCGGGAATTGACGCAGAACTGAGATAACGTGAGTTGATGCGATCCTGGTTGATCGACTTCACGACACCGGCGTCGCGGGACCACAGTTTCACCTGATGTCCGGCGCGCGCGGCGACGATTGCCAGCGCAGTCCCCCAATTTCCGGCGCCGATTATTGCGATCTGCTTCATCAGATCCGAGATTCAGTTCCCTGCACCAGCCGGCCGATGTTGCCGCGATGCGCAAACACGATGAGCAGTGCGCACACAGCGGCCGCTATTAAAAAGGGCCATGAATGCATCTCCAACCAAACAAACAGCGGAATGGTCGCGGCTGCAATCATCGAACCCACCGACACGTACCTGGTTAAAAACACAATCGCGAGGAATAGAACACCGGCACACAAGAGCGCGAAGGGGGCAAGAAGGAGAAAAACGCCGGCGCCTGTCGCCACGCCTTTGCCACCGCGAAATCCTAACCACACCGGAAATATGTGACCCACGAGCACCGCGATCGCCGCGGCCGTTATCATCCAATCACTATCAGTCCACTTGGCGGCGACTAGCAGCGCCGCCCCACCTTTCAACGCGTCGAGGACGAGCGTGACAACTCCCGCCACCTTCCCTGCTCGTCGCGAAACGTTCGTGGCGCCAGTTCCACCCGACCCCGTCTCGCGAATATCCGCGCCGACCTTGCCGCGCACGATCAGATATCCAAACGGTATCGACCCGATCAGGTACGCAACAATCACAACGATAATCTGCGTCATTTCCGTTAGATCAATCTGCGCCGCAACATATCCAGCGCTGCTTGCGAGGCTCGCCACCTGACAAGATTTCGATCGCCGGGAATCTTCAGCCTGCGATGCTCCGTCTTCAACTCATCCGCGAGCGCGATGAAGACAGTGCCCACCGGCTTCTCTTCAGTCCCGCCATCCGGTCCCGCAATCCCGGTGATCGACAAACCGAAATCAGTTTCCGCGCGCTTGCGAATGCCTTCAGCCATCGCCTCCGCCACCGGCGCACTGACCGCACCGTGCTCCATCAACATCATCGGCTCTACGCCTAACTCTTTCGTCTTCACTTCATTCGCGTATGCGATCACGCCGCCGATGAAGTACTTCGACGAGCCCGGCACTTCGGTGATTCGTTGCGCCAGCAGACCACCGGTACAACTCTCCGCCACCGAGAGCGTGTAACCACCGAGCGTGAGTTTGAGTCCCACGACCTCTTCCATCTTCTCGCCCGCAAACGAGAAAACCGCGTTGCCGAGTCGTTCCTCGAGCTGCGCCGACAAACGATCGAGCAGATCGTTCGCTTCTTTCTCGGTCCGCCCGCGCGCGGTCAGATGAATCTCAATCTCGCTCTGGTTAAACAGAATCGTCGTGACCGGATTGTCGTACTGCGTGTAAACCGGCGCGATCTTTTCATCGACGGCGGACTCACCCATGCCCGCAACGCGCAACATGCGTCGCACCACGCGCAAACTGCCGGCGCGGCTCTGGAGCCTCTCAGCCACATGATTCTCGAACATCGGACGCATCTCGCGCGGCGGACCGGGCAACAACACGATCGCCGTGCCGTGATGATCGATGAACATACCGGGCGCGGTGCCGTTCGGATTCGGCAACACCTGCGCATCTTCGATCACCATAGCCTGGCGCGAATTGCGCTCCGGCATCGTCACACCAAACGATTGGAATCGTTGCCGGATTTCAGCCAGCACTACTTCGTCGAGAAGCAGCCGGCGACCAAGCGCGCGCGCAGTAATTTTGCGGGTGATGTCGTCTTCGGTTGGACCAAGGCCGCCGGTGGTAATCACCACCTTCGAGCGACCTACGGCATCTTTGATTGCGTCTTCGAGGCGGGCATCGTCGTCGCCGACGATTGTTTTTAGTTTTACTTCGATACCGAGCTGATTGAGTTTTTCAGTGAGCCAGAGGCTGTTGGTGTCGGTGCGATCGGGCGCAAGCAGCTCCGATCCGATGGCGATGATTTCGGCTGTCAGCGTTTCAAACAATTAGTTACTGGCTCTCGTCTCGTCCTGGTAAAGATCGTGCAGCACCTTCGTGATCGGCGGCGGCGCGGAGATCGCGCTCAGCGGCAACGACGTCGCAAAACTGGCTTCCTCATGAACTTCGGTTGCTGCCTCAACGTGTTGGTCTGCTTGTGCGTTATTCTTTTCCGCCTCGAGCAGTTCGCGACTCTCGACCAATAACTGCGCTGCATTTCGCTGGCGCGCACGTTCCAGACTTCTGACCGCTGCGAGAGTTTGGGGCGCATTCGAAGGTTGATATTCGAGCCGGCGCAGCATCGTCACGTAACGGCGCAATTGCGGTGACGGCGTGATCCGGTGCGTTTCTTCGCACAACTCGTCTTCAACTACGCGCGAGAGGTATTCGACAGTTGCCCGATGATTGCCGAGCCTCTGATAAAGTGCGCCGAGAGCGTAGTAGTTCAACGGCGGCGGGTCGGGCATGAGCTCGAGCATGCTTTCGCCGTGCTCGATCACTTCGATAATCTCAAAACCATACCAGCGCCGTTCGTCTTCACGCAGGATCGCGTCGGCAGCGATGTAGAAGTCGAAGATGCGTTCCACTTCGCGAGCCTGAGCGCGGCGCGCGCAGAGCCAAACCACGAAGACGACTCCGGTGATGAGCACCATGACCACGGGTGAAATCCCTACCGCATCGAGCATCGCCACAATAATGATAACCGCGATCGCCTTCGTCGTGAGTTTCCCTGTGCCCGCACCCATAACCCCTCCAGTTCTAATTCGCCAGCCGTTTGATGATAGCAGCGCCTGCCTGTTCTGTAGATAGTTGTCCGCCAAGATCTCTGGTCGTTTCATTCGCAGAGATTGCGGCGCGAACCGCCGCTTCGATTTCTTTACTCAAAGTTTGGAAGCCTAAGTATTCTAGCATCATCGCCGAGGTCAGAATAGCGCCAATCGGATTCGCGATTCCTTTGCCTGCAAGCGGCGGCGCGCTGCCGTGTACAGGTTCAAACAAGGAGACTCTGCCGGGATGAATGTTGCCTGAAGCAGCGAGGCCGAGCCCGCCCTGAATCGCAGCGCCGAGATCCGTGAGAATGTCACCAAACAAGTTGTTACTCACGATCACGTCGTACTGCGAAGGATCGAGCACCATGAACATCGCCATCGCATCGACGTACTGGTGATTCGCAGTGATCCCGGGATAGCCTGCCGCTACTTCTTTAAAGACGCGCTGCCAGAGGTCGCCGCCAAAACGTTGCACGTTAGACTTGTCAGCCATCGTCACGCGTTTGCGACCATTTGCATGCGCATACTCGAAGGCCGCGAGGATGATGCGTTCGACACCGCGACGCGTGTTGACTTCGTCCTGCAACGCGATCTCGTCGGTAGTTCCCTGTTTCAGAAAACCGCCCGAGGCGCAGTACGCGCCTTCAGTGTTTTCGCGAAAGACAACGAAGTCGATGTCGCTGGTTTTACGATTTGCGAGTGGTGTGAGCCGGTCGTGAAGCAGTCGCACCGGTCTCAGGTTGATGTAAAGATCGAGACCGCGTCGCATTCCGAGAAGAATGTCTTCAGCGTGTTTGTTGGAAGCGACTCTCGGATCGCCGAAGGCTCCGGCGAGAATCGCATCGAACTCCGCGGTCAACATTTCGAGGGCGCCTTCGGGCAGTGTGACGCCCTCGCGCAAAAACTTTTCGGCGCCCCAGTCGAAGTCGACAAACTCGAGTTCAAGACCTTTGGATTCCTGCAAGTGTTTCAGGACGCGCACCGCCTCGCGCAACACTTCAGGACCGATACCGTCACCAGGAATGACTGCGATTCTTTTCATAGTTTGCAATTAAAGCGGCACGCAAAGCACCGGCACGCGCGTGCCGCGCAGCACCTTTTCAGCAGTTGAGCCGAACAGAAGTTCTTCAGCCGGCGTTGATTGACCGCGGATGCCCATCACGATCATCGGCAGATCGAGATCGCGCGCAATCTTCAGAATCTCGACGAACGGCAGACCGATGACGATCATCTTTTCGATATCGACCTGACTGGTGTCGATGCCTTCAAGGACAGTGCTGAAGTTAGTCTCCGCCTGTTGCTTGAGACGCGTTCGGAGGTCCTCGCTCGATCCCATGCCTGCGCCAACGGCAGCCTCGATAAACTCCTCATCGACTACGTGCAGCAATGTAAGGTCTCCATCAGGCGCCGCGATCCCAACCGCAACTCTGAGCGCATTCACGGAGCAAGGCGAAAAATCTATCGGCACGAGTATGTCAGGTGACTTGAGCATCTCTCCTCTACTTTCTTCTCTGCGGTTCTCTGCGTATCTCTCGGCGTCCTCTGCGTTAAATGCTCATCAAACGCAGAGGGCGCAGAGATGACTTACTTCTTCGTTACTCGCTCGGCGATCTTCGGCAAGCTCGCCAGCACCGTGTCGCCCACTATCTTCATACTCTGCGCTGACACTTTATCAACAGTGTCGTCAGCCTTGTGCCAGTACGGATAGCTTGAAAGTTGAATCACATCAACCGCGTCCACACCGGCGTGAATAAACGCTTCGTGATCGTCTCCCCCGACACCCTCTTCGCGGTCGACGAAAACCTTCCCGTATCCGAGCTCACGTCCCGTCCGCCAGATAATGTCCTGCAGCCATCTGATACTCGATGGATCGCGACCGAGCTCGAGATTCTTGTAACCCATCATGTCCAACAGGATCATCGCGCCCGTATTCTCCACTTCGTTCCGTGCGGTTAACTGCGAAAGGTAATGACGGCTGCCGTAAGTGTTATCCGGATGATCCTCGCTGCCACACTGATCCCAACCTTCACAAAACGCCTCTTCGCCGTCAAAAAACACCAGCCGGTAAGTTACCTTCGGCTTTTCCTTCTGACTGCCAAGCACTCGGCCAATCTCGAGCAAGGTTGCGACCGACGACGCCGGATCGTTCGCACCGAGAAACTGCATGTCTTTGAAATACTTCGTGTCGTAGTGACTCGTGATAAGGATGATCGTCTTCGTCTCACCGGGAATCTCGGCGACGATGTTTGCCATCTTCTTCTCACCGTTCGGCGTGGCCGCCTTGAACTCGTCGAGGTAGACGTTCAACCCGTAACTCTTCAACTCGTTCGTTATGTAAGCTCGGGTCTTCGCAAGTTGCGGCGTGTCAGGCGGGCGTGGTCCAAAGTCGATCTGCTTGCGCACGTGGTCCATCGCTCTTTCGCCGTTGAAGGCTGACGGGATTGGCGTGTTTACGTCTGGCTGGCGCGGACTGGTCGACATCTTTGCGCGCGGTCTTGCCGGCAGATCTTCTTTCGGGCAGGCCGCGAAAGGCAGCGGCATCAGCAACACCGCTGCGACTAAGATCACGCGACTTCGGTTTGACGTCATGACTTCTTCGCGCGTGCTCGATTCACGATTGAATCAAAAGCTTTTGAACCAAACGCGAGCGGTTTTTCGATCGCCGCGTCGAATGTTTCAGACGCAGTAATCGCTTCAAACTGCATCAAGGTCGCGAGCTTTTTACGGAGCGGCAAAGCACCAAACTTCTTTTGCAACTCAGCTACTGAATCAGCTTCTGAGGGACGCGTTTGCGGTCGCGTTGCAACCATCACCACGACGTCACCCTGATTCTCCAGCTTCACCTGACACGCGAGGCGTAGTGACTGTTGCAACTGCTCGTCGCCAAGTTGATTCTCTTCGGCCATGCTCGGCGGCGAGAGTACTTCAGCGCCACTCTTCACTGAAATCAGACACGCCGGACACTCGCCCTTGCCCGCGGTGCAGCCGGTTCCCAACGGGGCGCCCATGCGGCGCGCCGCGTCGATGAGATAGGTACCCTGCGCCACGACCCCGCTGATGCCGGATGGTTCAAATGTAATCGAGACACTCATCTCAACCTCCAAACCTGGTGTGATCTGTTTTGGCTAGTGTAAATCCGGGGGAGACTTCTGCAAAACCTAGGAGACGGCGGTGAGGTCTCTTTCGCTGTGCTGTCGCGCGCGCTGGCACTCGGCGCAGATACCGATCATGCGCAACAAATGCTGAGTGATTTCGAAGCCGTGCTCGGCAGCCATCGCGTCCTGGAGCGCTTCGAGCTCAGCCGAAAAGAACTCAATGATCTTGCCGCACTCGGAGCAGATCATGTGGTCGTGATGCTGATGTTTGTAGTTATGTTCGTAGTGCGTGCGGCCGTCGCCGAAGCGGACTTCGCGCGCGAGCCCGGCTTCGGTCAGGAGCTTGAGCGTGCGATAGACGGTCGTTTGGCCGACGGTCGGGTCTTCTCTTTGCACCAGCCGGTAAAGATCTTCGATTGAGAGGTGTTCTTCGGTACGCAGAAAAACATCCAGAATGAGATCGCGCTGCGACGTGCGCTTGAGTCCCCTCTTCTGGATGTGTTTAAGAAAGACTTCCTGCTCTTCGGTTAATGGCTCTGCGGTCGTCATCAGTGCATAGATTTTAACACAGGACTGGATTTCCTCTGCGGCCCCTGCGGTTCTCTGCGTCTC
>DATDFT010000351.1:0-2962 GCA_036522475.1 Pyrinomonadaceae bacterium | reverse complement strand
ACAGTGAAAAACCAGATATCTTCCGAACAGTTTTTCCAATTCGCCTTCGCACCCCGACCCTTTTCGCGTTCCCACGTGATCCGATTCTGCGCCAGAAAATACTTCTCTCCGACGCGATGAATCGCCGTCGAGCTTCTCCAGTCACCGCAGATGTAAACAGACGCAGTCGGCTTCAATATTCGCACGGTTTGCGCCAGCCACGAGTCGAGCCATTCCGCGTATTCATCGACGGAAGTCTCGCGAAACGTGGTGTCATTGAAACTCTTCGTGAGGTTGTAAGGCGGATCGGCAAACATCAAATCCACCGAGCGATCCGGCAATTTTGGCAGCACTTCAAAAACATCCTGGCAAAACACTCGGTCGTACACCTCGAATTTCGCAGCCGGCGACTCGAGTTGCCGCAGCTCAGCCTTGTAGTGCTCAAACTCCGCGTCCGAGAGTGTCAGTGTTCTGTTTAAAGGAGCTCGCATTACGTGCAGCACTCTATCAAATCGAAAAAATTATGAGATCGTTCGCGCCATGAGGTAATATGCAGAGCGCTTTGCTATAATCCGTTTTCGCTTTCTTCTCTTACTCGCTGTAACAGCAGTGTTTACGAGGCGGTTGTCTCCCTAGCCCGTGGGAGATAGTACGCCCGATTCGAAGTGTAAACTGTAGACGAGCTGCCGGCATAGATGTCAGAAGACACGAAGCAACCTGGTTCTGAAGAACCCACACAGCCGGGCGTCTCAGATTCTGAGGCGTCCGGCACGCCACCACCGTCAGCAATTCCACCCGCAGGATCGCTCGCCGGAGCCGACGCTGAAAAAGCGTCGATGGTCGAGCAGGCGAAGGCGCGCGTCGCCGCGGTGAAGGAGTCGCTGGAACAGCCGGCAGGCGCACCGAAACCTCCAGTCAAGAAAAAACAAGAAGGACCAAAGCCGACCGACGCCGGCAATCATCCGCTCGTCAAAAAGCTGAAGTCGAAATTCGGTGATGCGATTGGCGACGCGTCTGAGTTCATTGGACAACTCTCGGTCTACATTGCGGGCGAGCAGATCGTTTCGGTTTGCGATTATCTCAAGAGTGATCGGGAGTCGAGCTTCAACTACCTTTCGGATCTGACGTGCGTGCACTATCCCGAGCGACGCGAGGCGCCGTTTGAGATTGTCTACAATCTGTTTTCAATCGACGAGAACGAACGCGTGCGTTTGAAAGTCAAAACGAGTAGCGCTGTTGAAAGCGTGACCGCAGTTTGGCCGGCTGCGAACTGGCTGGAGCGCGAGGTCTACGATCTGTTTGGAGTCACTTTCACGAATCATCCGGACCTGCGCCGCCTGCTGCTGCCGCCCGACTGGGAAGGACATCCGTTACGAAAAGATTATCCGCTGGAGTTCATCGAGAATGCATGGACCGAGCGACATTTGCCTGTGATGACCGAAGTCGAAATGGAGCAACTACAGCAACGGCGTGCTTACGGGCTCGAGATTCTTTCAGTGCCTCAGGAACGATTGATGCGCCAGATATTTATTGGCGGCAAGGAAGTCATGCCGAAGGATAAATGACCCCAAAAGAGATTGCCGCTCACTACAATGCGAAAGTTTTCGATACGCCCGAAGCGGCAGAAGTGGCCGGGTTTGTTGTGACTGAAACTGCGGCACCGAGAAACGTCTGGAATAAAGCGAGCGCTGCGAGTGCGATCGTGTTGAAGCTCGTGGAACGAAAAGAAAGCGGCGAGGTCGACGATATCGGTCTCATCATCGAGCCTTTTCGCGTGAGTGGTTGTTATAAGCCGCAGATGAACGCAGATGAACGCCGATAACAATAAACAGTTTTGTCTGATTTGCGTGTATCTGCGTTAATCAGCGGCTAAAAATGCAATGCATCAGGTAGAAATAGCGACAACTCAAGAGACACTGCTCGACAGCCCGGAGATGGTGCTGAACATGGGCCCGCAGCACCCGTCAACGCACGGAGTGTTGCGTGTGGTGCTCAGGCTAGACGGCGAGACCGTTATCGATCTCGATTGCGACATCGGTTATCTGCATCGCGGCATGGAGAAGATCGCGGAGAACCGCATGTACACGCAGATCGCGCCGTACTGGGATCGGCTTGACTACATCGCGGCTGTTTCGAATGGTCTCGTGTGGGTGGAAACTGTCGAGCAGATGATGGGGCTCGCAGTCCCGCCGCGCGCGCATTACCTGCGCACGATTCTCACGGAGCTCAATCGCATCGCGTCACACTTGCTGTGGCTTGCGACGCACGCGCTCGATATCGGCGCCGTGACTGTTCTGCTCTGGGCGATGCGCGAACGCGAAGAGATTCTGAAGATCTTCGAACGACAGTTTGGGGCGCGATTGACGTGTCACGCGTGGCGCGTGGGTGGCATGCCGAACGATGCTTATGACGACTTCAATAAGGACGTCCGGCAGTTTGTGAACAACTTTCCGAAGCGACTCGATGAGTACGAAACAGTGCTCTCCGAGAACCGCATCTGGTTGAGCCGCACGGTTGGAATCGGCGTGATCTCTGCGGAAGATGCGATTGCCATTGGTTTGTCGGGACCGGCGTTGCGTGGTTCGGGAGTGCCGTGGGACGTACGGAAGTCGCGGCCATACGCGGCGTACGCTGACATGGATTTTGATGTGCCGCTCGGTGAGAACGGCGATACATACGATCGATACCTCGTGCGGCTCGAGGAGATGCGACAATCGCGTCGCATCATCGACCAGGCGCTCGAAAAACTTCCGGATGGACCAGTGAACGCGAAGTTGCCGAAAGTCGTGAAGCCGCCGCCAGGTGACTACTACCATTCGATCGAAGGACCGAAAGGCGAGATTGGTTGTTACATCGTTTCCGACGGTACGGCGCAGCCGTGGCGCGTCAGAGTGCGACCACCGTCATTTATCAACTTACAGGCGCTCCGGCAGATGTGTGTCGGGCATCTCGTCGCGGACGTGGTTGCGATAATCGGAACGCT
>DATDFT010000350.1:0-3680 GCA_036522475.1 Pyrinomonadaceae bacterium | reverse complement strand
ACCGCCAGTCAGTGGTTGTCTGAAGATCGAGGTAATACCGTCGTGTTCAGTTCCGTAAATGACGGCCTTCCCATCACCTGTCCACTGTATGCGGTTGCTTGAGAAAGTCGGAGCCGCAAGGTCAAACGTTTTCAACGGCTGCCCACCTTCAAATGAAAGGATTCGGAGCACGGCCTTCGAGTCACTCCTTCCGAGACAAGCAATCATTTTGCCGTCCGGTGATATTGAAGGGAAAAGAGCGTAAGAGTCACTCAAACGCGCCGGTTCGCCGCCCGCAATCGAAACTCTCCAGAGTTGCCAATCGTCCGTGGTGTTGTAGAGCACCCATTTTCCATCAGGCGAGATCCCGGGAAAATTCTTGCCGCCGCCACTCGTCAATGGAACCGGATCGCTCCCATCGATTTGCATGCGCCAGACCTGAAACGCACCTGCGCGATTAGAAATGAAAATTATGTAGCGACCATCCGGCGTGACTGTGGGCGCATCATTTGTCGCTGAGTTAAGCGTCAACTGTTTCTGTTCCTGGCCGTCCGGACGCATCACCCACAAATCCACATTACCGATTGTGTTCAATGAATAGACCAGACGACCGTCAGGCGTCCAACAGAATTTGTCCATCACCGCGGTGACCTTTTTAAGATTCTCAGATTCGCGAGTTGCTCCCACCCAAAGGTCGAATGCGCGAGTTGATTGCGAGGCTACTATCTTGTCGCCGTTACGAGTGAGACTCAGGTCAGAAAAAGAACTTAGTCCTGCACTGATCTCTGTGAATTGCAGACTCGGATATGAGACTCGCCAAAGCTGACGATAACCTTCAGACTTTTTCGCAGCAGACATTATCAATCCGGTCTTTTGCGGCAACCACATTATCTTTGCGATATTGAAAAATTTTTCGCTGGACAACTCCCGCGTGCTCCCATCGACAACTCTGACTTCCACGAGGCTCATGCCTTGATTTCCAGCAGCCGAATTGCCATAGGCACACACAATCGATTCGCCATCAGGTGACCAGACAGGTGCGTCCAACTTGTCCGGATACTGTCGAGATAGCAATTTACTTTCGTTGGCGCCATCGGAGTTGGAAATCATCAAAGCATGCTCTTGCTGTCCGTTGCTATTTGTGGAAACACGAATAAAAGCGATGCGGCTGTCGTCCGGTGAAAATGAGAATTTGCCTTCCAATCGCTCCAGGACTTTGACAGGCACATCACCGAATAGCGACACGCGATAGAGCGCGGAGGGATCGCCGGCAACGAAATAAAGATATTCGCCACTGTGTGAGAAGGCCATTCCAACTATGTCATCGGTTGGGGGAACTATTTCGCTGTTCGTGTTTGTCGTGAGCTGTCGGATCCAGATGCTATATCTGCCTTTGAACATCTGCGTGTATGCCACATATTTTCCATCGGGGGAGATTGCTGCGCTGGAACTCTGACCGCTGTCCGTCAACCGCTCGATCTTAAGCGGCAGGTTCGCCACGAGGTCACCGAGATTCTTGCTTGAGGTTCTGAAGAATTTCCAAAAAACGAATCCGCCGAACATGACGACCACAACTGCTGTGGCCAGTGCAATGACAACTTTCCGTTTTGGTCGTTTGCGATCAATGACCGTGGCGGGAATTGCGGTTAAAGAGGTGTCTGCTCGCGTGGCCGAATCATGGACGCCGTTGTTACCTGTCTCCACTCGTTGCACGTCCGCGATAAAGCGATAGCCCCGTTTCGTGACGGTTTCAATGTAATGAGGTTGGCGCGCGTTATCGCCCAGTGATTTTCTGAGCTGTTGAATATTGGATGTCAGGTTAGCCTCTTCAACAAAAGTGTGAGGCCAGAGACGTTCCATGAATTGTTCCTTCTGAACAATCCGTCCGCTGTTCTCGACCAGGATAAGCAGTGTCTCAAAGAGCTTTGGTGTAAGAGGTAATTCCTTGTCTTGCCGCAGCAGTACCTTCTGATCTGTGTCAACAATGAACTCTCCGAACCGATAGTGCGGATTGGCCGTCAACATAGTGATCTTAGAAGTTTTTTAGAACTTTCCGATAAGTATCTTAGGACTTTCCCGGGCCGAACGAATATTTTCGGGCGCGTTCACGAGTCGCAGAATGCTTTGATGTTAACAGCGGCTATTGTCGGTCGCAATGCAATTGCGTTGTTGGAGCAAAGCGCTTGGACTGTTTTACGAAAATCGGAACTCCAGTTATCGCGTTGCCGGCGTTGTTGCTCATTTCTCTGACGGTTGCGGGGTGCAGGAAAGACGCGGAGGTGAACGCGACGGTCTCGGCCGTTGATGCCCTTACGACGGAGCTTGTCAGGCGAATTGAAGCCGCCCCGAACGCCTCTGATGGTGTCGATGATGCGCAAGAATATCTGGATGCCAGGAAGACTGATATTGCCGGCAAGATGGGCGCCTTGAAAAGTCTGCGAGGCGACCAGGTGAGTGACGAAACCAAGCGGAAATTGGTGGCTAGACTCGCGGAGGACGCATCGAAAGTCGGCGACCTGCAAGTAAAATATGTTAGCCGTTCGATATCCAACCCCGCATTTAAAGCAAAGCTCGACAAGCTCGTCAGTGATTACCAGACATTGCTGACGCAATGAGTAAGTGAGTCTTCATAAGAACAGGAGGAATGCGAAAATGAGGAGGACTTTAATCATAACTGCCGCTCTACTGATTACTGTTTGCAGCGTTCAGATAACGCCTGCCCAGTTGCCAATCAAGATTCCTAAGATACCAAAACCGACGCAGCCGAAACCTGAGCCAACGCCTGCACCCTCGGGATCGACTGCACCGACTCAGCCGGCAGCACCGCAGGCCATGAACGCAAGCGACGGCCAACCGAGAATAGACAAGAACTCGATCTTGATCACCACGCAGCGAGGACGCGATGTTGGTGGGTACGAAGCGCGAGGTTGGGTGCCGGCAATTCAGTATCGCGGCACTGGATCGATTGCGAGTGGCAGCCGCCTGTCGGTGGATTTCACGATTGCAGGAAAGCCCTGGGTAAGCTTTGACTGTACTCCGGAAAGGGAAACGGAAGACGCGCCTTCGTGGAGCGCGACGTGCGGTGGTGATTCCATCCCTGGTGGCAAGCAAGTGACGTATGCGGGACCGGTCGCGTTTACGATTCACCTTCGTAACGAATTGCAAGGGACCAACGTGACGCTTTTCAATGGCACGGCGAAAGTCGTCATGGTGCCGGCCTCCAAAGGCGCCACGAAAATAGACAACGAGGAGTGGTATGTGGATGAGGATTGGAGAATTCCTTTCGGATACGTGTTCTGGGAAAAGGATCCAGGTCATGGAAACGACGAATTTCTCCATGTTGCCTTCTGGGTTCGTGGGAACACTCCCGAAGTGGAAGCGCACCTGTTCTATCAAGGCAAGGACATCGCGAAGTTTTCGAAGCCCGGAAACGGTGCAGCAGATTGGAACCCAAATCTGCATAGATGGGGTCTGATTGACGGTGAGTTTCTCGGTGTGTACCCGAATGCACCTGGTGGTGATGAGGGTTATGAGCCGCGCTTCGTAGTTACCAGGATTATTCCGAACTCCGAAACGCGGCTCATAACCCTCATTACCACCAGGTGCATTCGGGTACACACCGAGAAACTCACCGTCAATCAGACCCCATCTATGCAGATTTGGGTTCCAATCTGCTGCACCGTTTCCGGGCTTCGAAAACT
>DATDFT010000349.1:0-8477 GCA_036522475.1 Pyrinomonadaceae bacterium | reverse complement strand
CCAAATGTCGCTCGGCTCGCGCGGCGGCGAGGTGCTGCGTTCAGTCGCACGCGATCGTTACGTCAACGGCATTAACGGCGAATTTCTCTGCGTTAAGGGACGATTCGGACATCCGTTCATCAATCACGAGTCGCGCATTCGGACCCCTTTGATTCGCTACAAAAAAGGCGGCAAGTTGATTCCCGCGACCTGGGATGATGCGATACGCCACGTGGCCGAGCGACTCGATAAAATCGCGGATGAACACGGAAGAAATTCGATCGGTGTGGTCGGCAGCCCGCGCCTGACAAACGAGGCGCTTTACGTGTTGCGCAAGTTTGCGACCGAGCTGGTTGGTACTGAAAACTTTACGACCACGGATCTTTTTAGTCTCAGAACTTTCTTCAACAATCTCAGCGCGCCGCTCGCGACTCATCGCGACATTCGCTACGCCAAGACGATTGTTCTGATCGGGGGCGACCCCGGCGAGTTGCAGCCGTTAACCGGTAAACAGATTCGACAGGCAGTGAGAAACGGCGGCGCGACACTCGTGCTCGTAAATTCAGCGCCGATTCGTTTGCGCGAGCAATCGAAGGTGTTCCTGCACGTTCGACCGGGAACTGAAGACGCGGTCGTGCTGGCGCTGGCTGACTCGTCGAATGACGCACTCGCTGCACAAAAAGCCGGTATCGAAGCGAGTGAAATCGATGCCGCACGACAGGCGATCGCAAACACAACGGGCGATGTAGTTGTGATGGTTAGTCACGAACTTAGTAGTGAAGCTCAAGCCATCATCGCGCAACTCCCGCGAACGTTTGCGGGCGAAGGACGTCGCTTCCTGTTTCATCCACTGCCGTTCTTCAACAATAGCATCGGCGCACACGATGTGGGCATGATGGACGCGCTTGTGACGCCGGCTCAGCTTCTCGACAGCGCAGGTAATACGATTCGCGCGCTCTATCTTGCGGGCAGCTTCCTGCCCGAACATCTCAAAGGACGCGGGAACGCGCTCCCAAACCTCGACTTTCTCGTCGTCCAGGAGCTGTTTGAGAACGAAACCACTGCTGCCGCTGACGTTGTTCTTCCGGCCGCGTCTTACGCCGAACAGGACGGCACGTTCACGAATAACGACGGCCTGGTCCAACGAGTGCGGCAGTCGATCCCGCCGTTGCATCAGTCAAAGCCTGATTGGGTGATCGTCTCGCAACTGGCGAAAGAGCTCGGGCTTGATTTCGGATACGACTGGTCGGCGAGTGCGGTCTTTCGAGAGATCGGCGAGAAGGTGCCGGCTTACAACGCCATGCGTTACCCGCTGTTGAAAGACGAGACGAATCCGGTGCAGGCAAAACATCAGATCGGTGATTCGGCAGATATATCCGCCGAAACGGACGCCGTCCGAAGGCGAGTTGAATCACTTCCGGATACGGGCGAGAAGATAAATGTGACGCCCGAAGTCGGCACGGAATTGTTCCGCCTCGGCATGCTGACTGACAAAGTCGCGCAGTTTCATCTGCTCGCGTCGGGCAACCCGCGTCCGGAGACGACTGCGGTTTCGCCCCTGTATCAGATTACAGCGGCAAAATAACCAATGGACACTGCAATCGATATAGTCCTCAAGTTTGTAGCCATCACTGTGGCTTTTGTTGTAGTGCTCCTCGTAGTCGCGTACACCGTGCTCGCCGAACGGCGCGTACTCGGATTCATCCAGGGCCGCCTTGGTCCAAATCGAGTTGGGTACGGCGGCATCCTGCAACCATTCGCCGATCTGCTGAAGTTCATCCTTAAAGAAGACATCATTCCCGATAAGTCGACGCGCTTCGTGTACTCTCTCGCGCCCGTGATCGCCACGATGGCGGCGTTGATGACGATGATCGTCTATCCGTTCGGACCGGAGATCAGAATCCCGTTCACGTCGATCACGATACCGCTCGTCATCGCGCACTTCGACGTCGGACTACTTTACGTGCTCGGCATCACTTCGGTCGGCGTCTACGGCATCGCGCTCGCGGGCTGGTCTTCAAACAACAAGTACAGCCTGATGGGCGGGCTTCGCTCTGCGGCGCAAATGATCTCTTACGAACTCGCGCTGGGCTTGAGTCTGATCGGCGTGATCATGCTTGCGGGCACGCTCGACCTCGCGCAGATCGTTGACCAGCAATCAGCGTGGCACGGTATACGTTGGAATATCATTTACCAGCCGCTCGGTTTCGTGGTTTACCTGATCGCGGCGATCGCGGAAACGAATCGCGTCCCCTTCGATCTTCCCGAAGCAGAGACCGAACTCGTAGCGGGTTTTCACACCGAGTACAGCGCGATGAAGTTTGCGCTGTTCTTCCTCGCTGAATACATCAACATGTTTACGGTTTCGATGCTGGCCACCACGCTCTTTTGGGGTGGTTGGAATGTGCCCTTCATCGATCTGTTTCTGGAACGCGGCTCATTTCTCTTCGGATTGATTAGCGCGCTCGGATTTCTGTTCAAGGTCTGCGTTTTTCTTTTCATTTACATCTGGCTGCGCGGAACGCTGCCGCGCTTTCGTTTCGATCAGTTGATGAGTTTTGGCTGGAAGATTCTGCTGCCGCTGGCACTGCTCAACATCTTCATTACAGCCACGTTGATCTATTTCGTTTCCTGATGCTGGCACTTCTCTTCATTCTTTTTGCGGGAATGGCAATCGGCTGCGCGCTGGCAGTCGTCGCGCAGCGCAATCCGCTCTACAACGCCATCGCGCTGATCGGCGTCTTCATCTCGCTGGCGTGTTTGTACGTGACGTTGGCGGCGCCGTTCATTGCCGCGGTTCAAGTGATTGTTTACGCGGGCGCGATCATGGTGCTGGTCGTGTTTGTGATCATGCTGCTGAACGTCGAACATGAGGAACGACGGCGCAACCGGCTGAAGTTTCTCGTGCCTGCGGCTGTCGTGCTCGCCGCGGTGCTGATTGCCGAAGTCGCGTTCATGCTTGTGTCCGTCACGAATCCACCGCCGGCAGCTTCAAACATCGGACTCACGGGATCGATAGGCGCGCAGTTGTTTACACGATACCTTCTGCCGTTTGAGATCACCTCGATACTGTTGTTAATGGCGATCGTCGGCGCGATGACACTCGCGCGTCGCGGTGGACTGTTATCGTCTGACGCGCGATTGATTCCGGGCGTGCAACAACTGCCGTTATCAATGGTCGATCCGAGAGCGGCGCCGGATGATCTGAGGTTAGTGGAAACAGATTCGAGTGAAGAAGCAGCGCGGCTGCTCGGCGTCGATCCACGAGATACAGAGAGAGATTAAGACGATGGAACCACAGCTTTCATGGTACCTGGCGCTCTCGGCCATCCTGTTCACGATTGGCGTGACGGGTGTGATCATCAAGCGCAACGTGATCGCGATGTTCATGTGCATCGAGCTGATGTTGAATGCCGTGAACCTGACGTTCGTGGCGTTTGCAAGTTTCTTTCAGGACGTGGTCGGGCAGCTCTTTGTGTTCATCGTGATGACGGTTGCCGCTGCTGAGGCTGCGGTGGGGCTGGGGATCATCATCGCGATCTTTCGAAATCGCGAGTCGCTGGATGTTGATGAGGCGAGCATTTTGAAACTCTGATGGAAAATAATCTCCTCAGTCTGATCATCTTGGCGCCCCTCGCGGGCGCCGCGATCAATTGGTTCGCAGGCAGGCGTGTGCGCGATGAACGCTTTGTCGGCGTTGTCGCGTGTGGAGCGGTAGCAGTGTCGACGCTGGTTGCGTTCTATCTCGCGTTCAAAACTGACGGCGCACTGCGTTCTGAAACGCCCGTATTCGATCACATTTGGACGTGGCTGCAAGTCGGAACTCTTCGCGCTGACTTCGCGCTCGCGATGGACCGCCTGAGCGGCACGTACGCGCTGTTCGTCACGTTTGTCGGGTTTCTCATTCACGTCTTTGCCGTTGGTTACATGCGCGGAGAACAGGGTTTCTATCGCTTCTTTGCGTTCCTCAATCTGTTCATGTTTTCGATGCTGACTCTCGTGCTCGCCGACAACTTCGTGTTGATGTTTGTCGGTTGGGAAGGCGTGGGTCTTTGTTCTTACCTGCTGATTGGTTACTACTTCGATCGCAAGGAAGCCAGCGACGCTGCGAAAAAAGCGTTCATCACCAACCGCATCGGCGACTGGGGTTTTGTACTCGGCATCATGCTGACGTTCTTCGTCACCGGCTCCGTCAGTTTCTTCGCGAACCCTGCCGCAGGTGAAGTGACGCACACGGCGTTGTCGTTCTTCAAGACAGCGCCGGTCGAACCATTCACGGCGAGCGCGATATTCGCGGGTGGCGCGACGTCGATCGCAGTGCTGCTGTTTATCGGCGCCGCCGGAAAGAGCGCGCAGATACCGTTGTACGTTTGGCTGCCGGACGCGATGGCTGGTCCAACTCCAGTCTCGGCACTGATTCACGCCGCGACGATGGTGACTGCCGGCGTCTACATGATCGTCCGCTGTTCTGCAATCTTTGCGCACGCACCTACCGCGATGTTCATCGTCGCTATCATCGGTGCGGCGACTGCTCTCTTTGCCGCCACCATCGGTCTCGCGCAGAACGACATCAAGAAAGTTCTGGCTTATTCGACCATCTCGCAGCTCGGTTACATGTTCCTGGCGTGCGGCGTCGGCGCGTTTATCGCTGCAATCTTTCACGTCATCACGCACGCCTTCTTCAAGGCGCTGCTGTTCCTCGGCTCCGGTTCGGTAATTACCGGCATGCATCACGAGCAGGACATGCGACGCATGGGCGGCCTGAAGAAATACATGCCCATCACGTTTTGGACGATGTTAATCGGCTGGCTCGCGATCAGTGGTGTTCCGCTCTTTGCCGGATTCTTCTCGAAGGACGAAATTCTGTGGCGCGCGTGGAGCGCGCCGGCTTTCAGTCTGCCTTCCACGACATTCAGCAAACTACTCTGGGGCATCGGCGCGATCACCGCGCTTCTTACCGCGGTTTACATGACGCGCATGATGGAAATGACCTTCTGGGGTCACGAACGCTTTCGCGACACGCACGCGCACAAGCAGCAGGAGCCCGATGAACATCATGGTCCAGTTGAACCGCATGAGTCCCCGTGGCTGATGACGGTACCGCTCATCGTGCTGGCAGTGCTATCGACTGTCGGTGGATTTATCGGCGTCCCTTATGCGGTGAGCTCGATATTCACGGATCGAAATGTCAACGTTCTCGAACACACGCTCGAACCGGTAGTCGCAACTATACCGCCGGGCGGACACGCTGAATCAACTTCACTTCCGGGCGAAGGCGCTCACGCACCCGCGAACGCGCCCGCGCCTGTGCCTGAGCCAGTGGCTGAAGCGCACTCGAGTGAAGAAGTTAGCCTCGAACGCACCATGGCAGGACTGTCGATACTGATTGGTCTCGTCGGCATCGGTGCAGGTTTGTATGTCTTCAACAAACGGCCGCTGTTACAAATGCCGCGGTTGCTCGAGAACAAATACTACGTTGACGAGATCTACGACGCCACGTTGATTCATCCGATCGAAGGCGTCTCGCGCGAAGGTTTCTGGAAGATCTTAGACGTTGGAGTAATCGATGGCCTGCTGCATTCGATTGGTGAGGCCGTGACTGAAGCCGGCCGGCTCGCGCGTTACCTGCAAGCCGGATTCGTGCGCGGTTATGCCGCGATTATTTTGATCGGAGCGTTGATCCTGATCGGGTTGTTTGCGTACCTCGGATTTCCGAGGTGACGCCATACTCTATGCCGCACTTGTTAACCATCCTGATTCTCTTGCCTGTCGCGGGCGCGCTCGTGCTTGTTGGTTTCAGCCTCGCATCGGGCAGGCGTGAAGAACACTACCGCTGGATCGCGCTAATCACGACAATCGCGACGTTCGCAGTCTCACTGCTCCTCGTCCGAGGCCTCAGCGGCAGCGGTGCGGAGTTCAGGTTTGAAGAGAACATAATTTGGATCGGGTCGATTGGTTCGCGTTATCACGTCGCTGTCGATGGAATCAGTTTGTGGCTGGTCTTGTTGACGACGCTCTTGATGCCGATCTCGGTGTTATCGAGTTGGACCGCAGTCCGCAAACGCCCACTTTCTTATTATGTCTTTCTGTTAATTCTCGAGGCGGCGCTCATTGGTGTGTTTGTGTCCCTCGACCTGCTGCTGTTTTACCTGTTCTTTGAAGCGTCGCTTATTCCGATGTTCTTTCTCATCGGAGTCTGGGGTGGCGAGCGTCGTGTTTACGCGGCGGTGAAGTTTTTCATTTACACGGCCGTGGGCAGCTTGCTGATGCTGGTCGGCATCATCGCGATCTACTTCATTTATCACTCGTTCGACTACACCACGATCCTGCTTGCGATGTCGACGAACCCACTGCCTGAACGCGTCGAATTCTGGCTCTTCCTCGCGTTTGCATTTGCGTTCTGCATCAAGGTCCCGCTTTTCCCGCTGCACACGTGGCTGCCGGACGCACACACCGAAGCGCCGACGGCGGGTTCGGTAATACTCGCGGGCGTGCTGCTGAAGATGGGAACGTACGGACTCATGCGCTTCAATCTCGCGCTGTTTCCGGATCAGGCGCGACGCTGGGCGCCTGTGATCATCACGCTCGCAGTTATCGGGATCATTTACGGCGCACTCGTGGCGATGGTCCAGCCGGACGTCAAACGACTGGTCGCGTATTCGTCCGTGAGTCACATGGGATTCGTCGTGCTAGGGCTGTTCTCTTTCACCGAACTCGGGATGCAGGGCGCGCTTTACCAGATGCTCAATCACGGTGTTTCAACGGGCGCGCTCTTCCTTTTCGTCGGGTTCATTTATGAGCGACGACACACGCGCATGATCAGCGAGTTTGGCGGTCTGGCGAAGCCGATGCCGTGGTTCTCGACGTTTTTTGTGATCGCATCGCTGTCGTCGATCGGATTGCCGTTTCTGAATGGTTTCGTCGGGGAGTTTCTGATTCTGATCGGGACGTGGACGTCGCGCGCCTTTAATAATCATCCGTGGATCGTAACCATGTTCGCGGCGACCGGCGTGATCTGGGCAGCAGTTTACATGCTTTGGATGTTACAGCGAGTGGTGTTCGGTAAGATCACGCATGAAGAAAATGCGAACCTTTCTGATCTCAACCTGCGAGAACTGGGATTGATCGTGCCGCTGCTTCTCTTGATGTTGTTCATGGGCGTTTACCCGCGCGTGTTTCTCGATCGCTCGAAAGCGAGTGTGGAAACAATTCAAAGACGTGTAGTGACAGGCCCGGCGGGAGGTTCTTTTACAACCAAGACATTTCTCCCGCAAAGGCGCAAAGACGCAGAGTAAAGCTTCATATTTCTTCTTTGCGGCTTCGCGCCTTTGCGGGAGTATTTTTTAGAAGATGAATTTGTTTTTAGCCCAATCAATGATGCCGATTATCAACTGGGCGCTGATCGCACCGGAAATCATCGTTTGTTTAGCTGCAGTGGTCGTCATGCTCGTCGACGCGTTTGCGCGTCCCTCACAACGCTGGATCACGGGCTCGATCTCGCTCGTCGGAATCGTCGTAGCTGCGATCAGCATTGTCTGGCTTTGGTCCACAGGAGGAATCGGGCCGGCGGACGCTTTCAACGGCATGATCGTGCTTGACGAGTTGCGTCTCGGGTTCACGCTGATCTTCCTCCTGGTTTCCGGCTTGACCTTGCTTATCTCCACTGTCTGGGTCGACGGCGAGAACCTGCCGGCGGGTGAGTTTCACTCGTTGCTGTTGTTCGCAACAGTCGGAATGATGTTGATGGCATCGGGCAACGATCTCGTGATCGTCTTTCTCGGACTCGAGATACTGTCTATCGCGACTTACGTGATGGCCGGCTTCCGTCGCACTGATGTTCGCTCCAACGAATCATCGTTGAAGTACTTTATTCTCGGCTCATTCTCGTCAGCCTTCTTGCTTTACGGCATCGCGCTGATCTACGGCGCGACGTCGATTGCCGAACCCGGACCGGAGGGCGCCAGAATCGTCGCTGGAACTACAAACATCGCCGAGATCGCGACACGCATCAGCCAGGCACAATATCCCGCGCTGCTCTTCGCGGGTGCGGCGATGATGCTGGTCGGTTTTGGTTTCAAGATCGCGACCGCACCTTTTCACATTTGGACACCGGACGTTTATGAAGGCGCGCCCACGCCCGTCACAGCATTCATGGCCGCAGGACCGAAAGCCGCCGGGTTCGCATCTTTCATGCGTGTCTTCATCTTCGGTTTGCCGTTTGTCGTTTCGGCCTCAACATCGTCGGGCGGCAATCTTCATGCTCTCTGGGTCAGCACGTTGATGGTGATGTCGATCCTGACGATGACACTCGGCAACGTCGTCGCGATCGTGCAGAACAACGTGAAGCGCATGCTTGCCTACTCTTCCATCGCGCATGCGGGTTACGCCCTCGTCGGTTTCGTCGCAGCCGGAGCTGCAACAGATCCCGCGCAACGCAACACAGCGATCACCGCAGTGGTGTTCTATCTCCTGACTTACGCAGTGATGAACATCGGCGC
>DATDFT010000348.1:0-11565 GCA_036522475.1 Pyrinomonadaceae bacterium | reverse complement strand
GAGGCGGTGGCGCTCGCGTACTGCACTGACCAGCCACTCAGGTTAACGCTCACGTTGCCGGCGTTGAAAATCTCGATGAAGTCATTGCGAAGAGGCGCTCCCGCATTTCCGCCGCCACCGAAGATCTGACTAACCACTACGATTGGTGACGCAGTCGGCGAAGGGCTGGGTGATGGTGTCGGCACCGGGCCGTCGATCGTCGCGGATACGGCATTGCTTTGCACGCCATCGGCGCTCACAACGAGCGTACACTTGCCCGCGCCGCGCAACTCCGCTGGTACGAGCACGTGTATTTCATCGAGACCAATGAGATTCGCGGGCGCAATCGTCTCAACCGTGCTTTGCTTTCCACAGATCGTGACCGAAACGTTTTTAGCGCGGACGACGCCAGTCGTGAAGATCGACAATCTCAGTCGACCATCGGAAGGATCAAATGGTCCGGCGTTCAACGTGTCGGAGTTGAGGAGGATCGCCTCGCCTCGACCATCACCAGTGACGGTAAACACTCCGGGTGCCGCTGCAGAAATGCTCGCTTCAGCCTTCGACGACAACCCATCGCCGTTTGTGACGAGAAACTCTGCTGGTCCATTCGGCAATTCAGGCACGACAAACACGACCTCATCCGGCGCCGCATAAAAGATGTCTGCCGGTCGACCATTAACACTCACTGTCGTTCCCGTGGTCGACGACAGCGATTGGCCGCGAATAGTCGCGATACTGCCCGGCGCGATCAGCGACGGTTGCGATTCGTTTCCAAGCGCTGCCGCATTGAAAATAGCGGCCACACCAACCGGCCGCGGTGCGACCACCGAGAGATAAATCTCGCTGTTGTTACGCAAATCGTCATCGCTGACCGCACCGGAAAGAATGCGCGGAAAGTTGAATGCCGCGAGACTGCCGTCAAAATTGAGCGACGCAACAACCTCCACAGTCGCAGCCGCGGGTGCATTCGTAATCTGCTGCACCTGCCCAGTCGGCAAATCAAGAACGTACAGCTCAACACTCCCGTCACTCGCGTTCGTCACGCGTCTTCGCGTCGCGAACGCGACCCGCCTGCCATCACCGCTAATCGTCGGTTGCAGATTCACATCGACCGCCCTCGATCCCAACTGAGTTAACTGGCGAATCGAATTGTCGCGACCATCAAAGAGAAACACCTGCGTCTGATTCGCTCCCGTCACCGCCGAATAAACCAGCCGCATACCATCATTACTGATCGCCCGTCCCTGAGTAACCGACAAGCCTGCGACACCTGCCACGATCACTCGCGCGGTAAGTGTTGATGCTTCGATCAGCACCAAATCCGCAGAATCCGCGGTTGGCTTTATGTAATAGACGCGCGAACCGTCAGCACTAATCTTCGGACTGACGGCCGGCGCTGCGCTGGTCAGTTGCGTGAATCCCTTCTCAACCGTGTCATACAAAAATATCTCGCGGTGATTTGATGAAAACGCGATCATGCGTCCATCGCCGGTAATTGACGGCTGAAAGTTGCCGTCGATCAATCGTGACGCAACGGAATCAGGCTGCGAGTGTGTGATCTGTTGCAGTGTCGAACCGTCAAACAAAAAGATCTCGGAATTCCGATCGGCGTTCTGTCCGACCAAGTCCTCCGTCGACGCAAACGCGACGATCTTTCCGTCGTTCGACAACGCCGGACAGACAGCGCGCGTCGCGCCGATCTCAGTGAACGCAATACCGAGCTCCGCGCGAATCGCTTGAAATGAAGAGCTCGCCGACGATTCGAACACGACCACCTTTCCATCGTCACTCAAACTCGGATTCAGATTGAGCGCGCGCTCTGGCGTGTTGGTCAGCCGCGTCAAATTCGCAAACGACTGCACGCGACTAAAAGTGTTGACGAGAAGAAGAAAACTGACGATGAGGAAACAGAATGTGAGACGAAGCATAAGTGAGGTTGCTCCTTAACTTAAATTTCGGTGCGCATTCTACACCTCGTTTCAAAAAATTCAAGCAGAATCTGTTACCGGTGGTATTCTCAACGCGATGAAAATTCTCGTCAGTGGTTCTCATGGTCTCGTCGGCAAAGCGTTGACTCACTCGCTGACTGATGACGGTCACGAAGTCGTGCGGCTGGTGCGGCGCGAACGCAACGTGGGTTCTGCGGAAGTCGAGTGGTACCCGGACGAGGGACGCATCGACGCAGTATATCTCGAAGGCATCGAAGCCGTGATCCATCTCGCCGGCGATAACATCGCGGGCGGTCGTTGGACCGCGCAAAAGAAGCGTACGATTCGCGAAAGCCGCGTCCAGGGAACCTCGTTGTTGAGCGAGACGCTTGCGAGTTTGTCGTATCGACCTTCAGTCTTTATCAGCGCGTCGGCAATCGGCTTCTACGGCAATCGCGGTGATGAGTTGCTGGATGAAAAGAGCCCGCCCGGAAAAGACTTTTTGGCAAATGTCTGTATCGATTGGGAAGCAGCGACGATTTCTGCGGCGAAGAAGGGAATCAGGACCACGCACGCGCGCTTCGGCATCATTCTCGATGCGCATGAAGGCGCGCTCGCGAAGATGTTGCCGCCGTTTCGCGCGGGAATCGGTGGGAAGATTGGTGCTGGAAATCAGTGGATGAGTTGGATTGCGCTCGACGACGTGGTTGCGGCTCTGAAGTTCCTACTTGCGGACCGGACGATACAAGGACCCGTAAACGTTGTCGCGCCAAATCCGGTAACGAATGCAGAGTTCACGAAGACGCTCGGCCGCGTGCTCTCGCGATCGACGATCCTTCCGATGCCTGCGTTCGCGGCGCGTCTCGCGTTTGGCGAAATGGCGGACGCGCTGCTGCTCTCAAGTCAGAAAGTCGATCCGGCTGTTTTGGAAGACAACGGATTTTTATTCAGCTGGCCCACACTGGAGCCTGCCCTGCAACACATTCTTGCCGCAGATTAATGCGGATTGATTTTCATCCGCGGCTAAATTCAGGCAGCACTTCAAACACTTCGAGCGCGTATTTCACGTTGCCAAACGGCGCAGACACCTGCACACCCTGAATCTCGTCGCGCACCTCCAGCAACGACTCACGCGCGATCTTCAAACCCTCTTCACGCCCCGCTTCCTTGCTGATGCTCGACGCCGCTCGCATGCGGTCCATGATGGACGGCGTCACACGAACACCCGGAACTTCATTGTGCAGGAACTCCGCGTTGCGATACGACACGAGCGGCCAGATGCCTGCGATCACTGGAATACGCACGTGCTCGATGCGTTTCAGAAAATCGCGCAACTGTCCCGTATCAAATACCGGCTGCGTGATCGCATACTGCGCGCCCGCTTCAACCTTCCACTCGAAACGCTTGATCTCTTCGTCGAGATTGATCGCGCCGGGATTGACACCCACGCCGATGCAGAACGCCGTCGGTTCGCCGATCGGATTGTTGCCCAGGTCGAGACCGTGATTCAGTTTGTTGACCATGTTCGTTAGACCGATCGAGTCGATATCAAACACGGCAGTCGCATCCGGGTATGGTCCCATCTTCGGTGGGTCGCCAGTGATCACGAGGATGTTACGCAAACCGAGGGCGGCAGCGCCGAGCAGATCCGACATCATGCCGAGCAGGTTTCGATCGCGACAACAGTAATGCAGCACCGACTCGATACCGATCTGTTGCTCGACGAGCACCGCGGTTGCAATTGCACTCATGCGTGACTGTGCGCGCGCGCCGTCAGGAATATTGACGCCATCGACACCGGCTTCTTTGAGCAGTCGAATGGAGTCGAGTGTTTTCTTTGCATCGACACCTCTCGGCGGCAGTACTTCAACCGAAGTCACAAACTCGCCGAGCGCGATCTTTCGTCCCCACTTGGAACGCTCTTCAGGCGGTACGACGTGAATGTGAGGCGCTTCGGCGGTAACTGTTGCGCCGCTGCTAAAGGCAACTCGTTGCGCTCTCGGCGATGCGGCGCGCACGGAATCCGCGATCAGCTTGATATGCGCCGGAGTAGTACCGCAGCAGCCACCAATAAACTTCGCGCCCGATTGTATGAAGCGCTTCGCAAACTTCGACATGTATTCAGGCGAACACATGTAAAACTGCCGCCCCTGCACGTCGCGCGGCAAACCTGCGTTTGGCTGCGCCGACAACTTTTTCTTCGTGACTTCGCGCATCTTCTCGAGCGCAGTGAGAATGATTGCTGGTCCAACACCGCAGTTCAGGCCGATGACGTCCGCGCCCCACTCGTCGAGACGTTCAGTGAACAGCTCCGGCGTGGTGCCGAACATCGTGTTGCCATCAGTCATGATGGTCATCTGGGCGATGATCGGCAGGTCGCAGACTTCCCGCACGGCGCTGATGGCCTGGCGTATCTCGGAGACATCGGAGAACGTTTCGAGACAGAAAAGATCCACACCTCCTTCGAGCAGGCCAACCGCTTGCGCCTTGAACATCTCGCGCGCTTCGTCAAACGAAGTTGGACCATAAGGCTCGATGCGCAAGGCAAGTGGACCGATAGCGCCGGCGACGTAAGCACGATCGCCCGCGGCTTCGCGGGCGATCTTTGCGGCGAGTGCGTTGATCTCGTGGAGACTGCCTTCGAGTCCGTATTGCTGGAGCTTGTGAGCAGTGGCGCCGAACGTGTTGGTCTCGATGATGTCGGCGCCGGCGCGTATGTATTCACTGTGAATCTCACGCACCAGGTCGGGGTTACTAAGATTCAACTCATCGTAGCAGCGGTTGATGTAGACGCCCTTCGCGTAGAGCATGGTCCCCATCGCGCCGTCAACGACGAGTATGCGGTCAGTTGCGAGAAGTTCTTGAAAAGGTTCCATCCTCGTTAGCAATGAAAAAGTCCCGCGCTAAACAACGCGGGACTTCAAATCCGTTTGAAGTTTTTCGGGTCTCTTAATCGCTGCCCGAGCTGTTTAGCCGTTTGTTTTACGTGGCCGCAAGTCGCCTTAACTCACCACGTTTTTCAATCGCTGCTTATACGCCCTGCGACTAACGACTGTCAAGCTTGTCGACCTCAACTTGCGCGTGCCGCTTCTGGGATGAGAGCGACGATCGGTGTTCGGTTTTTTCTGTCATGCTGACAGCGACGCTTCAGAAAGACCGATCTGGTGAAACGAATAAGTACATGTAAATACAAGAACTTACAAGCATAAAATTTGAACCGAATTGGCAACGAGTTCGTAAGTTGGTCCATCAGACTCCCGGTTCTTCGATTACAGCGCTGCTGTTTGGAAGCCCGCATGTTGGTCCGGTGCAGTCCCCTTTAGAGTCTGCGCAAGCTGAAAAATTTAGGTGCCTTTATGGTCATCGTTCATAACATGGAGATTTTACTGGATGAAGTTTCCCCGCAAGTTACCCCACTTTCGCTCGCTCAAGTTCGCGCCGTTTGCCCTGCTTTCAATTTTCGTTTTCAGCAACATTACTGGCATTCTGTTCAGCCACGTGCTGGCGCCCGCAGCGGCTGCTAATCAGCACGCCTTTACGATTCCCGCAGACATTCCCACTTCCGGGGATCCGGAGCTGGATCGCATCATCTTTGAAGTTGGTGAGAAGCAGGGTGTAGACCCGCGGTTCATTCATGCGGTCATCTGGCAGGAGTCGAAATACGATATTCATGCACATTCGCATGCGGGTGCGCAGGGGCTGATGCAGTTGATACCGGCGACTGCGAAGCGTTTTGGTTGCGAGCACCCGGAGGATCCGGAGGAGAATATTACTGCCGGAACAAAGTACCTGAGCTGGTTATTGAAGCGCTTCTCAGGCAACGTCGAACTCGCGCTCGCCGGATACAACGCAGGGGAAGGCGCGGTAGACAAGTACGACGGAATTCCTCCGTACACAGAGACGCAGAACTACGTGAAGATCATTTCTCAGCGCTACGGCAAGACCTACCATCCAGTGTTGCCTCCGGCCGAAGCCGCTCAAGTTTTCCAACTCCACGCAGATTAATATTAAGTTCCGATAAACGCAGATGACACAGGTCATGTTATTGATCTGCGTCATCGGCGTTTATCTGCGGCCTTGACACCGTTTCTCACATTTGGCTGAATGCACACGGTCTTTCCCTAAGCTCCGCATTACTGAACAAAGGAACCTTTCCTATGAGCACATCGCAAGATGCGGCTACCTCCAGCCTTGACCGCAGTTTTTTCGGACATCCGCGCGGTCTCTCGACGCTTTTTTTCACCGAGATGTGGGAACGCTTCTCATACTACGGTATGCGCGCGATCCTCTTGCTCTATATGACGAAAGCGTTTTCGGAAGGCGGGCTCGCGCTCGACGAGAAATATGCCGGCCTGATCTACGGTACGTATGTTTCCTCCGTTTGGTATTTGCCGCTGCCTGGAGGTTGGATTGCTGACCGCATCCTGGGCGCGCGGCGAGCAGTGCTGATCGGCGCGATCATCATTGCCTGCGGCCACTATTCGATGGCGATCAACTCGAAGCTCACCTTTTACGCTGGTCTCATACTGATTGCCTGCGGAACGGGACTGCTAAAACCGAACATCAGTGCGATGGTGGGCCAGTTATATTCCGAAGACGATAAGAGACGTGATTCGGGTTTCTCGATCTTCTACACGGGAATCAACCTCGGTGCGTTTCTCGCACCGCTCATCGTCGGTTTTCTGGCGCAGTCACAGTCGTTCAGGAACGTTATCGTAAAGATGGGACTCAACCCGAACTCGAGCTGGCACTGGGGATTCGGTGCGGCCGGCGTTGGAATGACTCTCGGTATTATTCAGTACGTACTTGGTCAAAAGCGGTTGGCGGGAGTTGGAGGTAAGCCTGATATTCCAGCCGCGACCGAACAAACACCAACCGAAGTGGGAGTGGATTATCTGACACTCGTACTCGCGCTGGCCGGCGGAGCCGTGGGTGCGGGACTCGGGTTATTCTACGGCGAGGCTCGCATTTCGGCATTGTTCCCGACTGTGGTGGGATTCTTTTTCGGATATCTCCTCGGAATCATACGCCACTTAAAAGGCGAGGAACTCAGGCGAGTGATCGTCATCTTCATTCTGTTTGTTTTTTCGATCCTGTTTTGGATGACTTACGAACAAGCCGGCTCGAGTTTGACGCTCTTTGCTGATCGCCTGACGAGGACCACGATTCTTGGTTGGACCTATCCGTCGAGCTGGTTTCAATCTGTTCCGGCGCTCTTCGTGATCATCTTCGCGTCAATCATCGGAGCCGTCTGGCTAAAACTCGGAGACCGGCAGCCTTCGAGTCCAGGCAAGTTCACGATCGGACTCTTCTTTGCCGGACTGGCGTTCGTAGTGATCGCATTCGCCGCTACTTTGGCCTCTGGCGGACGCGTGAGTCCGATGTGGCTGGTGCTGGTCTACTTCCTGCAAACAATCGGTGAGCTTTGTTTGAGCCCGGTCGGTCTCAGCACAGTTACCAAACTATCCCCGCAGAGAATGGTCGGATTGATGCTTGGCGTGTGGTTCCTCTCAATCTCGATCGGAAGTTATATAGCTGGATTGGCGACAGGACTATTCGCGGGCAACGACAACCACGCCTTAACGCGGGGCTTCGGCATATTCGCCGGCATCACTTTGGCGGCGGCACTCATACTCGCAGTATTGACACCTCTCATCAAGAGGATGACTCCAAGAGCACAATGAAGAGAATAATTCTACTCGCGACAGTTTTTTTGACCCTGTTCACACAGTCTTTAAAGGCGCAGAACAAACTCTTAACAATCGACGACATCTTCGATCCGGTAAAGAAGGTCAACTTCAACGGCACGACACCCACCGTTCGCTGGCTCAAAGACGGCAATCACTACTTAATTACCAACGAAGCGTCACGACGCGACGTGCCGCGGCTGCAAAAAGTAGATGCTGCGACGGGTCAAGCTGTGCCGTTCTTCGACGCCGCTAAAATGCAGGCCGCGTTTGCCGCATTGCCTGGTGTCACTGCGGAAGATGCTCGACAACTCGCGAATCGCGGTAACTACGATCTCAATCCCGCGCAAACTGCCGTTCTGATCAACTGGTCCAACGATCTGTTCTACTACGAATTTACGAGTGACCGCCCGATTCGACTCACGAACAATCCGGAAGAAGAAGTCGGTGTTGAGTTCAGTCCTGACGGCAAGATGATCAGCTTCGTGCGCGGCAACAACCTTTACGTTGAAGAGCTGGGCATGCAGCGCCGCGAACGCGCGCTCACCAGCGACGGCAGCGAAAAGATTCTTAATGGCCGCCTGGACTGGGTATACCAGGAAGAACTTTACGGCCGCGGTAACTTCGGCGCGTACTGGTGGAGTCCTGATTCAACGACGATTACGTTTCTTCGCTTCGACGAAAACCCTGTACCTGAGTTCACCGTTGTCGATCACATTCCGTATGAGCAGAACGTCGAGGTCACGCCTTATCCGAAAGCCGGCGATCCGAATCCGATCGTAAAGTTGGGTGTGGTCAATGCCACTGGCGGCGACATTCGCTGGGTCGATACGTTCAAGTATCAACCGGCCGACCTGCTGATCTCACGTGTGGCGTGGAGTCCTGACAGCAAGAAGGTGGTTTACCAGGCGCAGAATCGCGAGCAGACGTTTCTCGACGTGAACTTTGCCGATGCCCGCGACGGCAAGTCGTCCACCATCATTCATGAGACGTCGAAAGCATGGGTGGCGATCAACGAAGATCCAATCTGGCTGAAAGACGGCACCTTCATCTGGGCCAGCGAGCGCAGCGGCTGGGAACATCTCTACCATTATTCCGCCGATGGAAAACTCCTGCGCCAGATTACCAATGGCAACTGGGAAGTCCGTTCTATCGAAGGAGTGGATGAAGCGAATGGTTTCATTTACTTCACGTCCACCGAGCACAGTCCCATCGCGAATAATGGCTACCGGATCAAGCTCGACGGCACTGGCCTGACTCGAATCACGACGACTGAAGGTTCGCATCGCGTTGATGTCAGTCCGGCATATAACTACTTCATCGACTTTTGGAGCGATCTCAACACGCCTTCGCAAATTCGCCTCTATGATGCAGGCGGAAAACTCGTGCGCGTGATCAGTGAGAATAAAGTTGACGCGCTCAAGCAGTACAAACTCGGCACCGCAGAGTTGTTGCAAGTGAAGACGCGCGACGGCTTCGTAATGGAAGCGATGATGATCAAGCCGCCCGACTTCGACGCGCGGAAGAAGTATCCGGTGATGAGTTTTACTTACAGTGGACCACACGCGCCGCAGGTTCGTAACGCATGGGGCTCGCAGACTTACATGTTTCACCAATTACTGGCCCAGAAAGGTTACATCATCTGGATCTGCGACAATCGCACCGCGAGCGGCAAAGGGTTGGAATCGACGTGGCCTGTGTACAAGAATTTCGGAGAACTCGAGCTGCGCGATCTCGAAGATGGTCTGACGTGGTTGAAGAGCCAGCCTTACGTGGACGGTTCGCGCATAGGGATGTGGGGTTGGAGTTATGGTGGATTCATGACCAGCTACGCGTTGACGCACAGCCGGTCGTTCAAGATCGGAATCGCGGGCGGCACAGTGGCTGACTGGCGCGACTACGACAGCATCTATACGGAACGTTACATGCAGACGCCACAGGACAATCCCGAAGGTTACAAGAAGAGCGCGCCGGTGAACGCAGCGAAGGACCTGCACGGGAAGCTGTTACTGATTCACGGTGCAATCGATGACAACGTTCACATGGCGAACACGATGCAGTTTGTTTACGAGTTGCAGAAGGCAGGGAAGCAGTTTCAGTTGATGCTGTATCCGAAGTCACGTCACGGGGTGACCGATCCGCTGCTGGTGAAACACCTACGGCAGATGATGCTCGACTTCATCGTGGAGAACCTGTAGCGATGGTCCAACTGAGACAGGATGAACAGGATTTTCGGGATTGACAAGATAATCCTCTTCATCCTGTAAATCTTCTAAATCCTGTCCAATAAACTTCCTCGCGTGGCACGGCCATTGCCGTTTATCGCGGTGGAGGTTCCCGATGTCCGCACCCCTCGCCTATATAGTTCACGAACCCGAGCCTCAGTTACCGTTGTTGGCCGACACGCTTACCGCTGATCCGCAGACCGAGATACAGCGCGAAGTACAGGCCAATCTTCAATGCGAGATCTACTCAGTTCTCCGGCAAATCAACGATCCGCAGTTGCATGAAATCTCACAAACTATCCTCACCGAAATGGTCCGTTTCTTCGATTGGCTCACACGCATCGAGAACAATCTCCAAAAACTCGACACCCTTCTCGAAAGCCTTTCACTCCTTGAAGTCCTCGAATTCGAAGCCCGCTCGCTGACTGATTACGTTGATGCCAAAGCCAGCGCGTTGGGCGGCCGTCACGAACGTTTGCATGAGGTCCTGGACGGCATTTCGTACGGCATTACTCACGACTTGCGCCGTATCTTCGAACGCGAACTGGTGCGCGGTATTACCGAACAATCGATCCCGATCGTGTACGGTAAGATCATGCACGCGCACGGTTTACTAACGAACTGTTTTCAGCAATCAACCATCACTCTGCTCCAGGTTTTCAGTCCCAGGCTCGACCCGTCGAAGCTCTTCAACGACGTCGAGCTCAGGCTGCAACAGTCGCTGATTCTTTGTAAGGACCTGTCGTCGTTGATGCGTTTTGTGCGATTGGCCCAGGCGAACGGCGACCCCGATGTCCTGCGCTCAGTGACTGCTCGAATACTCGAGTTTCGCGACGGCAGCATGCAGTATCTGATGTACAAGGACTGGCGCGGCTACGAAAGTCTCGCGCTGGAAGTTATAACGGCGGTCGAGAACAACCTCGATCCCAAGCCTTTATTGCACCGGTTTCTGTGTTACTTGGAAGTGCTGTACGGCCACGTGAAGATGCGCGCTGTGCTGGCGGATGAGTTTCCGTACTCCGGAAAGAGCGACGAAGAATAAGCGTTTTGTGCCGCAAAGTGTTAGGTGTGGGTAACAGAAATTGTTACTCACCGGCTCTGGCACTGTGGACAGTAATACGTCGAGCGGCCCCCCTGGACCACGCGTTTGATCTTCGTTCCACATTTCACACAAGGCTCGCCGGCGCGTTCGTAAACGCGCCAGAAGCGTTCCGGGGTTTCAAAGTAACTGCCGTTTCCATCGGCGAGATCGATGCGGAGAGTCGAACCTGCGTCGATTGCTTCCCGCAATGTGTCGCGAATCGCGTGGTACAACTTGCGCGCGCGTGGCTTTGAGAGCTTGTTCGCGGCTTTTTTGGGATTCACGCCGGCGAGAAACAAAGCTTCGACTGCGTAGATGTTGCCGAGACCGAGCACGCGCGTCTGGTCCAGGAGGAGATGTTTTACCGGACGGCGGGAACGTGAGAGCGTTTCGATGAAGTAGTCTTCGGTGAAATCGTCGGAGAGAGGTTCGGGCGCGAGTGTCGTGAGCTCTTTTGGAGGTTTCGTGAAGAGGCGCATTCGCCCGAACTGTCGCATGCCGCAGAACACGAGACGCCGCTCGTCATCGAAGTAGAAGACGACGTGCGCGTACGGTGGAAGCGATTGATCGAGCGTTAGGGAGACGAACTTCCCGGTCATGCGCAGGTGTGTCGCGAGCACCTGGCCAGATTCGAGATTGAAGAGGATGTACTTGCCGCGACG
>DATDFT010000347.1:0-20100 GCA_036522475.1 Pyrinomonadaceae bacterium | reverse complement strand
GGCGTCGCGGCGTCGGGTTCGATCTTCTTTCGCAAGTTCCCGACAAACACGCGCAGGTATTCGTTCTGCTCGACGTAGTTGCCTCCCCACAACGCGGCGAGCAAGGTGCGATGCGTGAGAACTTTCCCGGCGTGCTTGATGAAGTAGACGAGTAGATCGAACTCTTTCGGCGTGAGATGAATCGGCTTTTCGCGCACTGTGATCGCGCGCGATTCGAGATCGACGTGAAAGTCTCCGGAGTCGAGCGTTGACTGCGTCGCTTCATTCATCGGCGGCGCATTGGCGCGTCGCAGCGAAGCCCTCACGCGCGCGAGCAGTTCGTCGATCCCAAAAGGCTTGGTGATAAAATCATCGGCACCGAGATCGAGAGCTTCCACCTTCGTCTTCTCTTCACCTTTCGCCGACAACACGATGATCGGAACCTGCGACACCGCGCGCAAACGTTTGCACAACTCCAGACCATCGACGTTCGGCATCGCCAAATCGGTGATCACGAGATCAGGATGCCAATCGTTGAACGCTTCGAATCCCGCGAGTCCGTCAGCAGCGGCGCGCACGTCATAGCCGCGCGACTTCAGGCCGGTGCGCAGCACGCGCGTCAATTGCGGCTCGTCATCAACCACCAGGATTTTCGGACGATCAGTCATTGAGCACTAACTCCACGTCTTCGTCACCAATCGGAAGCGTAAATAGAACGCGCGTGCCCTTGCCTCCGTTGCCTGACTCGATCCAGATCCGTCCTTCGTGAGCTTCAACGATTCCTTTCGCGATCGCGAGGCCCATGCCCGTGCCAGTCGGTTTGTGCGTTGTCACATCACCATCGCGCGTGGCCCGAAAGAACTTATCGAAAACCCGTTCGCGCAATTCACTGGGAATTCCCGGGCCTTCGTCTTCGATTCCCATTTCGATGAGTTCCTCCCCCGAGCGTCGTGCGGTGATGCGGATCGTTGAACCTTTCGCGGAATACTTGGCCGCGTTGTCGATGAGTGTGTACACAACTTCACTCACTGCTCGTTCATCAACTCGCACACCCGGCAACTCCTTTTCAACTTGCAGCTCGACGTGATGATTGCGCGTGATCGGTTCAGCTCGCGTCAGCGCCGTGGAGATGATCTCATCGACAGCGCCCCAGCGCCTGCGAAGGTGCAGTTCACCTGCTTCGATACGCGCGAGTTCGATCAGACCATTTATAAAGCGGCTGAGCCTATCGCCCTCTTCGTCGATCACTTCCATCATCTCGACTCGCGAATCGCTGTCGAGTGGAACGGGCGGTTCACCGCGTGCTTCGTCGAGCAGCGTCGTGATCGAGGCCTTGATGGAAGTGAGCGGCGTGCGCAGGTCGTGTGTGACCGCATCGAGCAACGCTGACTTCAGTTTCTCGCTTTGTCGTAATGCCTCCGCATGACTCGCGCGCTCGAAGGCATCACGGAGCTCAGCGTAAAGACGTTCGATCTCGCGTCTTCCCGTTTCAGCTTCTTCTGCGCGTCGCCTCGCGCTGGCTGAGAGTTGTCCGGCTGTCACTGCGGTCACGAGAAACGCGAGCAGCGCGACCCAGTTGTCAGTTGCGGCAATCGTGAACGTGCCGAACGGCGGCAGGAAGAAGAAGTTGAAACAGAGCATCGCGAGGATCGACGTGAACAGCGCGGGCAGGCTGCCCCAACGAGTAGCGATGAAGAGAACGTTGAGCAGCAGTGCGAGCGAGACTGTGGCTGCGTTGACGTGTGTGCCGACAATCTTGAGCAGCAGCGTCAACGCAAAAACGCTCAACGCAGCTACGGCGTAAGCGGCCCACCTCTGGTCCAACACCGACCGTCGCATGCGTGTATTGTACACGGAGACGCGTGTCCGCGTTTATGCGGTTCCAGTGACGAGGATCATCTGTGCCGGAAATTTCATCCGGTTGTCAGGAAAGAATTCTTTAACCGTCTGCTCCATTTCACCGGCGATCTGCGCCTGCTCATCGCTCGACAATTTGGCGAGCTTTTCACGTAACGTATCCGACGTATGCGAACGCATGGTCCAAAACTGAAGTGGTGAGAGCGGAGCTTCGATATCGAAACTCACTACACTTTCTTCGACTTCGCTCGCGCCCGCGGCGGTCAGGACGTTCGCCAGTTTGCCTGACTCTGCAAAACGAAAGGCGTTCGGCGCATCCGGATCGACAGCGGGTGAGGCGACGTGTTGGGCCATGACGTTCGTCACGGTGTAGCAGAAAGGATTGATTTCGCTCTTGTGCCAGACCGCGAGAGCGAGCCGGGCGCCTGGTCTCGTGACGCGCAGCATCTCTCGCACGGCAGCGAGTGGATCGGGAACAAACATGATGCCGAGTCTGCAAACAGTCGCGTCGAATGAATTGTCGGTGAAGGGTAAAGAATCGGCGGTACACTGGCGAAACTGCACGTTCGTTAGACCACGTCGATTCGCCTCGTTACGCGCGGCGTCGACCATCTCCGCCACAGCGTCTGTGCAAGTGACAGAGCCGTTTGGTCGAACTCTTTCGGCGATGGTTAGCCCGGGCTCGCCCGCGCCGCTGGCGACGTCGAGCACGTTCTGTCCTTCACGGATGTTCGCGTGCTCGATGAGAGCTTCAGTCAACGGCGCAAACATCGCACGAATCGTGTCGCTGTATTGGATCCAGTACTTTGCGGTTTCGTTCCAGTTGAGAAGAACAGGATTGGTCATGATTACAATCTTGTAAATTCTTTGAATCTTGTCAACCTAACAGCTCACGCAAAGGCGCAAAGACACAAAGCGCTTCCGCGATTTCACGGAATTTCTTTGTGCCTTTGCGCCTTTGCGTGAGAAAAATTTCTTACAACATCTGGCGCACTGCGCGGCGGCTCAACTCAGCTGTTGCTCCGTAAACAATGTGCGACGCTAAAGCATATGCATGAGTCGATAGCGGATACTCGGTTGGTCCTTTCGAGAGACCGAGCAACGGCACAGAGACTTCATCCGCCAGTAGCCAAAAGGCCGCGCCAAACGGAATACCCACCGCCGTTGTCACTTGCGGAGCAAGCTCCGCGAGCGCGCCATACAAAGCGCCACTCGCGGTGCCGAACGCGTAATGAACCGCAGCTCCAGCCGGCTCCTTCTCGCTCTCCTGCAACTCGTGACCGAAGACTCCTTCAGAGATCGCCCTCGCTGCCTTGACTGTCGCGTTCTCGTCGTTTTCTTTTGAACCTTCTTCTTTTGAACCTTCCGCCGGCTGCATCGATTGCGCGCCGTGTGGCTTTTCTGTGTTCTCGGCGAGACGAGTCCACGCTGCCTGAAATTGATTCATGGTCCACGACGCGACCAGGCCGCCCGCAAGTCCCGCCACGATGCCTTTCCAAATACTTCCATTGTCTTCACGCATAATTCGAACTCCTTCTTTCCGCCCTCTGATCAGAAAACGATCGCCACGCTGCAAACGCAGCGATTCCCAACCCGGCAATCACCGAACCCGTGATCACCGGATGCACTGAAGCCTTTGTGTAGACGCTCGATTCAGACACGTGGCCGGGATAGCCACCGCGTTCCTCTCCATCCGCTGACGGTGCATGCAAACTGTCCGGACGATTCGCAGGTTTCGGCCGATCAGACTTCTGCTGATCGAGCATCCTTGCCTCCATCACTTTGTCCGTCAGTCGCCGCAGGTGGTGACCAGCTTCAGCGAGCATCTTGCCGGCGCCGCCGACGTAAACGTCACGCTCGGCATGTTCGGCGCAATGAAGAATTGCTTCGGCTACAGTCTCGGGCGCGTAGACCGGCGCCGGGTGTTGTGGCTCGGAAGGCAACAAATTCTTCGCATGCTGGACGTAAGGCGTATTGATTGCGCTTGGCTTGATCAGTGTCACTGCGATCGGCGCGCCTTCGGCTTCCAACTCGAGTCGCAGCGCATCCGTGTAACCTTTGACCGCGTGCTTCGTTGCGCAGTACGTGCCTTGAATCGGAATCGCGACGTCTGACAACACACTGCCGACGTTGATCAGCGCGCCGCCGCGTTCGCGCAGGTGCGCGCTAGCGACTCGCGAGCCGTGGACCACGCCCCAGTAGTTTGTCTCGAACAGACGGCGCTGATCTTCGAGTGACTGGTCCAACACTCGTCCATAGATCGACACACCCGCGTTGTTGACCCACGTGTCGAAACCGCCGAAACGACGAATCGCTTCGTTCGCAAGATTCTGAACGTCGTCTAACTTCCCCACGTCACCAGCGACGTGATAAGCCTCGCCGCCCGATTGATTGATCTCGTCGCAAACGCGCCGCAGTGCTTCTTCGTTCCTCGCATTCAGGAGGAGGCGTGTGCCGCGCTTCGCGGCCATACGTGCGGTGACGAGCCCGATGCCCGACGATGCGCCGGTAATCACCATTACCTGATCCGAGAGTTTCTTGAGTTTGACGTGCATGCACAGTTCCCCCTTTGCTCGCTGTAGAGGTTGGTCCGTGCAAGTTGATTGCCACGAGTGAAGCGGCGTGTTTTTGTGGTTTTCTCCGGAGTTTCTGTACGTCTCTGATACGCGACGTGTGTTCAGATCTTCGTCTTAGAAGAGGCGGCGCGTGAGCGCGTTCTTGAATTTTCCGTCGGGATCGTATTGCTGCACGAGCTGTAGAAACTGCGTGAAGTACGCACCGTGCACATTCTGTAGATCAGTCTTCGTGTGGTCCTGACAAAACTTCCCCAAATGCGGGCGCGCGGCAATCTGCTTGATGAGCGCCTCCGCCGCCGCGTAATACCTTTCAAACCCACGCGAGTCGTCGAGCACCAGGTCTATCCAGGTCGACCTGCGATCTCTGCCCGCACCGATCAACGTGCGATCGTGTCCCGCAGGAGTAAAGCGTACCTCAAACAACGCATACGGCAGATGCTTCTGCTTGTACATCGCTTCATACAGCCCGACAAAGTCGTGGCATCGCTGAAACGTCTCCACATACGGCACCGTAAACTCGAGTTCTTGATGAAGGTGATAGATGGTGCGGTTGAAAGCCTCATTACTTTCCATCACCAGATCGGTGCCGCGTTTCAAACTGTGCGTAATCGACGACAGCGACGGCAGCAATCCCGTGTAAGCCATAAAGTTTCCGAACCACGACGCCAGCAGCGCGTCAAACGAGATCGCGATGAACTCACGCACTGGACCAAGAAACGACTTCGGTTTCGGAGTGCTGTTCCAGGTACTGATCTGGCACTTCCCCGTAAAAGGAAAGAGGTAGAGGCTGAGATGCTCGTTTTGGGCGAGTAGGGTATCGAGATTACTTACAACATACGCAAGGTCGGTGATCTCAAACTTCTGCTCGACGTTGAATCGCGTCCGCGCCTGAACGGTCACTTCCGAAATCACACCCGCGGCGCCAATTCCGCCAACTACGGCTTTGAAAAGATCGTCCTGTGGTCCAACCGTGTACACGTTGCCTTTGCCATCGATCACTTTGAGCGAATGAACGAGGTCACTGACAAAACCCCAATCCCTGCCGGTGCCGTGGACGTCGGTCGAAAGTATTCCGGCAATGCTCTGCGCGTCATGCGAGGGCAGCGCCTTAAACGCCCAACCACGTTCTTTCAATAACAATCGCACGACGTCGCGAACACGCGTGCCGGCCCGCACTGTCATTCGCAGGTTGACATCGTCGATGTTGACGATTCCGGTGTAGTCGTCCAACGAAACCAGCGTGATATCCGCCACCACGCCTTCGTTGAAAGAATGACCCGAGCCGAAAAAACGAATGCCGTTGGAATTCTTAATCAGGTCGATCAGTTCCTGTTCCGTTCTCGGTCGCGCAAATTTTTGTGGGCGGTAGCGAAAGCGACGAAGCCAGTTGCGAAATACACCGTGACGCACTCTTCCTTCGAGCCAGAGAAAGTGGC
Source organism: Pyrinomonadaceae bacterium (assembly GCA_036522475.1). Lineage (GTDB taxonomy): Bacteria > Acidobacteriota > Blastocatellia > Pyrinomonadales > Pyrinomonadaceae > PSRF01. The sequence goes on along the minus strand of DATDFT010000347.1, from coordinate 14,252 downwards.
CGAGGGTGAGCGCGTACAAGAGGATGTTTAGAGAAGTGGTAAATCCACCGTAGAAGTAGCCTCGAGATTTCATTGAGGAAGGCTCCTTTCTATTTACACTTCAAACGGAAGACATCGATCAGCCTGGGCTTCAGATCGTGGCCGACCTCCCCGACCTGATCGACTGCGATCACGTAGCCAGTAATCTCATTGCGAGTCAGACGAAAGCGTATGAATTGTTTGAAGTTTTCGATTCGTGCAGCGCCACCGACTTCGTTATTGTGACCGTTGAAGGCGAAGCAAACAGCGAAGTACCAGCCGGTCCATAGACAACAGATCACAGCGCCTGCGAGTCCGGCGAGAATTGCGGGAATGAGTCCCCAGGGTCCGGTCCAATGGAAGAAAATCGCAGGCTGACCAACGAGCTTTGGTAAGAACAGCATCAGGCCACCGTAAACGATCCACGCTATCAACAACCCGACACCGCTGTTTCGTTTCAACAACCAACGTCCGACAAAGATCGGTAGCACCAGCAAAACTGCCGCGAGTGCCCACGCGAGATAGCTGCCGGTTCGAATCAACACATACGGAACGAAAACCTGAAAGATGAGAAGGACCACACCGATCAGCAACTGGCCGAGAAACCGCAACCATTTTGGCTTGGTGTAAAAGAGGTCGCCGGCGACTTTGAAAGGCAGCGCCAGCATTCCCACAATGGCGAGCACAAAGACGAGGGCAAACACGATGTCGGATACAAGGTAAGCGGGCAAATTATTTTGTCCGAAGAATAAGAAGGCAAAAGCGATCACGGCCAGCGCTGCAAGCCAGCACGCCCACTGGAAGAGCCAATCACCGCGCTTGCTGGTTACAAAACTCTTCTTAAACAGATACTCGCCGTAACGGATGCTGAGAACAATCGCCAGCACCGCGCAGAACAGCGAATAAAGCACGAGCAGGCTGCTGATAAACGGCGTGATGTAATGCCGGTAAGGATGGATCGTAGCAAGGCCAATGATCACCAGCAGTGTTGTACCGATGAGGATGGGCCAGAGCTTTCGGTTGGGATCTGGTCCCTGTTGATAAGGGTTCTGATCCGTAAAGATTTTTTTCCTTGATACGGCCAGGAGAGTAACGATGATGGCGAACACGGAAGCCCCGATGAAACCCTGGCCGATGAAAAGGTCGTGCGGCCACTTACTCGCGTGCGGGAAGAAGTACGTTGGTTCCCTGCCCGTACAACCCTGAGGCGCCCGCCATACGGGATCTACGAAACCAAGGCTGGTCCAAAGCCAGAAGGGCCTGACACTTTCGCAAGGGCTTGCGTCATTCGTCTTAACAATCGTCGGTTCCAGCTTCTGTTCGTCAACCAATCCCAGGGTCTGCAAGATAAAGATGTTGCCGATAAATTGCCGGCTGCTTTGCGGGACCGCAGCTCCGAAGTACAGCACGAAAGCAAGGATAAATCCGACTAACCAAACGTAACCGCCGCTCCACACAGTCCAAAACTTGAAGAGCTGATCGGCTACGGCGCCGCGTGATTTCGCTTCCGAAGGGTAAAGCACCTGCTCGCAAATCTCGTCGTTGTAAGTTGCGGATGGATGATGAAACGCACCGCCCGCACCTGAAACAACTGAGGCATAACTCTCACCACTCGGTCGCGGCGCAGTGGTGTGTTTGCGGGGACAATCACCACTGGCTGGCGGTCCCCAGTAGCGTGCGTAGTGATGCACGTCGCCCGACAGCTCCAAACGACATTGCCCTGGCTTCAATTGCGCATCACCGGTGTTTTGAAAATCTGGTTTGCCCGCAGCATTTCGTTGCGCAAGAAATGGCAGACTAACGGTGCGGAGAAACTTCAATGAGGCGGAGATTGGCTGGTCATCGGTTGCTGCGCGGCCGAAGACCGTGCTCGGCTCAGATGTGGCCACGATCAGTTTGTCGGGAGGATTAACTTCCTGATCGTTCGGTCCTAACGGGAGGAAAAAGCGAGCTTGCCGCAGTTGCTGACGATTGAGTGGACCAGGTTCAATGTCAAAACCCCATAACCACCAGTCGTAAGGCAAGTGCAGGGAAACATAACTAGCTTCCTGGATACGCTTGAATCCAGCTAACGTTAATTGCGCGTACTTCGGACCACTCTCGGCGGGTGGTAATGGTCCCTCAGGGCGAACAGGCTTGCGAAACTGGCGTCGAAAGCCGTCGATTTGATCGTAGTAGTCATGATTGCCGGGAATACCGAAGATCGGGCGCCGTGGTTCGTCTGGAGCGATGAGTTTATCCTTGACCAGGTCCTCGAAAGCATACTTGAACGGATGCTGCATCCGATTGACCAGCGTCATGTAATCCGAAGCGTGGTAGGCAGTGTCGCCGCCGACAAACAGAAACTCACCGCGTGGTAATTCAAACTGGAACTGATCGCTCCGCGTTGTCTTTACATCACTGTTCGCGGTTGGATCAGGCGTGGTCCACAAACTACGACACATTGTCAGGTAAGCCAGGCTGTACATGGCCCTGGTGCCGTCGCCCGTGTCCGAGAGATAGTCAAACCAGAATTCCTCGCCATCGTACTCAGCGAAATCGTTGATGACTTTAGCGGTCATCCAATCGCGCGGATCGAGTTTGTTGCCGTACGCGGTGTAGAGCAGGATGCCTTTAAGTCCACCGATAAGTTGCGGTCCAAAGAGCCATGCGACAGGCTTCTCGAATACGCGCGGGCGAGCATCAGCAGGGGCGGGTTTGTTCTGCATCGTTTGCGACTCTCGTGAGAAATTCGGGTCGTTGAGCGGCGCGACAATAATTCTGCCGCGCTCCCAATGTCAATGATGTTCAGCCGCCATTTTGTGCCTTTTGTGCCTCTCTGTGGCTGAAAATGTTTCTTTCGGGATATCGCTACAACCAGTCAACGGGAGTGCAGCAGAGGACGAACGGTGGGTGGGAAACGGTCCAACGATCAGCGGACCGAAGCTGGGTTAAAGCGGATAAACGCCAATCTAAATCAGCGTTTATCCGCGTCAATCTGCGGCTACTTCTCTTCAAGTATCGACAGGATATTTCCCGCCGGATCTTTGAACCACGCGATCGTCGGGCCGTGCGGACCGCGCGCGATGCCACGTTGGTCAGTTTTGATGTCGGTCAGGTTGTAATGTTCGAGATTGATTCCCAGCGAGTTGAGTTCGTCAACTGCTGCTTCGATGTCGTCCACGGAAAAGTTTAGAACGGTGAATGATGCCGGGGTGTGATTCGGTTTCGGATATAAGAACACGACATTGTCATCGGTGTGAAGCTCGAGTCCTTCCGGTGTCTGAGACACATCGAGTCCGAGCTTCTCTCCGTAAAACTCTTTCGCTTTTTGCAAATCGTTGACGGAGAAACTTGAAAACGACTTCGCCTCCTTGAACATGTTGGAAGTTCTCTTTCTTGCTGGCGTAGCGGCTGATTTTATTGCCATTACAGATCTCCTTTCGTTCGTGTGAGATCTATTAAACACTCGACCACTTATAGCCGTGTCGCAGTTCTTTGATTTCGTTATTGCGTTTTGGTGGCGAGTATTTGTGGGTCGAATAATAAAGGAAAGAATCGTCCGCCAATCGTCTGTCCGGCGGGAATTGTTGGCACGCCTTCGAGCAGCGGTGTGTCGGAAGCGGACACTACTCCGTCGCGAAATGCGTTGAGCACAACTGCGCGTCGCGGGCGTGCGGTTTGATTGGCATACGAACCATGAACCATCAGCGGATGATGAAACGAACACTCGCCTGCCTTCAACTCGATCGCCACGGGTTTAAACTCTGCTCGTTGCTCAGGCGTGAGCCAGTCGAAGATCGTATCCATCCGGTTTGCAAAGCCAGTGCGTGGCAGTAACTGCCAGCGATGACTGCCTGGTACGTAATGCACGCAGCCGTTTTCACGCGTTGAATCGTCGAGTCCAATCCAGCAGGACACGTGAGCAACAGGTGTGGTCCTGGTCCAGTACGAGTAGTCCTGATGCCAGATCACGATGCTGCCATGGTACGCAGGCTTGTAGAAAATCTGATCGTGCCAGAAGCGCACTGGACCATCGAGCAACTGCGCCGCTGCGACTACAAAAGCGGGATGCCACAACAGATCGTGCAGGCCGGGAGTTATGCGCCAGGCGCCGAGTGCATGGAAGAGTATCCGATCGGGGTCGACTGATTCGTTTGCATTGAATTCGTAGAAGAGTTTGTGACCGGGATGCGCCGGATCGACAAGCGCCGCGAGTTCTTGTCGCAGCGCGTCGATTTGTTCGTCATTCAGGATGCGGATGCCGGCGAGGTATCCGTGTTCTCTGTAAAAATCTACCTGTTCATCGCTAAGCCGGTACGATGCCCACTCTCGAAACGTAACCGGTCTCGGAAAGAGATTGCTCACCGGGCTGTGAAAGCGCGACAAGTCGTCGATCATTATCCAGCTTTGTTTGCGTGAATCTTCAGAGTCAGCACCACGTTATCGCGGATCGCGTTGTCAGATGGACCGGGGTAACTGATGCCGAATTCTTTGCGATTGATCGAGAATGTGGCGTCGACTGTTGCTGCGTCGGGCGTTACGTTGATCGTCGCGGGAAAAGTGATCGACTTCGTCACACCATGCATGGTCAGGTTGCCTGTCACGGTGTGTGAAGCGCCTTTCTCACCGCCGGCTTTGATCGCGGTCGAAACAAAACTCGCCTGAGGAATCTTAGCTACGTCAAAGAAATCAGGGGTCTTCAAATGCTTCGTGAGATCAGGATCGTCCGCGGTAATTGAAGCTGTTTTGATCGTGATATTCACGTGACTCTGCTCGGGTGTGCCGGCGAAATCAATCTGGCCCGAGAAGTCGCCGAACGAGCCGCTATGACTGCCCGTCACTTGTGATGCAACAAACTCAATCTTCGAATTCTGCGGCGTGATCTGATACTTCTGCCCCGCTGCATGCGGCGATGCGACCGGCGCAGCCTCACCAGTTACCGCTTTACTTTTATTCGTGGAAGGATCGGAGCAGGCATTCACAAAGAGCAGCCCCGTGAGAATCGTGATAACGATACTTAAACGCACTTCGAGTTCCTCCTCATCAAAAATAAATTATTGAGAATTGTGACAACCCTGCGCCAGCAGGCGCGACACTCTCGCCGTCGACGGAACTTGCGAAACCTCGGCTCGATAAATTCGCCAACCCGTATCACGTACATTTGATTTGCGTAATGTATAACAACCGGTGAAGACACGCTCGTTACCGCTGCGAGTGGTGGCGACGATGATCGTCGGAATCTCGGCGAACGAACTGCCCGCAGCACCCTCCAATTGAAGCGGCAGTTCAACCAGCAAGCGCACATGATCCGTATCGGCGAAGCCTTTCGCAAACTGCTCGTACGACGATGTCGGTGACTCCCAGTAACCATAGGCGCGCCGAAAGTCTTTCGAGTTAATGGCGTCGTAATAAGACGAGAGAGTGGTTATTGGATCGCTCCGCTCTTCGTTGGCTTGATTGCCGGTTTGCGCATGGGCCACCACGAAGACACATAAGATCAAAAGCAGCGAACGCATCTTTTACCTCCACAGGAACAGGGCACAGATTACACAGATTGAGGCGGATAATACACTCGTATCAGTTACAATTATTTTCATGTTCTATGACGTTGCTGTTATAGGGGCTGGTGTGTTTGGCGCCTGGAGCGCTTATAAACTCCGGCAGCAAGGGGCATCGGTCCTGCTGTTGGACGCGTATGGACCAGGAAACAGCCGCGCCAGCTCGGGTGGCGAGTCGAGAATGATCCGCATGGGCTATGGACCAGACGAGATCTACTCGCGCATGGCCCAACGGTCGCTCATCCTCTGGCTAGAGCTGTTCGGCGAACGTCACAACTTGTTCGTGAAAACCGGAATTCTGTGGCTCGCACACGAACACGATCCATACTGCGAAGCCACCGCGATAACGTTGCAAAGGCTCGGCGTCAACCATGAAAGGTTGGACCATGACGATCTCGCGCGACGCTATCCGCAAATTACGGCGGGCCAGGTTACGTGGGGCATTCTCGAGCCCGATTCAGGCGTGTTGCTGGCGCGACGCGCGGTGCAGGTTGTCGTTGCAGCGGCAAGAGCGAGCGGCGTTGATTACCGCGAAGAAGCGATTGCACCGCTTTTCGGCAAATCGATTCGAACAAGATCCGGCGAAGAGATTGTTGCCGACGCTTACGTGTTTGCGTGTGGTCCATGGTTGCCAAAACTCTTTCCGGAGCTGCTGGGCGAGCGCATTTACGTCTCGCGGCAGGAAGAGATCTTCTTTGGCGTTCCGCTGGGAGACGATCGTTTCAACGTCGGAGTGATGCCCTGCTGGATTGATTTCAACGATCTGATCTATGCGCTGCCGAATATCGAGGGTCGTGGTTTCAAGATCGCAATCGACGCTCATGGACCAGAGTTCGATCCCGAAAGCGGGCAGCGCGTTGTGACAACGTCAGGGTTAGAGGCAGTTCGTGACTACATGGCCGAACGAGTGCCGCTGCTCGCGGGTGCGCCGGTGACGGAAACGCGTGTTTGTCAGTATGAGAACACGTCGAACGGCGATTTTCTGATCGACAAGCATCAGGAGCTCGAAAACGTTTGGCTTGTTGGCGGCGGATCAGGACACGGGTTCAAGCATGGACCAGCGGTCGGTGAGTACGTGGCGCAAATGCTTTCCGAGAATTGCGTGCTCGAGCAACGGTTTAGTCTCGCAACCAAGGAAAAGGTTCGGGAGCGGAAGGTGTTTTAGACACGATTAACAAGATTCTCAGGATTGACAGGATTTCGTCCTGTTAAGTCGGTTAGTTAGAATGCGGTCGTGAAAATCTCGATTGCGATGTGTACTTACAACGGCGCGGAATTTTTGACGGCGCAGTGGGAAAGTGTACTGGCCCAATCGCGCAAGCCGGATGAGGTCGTCGTTTGCGACGACGGTTCGAGCGATGGAACTCGCAGCCTGCTCGAGCAGCTCGCTCAACAATCTTCCGTTCCGGTCACGCTCCGCTTTAACGAGCAGAATCTCGGCAGCGTTAAGAACTTCGAACAGGCGATTCGCTTATGCACGGGTGAGATCATAGCGCTCAGCGATCAGGACGACGTCTGGCGCAGCGACAAACTCCAGTTGATCGAAGACGCATTCACACAGCATTCCGCCGCCGGACTCGTTTTTTCTGACGCAGAGATCGTCGACGAGAATCTCGAACCACTCGGCAAGCGCATGTGGGCTGAAGTTGGTTTCGAACCGCATAGACAAAAGCTGCTCGCCCGCGGGCGCGCGCTGGAGGTGCTGGTAACAGGCTGGACAGTCACCGGCGCGACAATGGCGTTTCGATCTGAGTTCGTGAACTTATCACTACCAATTCCCGATGGAATAGCGATGATTCACGACGGCTGGATTGCGCTTACTATCGCAGCGGTCGCCGAAGTCATCGCTATCGACGAACCCTTGATCGAATACCGGCAGCACGGCAGGCAACAGATTGGCGCTCCGGCGCGTTCAGAAGTAAAAGCACCAGCACGCGGAGTTCAGGCGATCGAGACTGCTTATCGACGACGCAACAGCAGCACGGATTTGCACAAGACTCTGGAAACCCTCGAAGAACGCCTGTTGGCCCACGCGCATGCGTACGATACTCGTAGGGCGCTTGCGTTTGTGAGCGATTATGCGTTTCATCTGAACGTACGTGCCAACCTGCCGCACCGGCGACTCAATCGTCTGCCGCGAATCTTGCGGGAGTTGCTGACATTGCGTTATCACGAATACGCGAATGGTTTTAAGAGCGCAGCGAAGGACCTGGTCTCTTAGCCACAAAGAGGCACAAAAGACAAAAGAATCCCCCCGGGACAGAACTGATGCCGCCCTATGACCTGTCGATAATCATAGTTAACTGGAACGGCGGGAGTCTTCTCACCAAATGCGTGGAAAGCATCGTCAACTCCGCTCCCACACCCACTTACGAAATCGTAATCATCGACAACGCATCCGCGGACGACAGCCTCGCGCAACTCAGCGCGAACCAAACCGCCGCCGCGATGATTGATAAGGGTCAACTGCGCATCTTCCACAACTCCGAAAATCGCGGTTTTGGCGCAGCGAACAACCAAGCCTTCGCAGTCACCGAGTCGCCTTTCATTTTTCTTCTCAACCTCGACACTGAAGTGCCACACGGCACGATCGATACGTTGATAGAAAAACTCAAAGCCGATCCGAAGATCGGCGCTTGCGGCCCGAGGATGCTGAATCCGGACGGTTCACTGCAAGTGAGCGTGTTCTTCAACCCGCCGCGCGTCTGGCACACATTCATGTCGCAGCTTTGGCTTTATCACTTGCTGCCGCGAAAGATTCGAGGCGAGTTGTTGCTGGGCTGGCACTGGAATCACGATCGTGAACGCGCAGTGCCGATGCTTGGCGGCGCGGCAATCATGGCCCGCCGCGAGATGATCGAACAGGTGGGCGGCTTTGACGAACGCTTTCACATGTACGGCGAAGACAACGAGTGGTGCTGGCGGATCAGGAAATCCGACTGGCGGTTGATGTTTGTGCCGGGAGTCAGTCTGATGCATTACGGCGCGCAGAGTTCCTCGAAGCGCTGGACACACGCGGACCGCATACGCATGCGTCTGAGGGCGGGATTTAACTTCGAGCACCACGCCTTGCCGCGCTGGAGGCTCGCGGCAAATCAGTTGGCAAACTATGTTGTCGTCACCGTGCAGATTACAGGCCGCAAGTTGCTGGGCATGCAGCACACTGAGCTGAGCGTGATCAGAGAGATGCACCGCGAGCACTTAAAGCGCGCGTTCAGCAACAACCACTCGTCAGTCTCTGACCTCTAGGGTTTTGCCGTCGAGTTGTAGTCCTCGAGCAACTTCTGGGCGCGAATACTCGGGCTAATCAGCGCCAGCTTCTGTGACCAGTCATAACCACTGAAGACGCCCACCACTTCGGCGTTCGAGTTGTAAACCGGACTGCCCGAAAAGCCGTCGCGACTATCAATCTTGACTGACCAGTATTCCTGGTTGCCGAGCATGTAATTGCCGTAAAAGCTGCCGTGACTGACGACTTTGTCTCCGTGCGGCCGCGCGATCAGAAACAACTGGTCGTCTTTATTCGGCGCCGTTTGAAACTTTGGCGCTTTGGTGTTCTTGGAGCCGCGGCACATTTCGAGCAGCGCCAGATCGGCTTCCTTGTCCACCTTCATGACCTTGGCCCGACAACCGTCAACGTAAACCTTTACCGAAAGCTCGTCACTCGCCTTAAAACCCAGCATGACTTTTTTGGTCGCGCTGAGATTGCCGGAGATTACGTGGTAGGCAGTCATTACCAGTCCGTTGCCTACAAGGAAACCGGTTGCATACCCGTTCGGGCCGACGTCAAACAAGACTGAAATAGCCTGCTCCAAAGGGTTCTGGTCTTTTTTGGAAAATTCCAACTCCAGCGACAATGTATACCGCGCTTGTTGCTTCAGCATCTTGTTCTGGTTGTTGCTGTCAGCCGCAGACACGGGTGCCAGCAGAACCATGATGAGGGCGGCAATACAGGTAAGGCTGCAAAGCTTACTCTTCATCGTTGACCTCCGTTCCAAGTTCAGGAAAATGATCAAGACAGCCTTGTCACGCAATGGAGGTACGGACAAAGGAATCTATTTACTCGACAACTTGCAGGAATAATCCGGGACTAAAAGACCGGAGCATTTTAGGGCGGTGTTTGCCGATACGCAACGATTTTTCGGATTTGTGAGGAATCAGCCACAGATCCGCATTTTATCTGCGCGAATCTGCCGCTCGTTGTTTTGGTTCGTTGATGTGTGTGTAATTAGGGTGTAGATAGACCACGCGTCCGCCGACGATTGTCGCGATCGCGGCGCCGTGCATTGAGCGGCCGTGAAAGGGAGTGTTCCTGCTTTTCGATTTCGAGCGATTCACATCGAAGACCCATTCGAAGTTGGGATCCAGTAACGTGACGTCGGCGTGCGCATCTTTTTTCAAAGATCCGCGATCTGTAAGTCCGAAGATGCGCGCCGGATTCGTCGAACACATCTGCACCACGCGTTCGAGGTCGATCACGCCTCCGTGTACGAGACTGAAAGCTAATCCCACCGCGGTTTCCAAACCGGTGATTCCGAACGGCGCCTGATCAAACTCCAACGCCTTTTCGTCAAGATGATGCGGCGCGTGATCCGTCGCGATCGCATCGATCGTTCCGTCTTTTATGGCTTCGAGAACTGCATCGACGTGTTCGCGGCTGCGCAGCGGGGGGCTCATTTTGGTGTTGGTGTCGTACTCGGCAACCGCTTCGTCAGTCAGCGTCCAGTGATGCGGCGTGACTTCGCAGGTCACGTTCAGTCCTTCATTTTTCGCGCGCCGCACTGCTTCCAACGCGCCACGCGTAGAAACGTGCGCGATGTGAACCTTCGCTTTCGTCAGGTTTGCGAGCACGCAATCACGAACGACGTCGACGTCTTCGGCAGCAGCGGGCATTCCGCGCAAGCCGAGAATTAACGACCAGCGCCCTTCGTGCATCACGCCGCCCGCGCTCAACGTCTGATCCTGGCAGTGATCTACAACCGTCAAATCAAACCCGCGCGCATACTCGAGCGCTCGCCGCATCATCGCGGCAGTCGGCACTGAACGGCCGTCATCCGAAACGGCGACGATGCCCGCGTTCTTCATCTCGCCCATCTCGGACAGTTCTTTGCCTTGACTTCCCTTCGTGACGGCGCCGATCGGAAACACATTCGCGAGTTTGGCCGCGTGTCCCTGGTCGATGATGAAGCGCGTCACCGCGGGATTGTCGTTTACGGGATCGGTGTTCGGCATCGCGCAGATGCTGCTCCAGCCGCCGGCGACGGCTGCTGACGCGCCGGTCGCGATTGTTTCTTTGTACTCCTGACCGGGTTCGCGCAAGTGTGTATGAAGATCGATAAATCCGGGTGCGACGATCAAGCCGGTAGCGTCGATGACGTGTGCCTGTTCCGGAATCGGTTCGCCGCGCTCGATCAAACCCACCACGCGGCCGTCTTCGATCAACAAGCTGCGGCCGCCGGTGTTCACCTCTTGCGCCGGATCGATTATGTAACCGTTTGCAATCAGCAGCTTCATTCCGTGCTCACCTTGCGTTCTCGTTTTTGCTTTCGCGCAGGCTTTTCTTCCGTCTGTTCTGTGTGACTGCCGCCCGCCAGCAGATAAAGCACCGCCATCCTGACTGCCACACCGTTCGTTACCTGATCGAGTATCAGCGAACGGCTGCCATCCGCGATCTCCGACGAGATCTCAACTCCGCGATTCATCGGTCCGGGATGCATGACGATCGCGTCGGGAGCGGCGCGCTCAAGATGTCGCGGTTGCAAACCGTAGTGAACGGCGTACTCGCGCATCGACGGGAAGAACGCGGTATCCTGCCGTTCGCGTTGGATTCGCAGGATCATCACGACATCTGCGCCTTCAATCGCGTCTTCGAAGTGTTTCTCGATCTTTAATCCATTCTCAACCAGCTCGGCAAATTCGTCAGGAACGAGCGTGCCTGGACCGCCGACACTGACGTTTGCTCCGAGCTTCGTCAGCAGGTAAACGTTCGAACGCGCGACGCGCGAGTGCAGAATGTCGCCGAGAATCGCGACCTTCAATCCCTCGATCCGGCCTTTGTATTCACGAATCGTAAGCGCATCGAGCAACGCCTGTGTCGGATGCTCGTGCGCACCATCGCCGGCGTTGACAATCGGCGCGTTGGTCATGCGCGCGAGGTGCAGCGGCGCGCCCGCCATCGAATGACGAATCACGATGCAGTCGGGCGCCATCGCTTCGAGGTTGCGCGCCGTGTCCAACAACGTCTCGCCTTTGCTGACGCTCGAAGTCGAAACACTAACGTTCACGGCGTCAGCCGACAAACGCTTCGCGGCGATCTCGAACGACGTTCTGGTGCGTGTCGACGGTTCGAAGAAGAGATTGATTACCGTGCGGCCGCGCAGTGCCGGAACCTTCTTGATCTGGCGTTTGGAGACTTCGCGAAACGTCTCGGCGGTATCGAGTAAATGATTGATTTCTCCGGGCTGGAGCTCACGAATGCCTAGCAAATGGCGGCGATTGAAAGTTGTTTGCATGAATGAATCTGACACAAAAAAAGCGGCCCGTTGGCCGCTTCGTTACGCCGCGTCTAACGGCCGTTCAACGATTACCACTCCCTCTTCCTCATCAAACTCCTGCAACATCACCTTGATGATCTCGCTTTTCTTCGTGGGCACGAGTTTGCCAATGTAATCAGCCTGAATCGGCAGCTCACGATGTTCTTTGCCGCGATCGATGAGCACCGCTAACTGCACGCGGCGCGGGCGCCCGAAGTCGATCAACTGATCGAGCGCGGCGCGGATCGTGCGACCGGTGTAGAGCACGTCATCGATCAGCACGATGTTGCGGTTTTCGATGTCGCCCGGAAGATCGGTGCGATTCACAACTGGTGTCGCGCCCACTGTGGAAAGATCATCGCGATAGAGCGTGATGTCGAGCACGCCGACGGGAGGACGATAACCTTCGAGATCCGCGATCTTCTGCGCCATGCGTTCGGCGAGCGGCACGCCGCGTCGCCTGATTCCGACAAGAAAAAGATCGCCGGCGCCGTGGTTTTCTTCGACCACTTCGGACGAAAGACGCGCCAACGCACGATTGATGCGGGGGCCATCCATGATGCGAGCCTTCTCGATGAAATCCATGTGCGCGGATACTAACAAAGAAGCGAAGTTTCCCGCAAAGGTCGTGAAGAGATTTATCGATTTAAGGATTTGCGTGTATGATGACTCGGTTCCACGATGGTCTACCGCTCGCTGGTGCGCCCAATCCTCTTTCGTCTCCCACCGGAGACCGCTCACGAGTTGGCGTTACATTCTCTCTCGTTACTTCCGTCGGGATTACTCGCAAAACATTTCAGCGATGCTTCGCTTTGTATCGAACGCTTCGGATTATCGTTTCCGAATCCTGTCGGACTCGCAGCGGGGTTCGATAAAAACGGCGTCGCATTACAACCGCTCGCTGCGCTCGGTTTTGGCTTCATCGAAGCAGGCACTGTCACCTATCACCCGCAGCCAGGAAATCCGCGGCCCCGCTTGTATCGACTCTCTGAAGATCGAGCGCTGATTAATCGGGCAGGATTCAATAATGACGGGGCAGAGGCGTTCGCGCAGCGCGTAAAACAACATCGAGTGGATTGCGTGCTGGGCGTGAGTATCGGCAAGAGCAAGATCACGCCGCTCGAAGATGCGACCGAGGATTATCTGAAGAGTTTCGAGCTCGTGCATGAAGTCGCTGACTATATCGCGGTGAACGTCAGTTCACCGAATACGCCGCAGTTGCGCGAGCTGCAACAATCGGATCAGCTGAGTTCGCTGCTTTCGGCGCTGTTGGAGCGGAATCGAGAGTTGCAGAAACCGGTGCCACTGCTGGTCAAACTCTCTCCGGACCTCGAGCGTCGCGAACTGGAAATGATTGTTGACGTCGCTACCCGCTTACAAATCAATGGCATCATCGCTACCAACACTACCGTCAGTCGTGACAATTTACGAAGCGATGCCAAACGAGTCGCTGCTTGCGGTGAAGGTGGACTAAGCGGAAAACCACTTGCACACAGATCGACGCGGATGATTGCGGATCTTTATGAACTTACGGGCGGACAGATTCCGTTGATCGGTGTCGGCGGGATCTTCAACGCGTCTGACGCCTGGGAAAAGATCGCCGCCGGTGCGAGCCTCGTGCAGTTGTACACCGGCTTCATATATCAAGGACCAAACATCGCGAAGGAGATCAACGAAGGACTCGCAAACATCCTCGCGCGCGAAGGCTTTGCGAACCTCGACGCAGCCGTCGGTTGCGGCGCGCGCGAGTTTACAACTGAAACGGGTGAATTGTAGGGGCTGCACTCCGTGGCCACCCCAATACTGCGCATCCGTGAGATAGAAGGGATCATCAACATGCCGGCCAAAGACAAACTCATCATCGCACTCGACGTAAAAACACCTGATCAGGCAGTGGCTCTAGTCAACGAACTCCGCGGCGTCGCGGGAATGTTCAAAGTCGGCTCACAACTCTTCACCGCCGCCGGTCCACAAATTGTCCGCGACATCATCGCACTCGATTCGAAAGTCTTTCTCGACTTGAAGTTTCACGACATCCCGCACCAGGTCGCGGGCGCCGCACGCGCAGCCGCAGAGCTCGGCGTCTCCTTGTTCACGATTCACGCCAGCGGCGGCAGCGAGATGATGCGACGCGCAGTAGACGCAGTCGCTGAAGTCGAAA
>DATDFT010000346.1:0-11241 GCA_036522475.1 Pyrinomonadaceae bacterium | reverse complement strand
AGGTAAAGCTGATAAGCCTGCGCGTTCGCGGTTGCCGGTTTGGTCAGTCGCTGCTCCTCGGTACCGCTCAGCCGCAGCCGCAATTTCTGTGAGATCGAGCGAGCAATGTCCGACTGCACCGCCTGTAGATCCGAGGCCTTTCGCGTGTATTGCTCGCCCCACATCTCCGTCCTATCGCTGGCTCGTACTAACTCGACACTGATCTGCAAATCGTCGCCCCGCTGCATTACCCTGCCGGTCACAACAGCCTGGACTCCCAACGTACGCGCCACATCCTGGAGATCGACATTTTTATCCTTGTAGACAAATGTGGACGTGCGGGAGATGACTTTCAGTTGCGGTAATTGCGACAGGTCATTTGTCAAACTCTCACTGATGCCGTCGCAGAGATACTCACTGCTTTCATCTTTATTTACATTTACAAACGGCAAGACAGCTACCGAGTTGATTGCGGCGCGCCGAGAGCCGCCAAGATACGAGTAAGCTGCGACTGCCGATAAGACTACCAATACGGCGAGAATGAAGACGACCGCGGTCTTCTTGTTGGCTGTAATAAACCCGACGCGTGATGATGTCGGTCGTGCGATCTGAGTCGATGTTTCTTCACTGCGTGCTTCGCGAGGTTTAGATACAGTCAAGAGTTTGCGTTTTCTCTCAAATGTCAGATCATCTTTGAGACGTCGTAAATCTACGAGAACGTCTTTGCTCGTCTGATAACGCTCATCACGATCCTTGCGGAGAAGTTTGGCGACGATACGTTCCAATTCGACCGGAACCTCTCCGGCGTATCGCGCAAGCGGAAAGGCCTCTTCATCACCGAGAACAGCCACTAAGATCTCGTTTACATTCGATCCACCGAAGGGTACGCGGCCCGCCACTGCTTCGTAAATCAAAACGCCCAGGCTAAAGATATCCGTGCGCGCATCGACTGCTAGTCCGCGCGCCTGCTCGGGCGACATGTAAGCTGCGGTGCCGATGATCATACCCGGCTGGGTGTGGATACCGAGTCGGGTCGGAGCTTCCCTGTCGACGACACGTAGTGGGCCGTCGACGACTTTCGCAATACCGAAATCCAATACTTTGACTATTCCATCGCGTCGAATCATGACGTTTTCAGGTTTGATGTCACGATGGACAATCCCTGCTTCATGAGCAGCGACCAGGGCGGACGCAATCTGAATAGCGAAATCGATCGTTTCATTTACGCTTACTCGCTCGCGGCTCAGTCGTTCTCGTAACGTTTCCCCGTCGATAAATTCTGATGCGATGTAAGGCGGGTTATTGTCGTCATCAATCTCAAACACCGTGACAATATTTGGATGATTCAATGCGGAAGCGGTCCGTGCCTCCTGGATAAATCGCTGCATGCGTTTTTCGTCGGCAGCGACTTCAGCCGGCAAGAACTTGAGTGCTACAGTTCGATTGAGCTTCAGATCACGCGCCAGGTACACCTCACCCATACCGCCTGCGCCAATTTTCGAGCGTATTTCATAGCGGCCGAGATGTTTTCCGCTGTCTATTACCAACTTAAATTCACCGGCGAGTTGTTCGGATTCTTTGGGAGACCGAGGGAACTACTGCGGTGTAATATTCGATAGCATGCCACCGAAATTAATGCAAATCGACTGGTGAGGGAGTCAAGATTTTCACAAAGAAATCCTCCGGGTACTGCAGACACAACTCTTCAAAGAATAATGGTTCGGCAACCTTGATTTGCAGTGAGAAGGTGCTTGACGAAGAGCGTCATAAGAATTATGCTGCGCCGCATCACAGCTCAGCTTGTTATCGGAAATACGTTTCAACCTCGCGAACTCCCAACGCCCGATTTTTGATCTAAGTAACCAACGGCGGCGAGCCTCAGCAATTTCGATTGCCGTTGAGTCCGAACGAGACAGTAGTGCGCACTCGTCAGCAGGAGGAAAACATGGCGGACTGGTCCATAAAAATTGTTCCCGCAGCGTCAGGAGACGGGGCCGCGTTTGCGCCCGATCTAATCGGGTACGGTCCAGGTGACCCCCTGCCGGCGCAACAGGATGATCTCGTCACCTGGAGCAACCTGACAAAAGAAACTCATCAGCCATGGCCGACCGACTCTAACTACGTTCCGCTTTCCGAAGCGCAGGTTATGCCCAGAGGATCGCCAAATTACATGTCCGATCCAATTCCACCTGGTACATCGTCGCGACCAAGCTACGACGTCTCGCAGCCGTCCACGAAGCCGAATGCGTGGACGGTCTACTACTTCTGTAAGTCGCACCCGGATATCGAAACAGAACGCGGAACGATTGAGGCTACACTGGCTCCAACAAGTTAGAGCTGTTCGATCAATCGGGCTTAACGAGCAAAGAGTCTCATCGACCAAACCAACCGCAGAGGAGAACTGCAATGACGATATTTGCCAGTTTTCGGTGGCGAGTAATGGCAGCTTCCATCGTTTTCCTTCTACTACACGTCCTGGCCGTGAGTGCTCAGACGCCGAGTCCCAGTCCCTCGCCGGCGAATCCGTGCCCAACCGCTCTTTTACCAGGTCACACTCTTATTCCGGTTCCGGTGATCGCAGCCTCAGATCAAGATCACAAATTGCGCGGAACAATAATCCTCAGCGATGAGCAAGAGTGGATGCCCTCTCGTGTTCCCGCATCAGCACCGACCGACAGCAGCCGATCACAATGCCAACCGCAATACGTTCGGATGTTTCGCGAATACGGCGCACAACCAACTATGGCTTCGGCACCTTACGGACCATACTCGCGGGGACAATACGCTCTGCCAAGACCCGGCCCGACACTGAGGGCACGAGTTGGAGATCTCGTACAACTTACCTTCATCAATCAAATCAACACGCTTCATTTCGGTGATTCGATCGATCGCGGCGAGACTGGCAGGGACGGTGGCTGTGACTCGAGCAACGCCGGCTATCCGGGCGCCGACAAATTTCCAGACTGCTTCCATGGGTCAAGCACCGGCAATATTCATTTCCACGGCACCCACACCAGCCCAAACACCACTGCTGACAACGTATTCTTAGAAGTGCGGCCTTCGTTGCGGGACGGCGACAAGCCGGTAATCACACCTCAGAGCGTGGCCAAATCCTTCGACTCATTTTTCACGAAGTGTGAAGTGGAACTCAGCAAAAGTGTTTTGCGGGAGTGGCCCACAAGCTGGAATGATCTGCCGAGTGATTACACTGACGATCAAAAGAAATTCCTGAAAGAGTATGACACTCAAATGGAGAAGAACTATGGACCCGGTGTACGAAAGCTTTGGCCCGTCGACGAGGCCCAGATAAAAAAGGGCGCCTGGCCGCAATACTATATTGGTGCTTTTCCTTTCTGCTATCGGCTTCCTGAGTATAAAGAAGCGAATTGGCCACCTTCTAATTCAATGGATATGCACAGGGGAGGCGCAGGCACTGCCGAGATGCAGATGGATCCCACGGCAGACCAGATGTTAATGATGGGTCAATCGCCAGGTACGCATTGGTATCACGCGCACAAGCATGGTTCGACTGCCCTTAATGTCGCCAACGGCATGACCGGCGTGTTCATCATCGAAGGTCAATATGATGATGATCTCAACAAATGGTACGGTAAAGATTGGACTCGTAACGCTCAGGTGTTGGTGATTAATCAACTCGGAGTTACGCCCAATCTGGAGCGAGGCGGCGCCGGACAGGATAAGGGCCCCGATTTTTCGATCAACGGGCAACTGAAACCGGTAATCGATATGCGACCCGGCGAGGTCCAGATGTGGCGCATAGTCAATACCTCCGGCCGTGCAGGAGCGCTTTTCCACAAACCGACAGGATTCCATTGGAAGCAAATTGCGCAGGACGGCGTGCAGTTTAAGGATACGAATTATCAAAATAATTCGGACAAGCCGTTTTTGCTCGCAGCGGGAAATCGGGCAGACCTGTTAGTTAAAGCTCCAACCACGCCTTGCGCGACTCCCGCTGATTGCAGCGTGATTGTCCAGAACGAAGTCGATCCGTTGGATCTTGCAACAGCGAGTCCGCTTACTCTCTTGACGATCAACGTGACGGGTACTCCAGTTGACCCGACTTCAAACAACGCAAAGTTCATCCCGAACGCGCCGAAATTTCCTGCGTTTCTCAGTGACATTGAAGACAAGGAAGTGAAAGGCACGAAGATCCTGACGTTTCGCTCGAACGCCAGTGCGCCGATGGTGCAGCACATGATTGACGGCAAGCTGTTTGACGGCGAAGTGGGCGCCGTAGTCTTACTAAATCAGGCGGAAGAGTGGAAAGTGGTAAACGAGACTTTCGGCGGACGCATCGTCTCGCATCCATTTCACATCCACATCAATCCATTTCAAATCGTCGAAGTGTTTAGTCCCAATGAGCCATTGATCGATCCTAAAACGGGAAAGTCGCCAATCAATCCAAAGACAGGAAAACCTTATATCGATCCGCAGACGAACAAAGTCGCAACCAAATATGCTTTCCATCGGAACAATCTGGCGCCGGGCCAATGTTACCTGGATCCCGACGATGCGAGTTCGTGGAAACCATGCGGTCCTCCGAAGATGAAAAAGGATCTGATCTGGTGGGATGTTTTTCCAATTCCATCCGGCTATGCACCAACGACTGATGCTGCGAATAAAGTTGCGCTCAAGAATAAGAAGGGGGAACCTGTGCGAGTGCCTGGCTATTTCAAGATGCGGAGTCGCTTCGTTGACTACACCGGGTTCTACGTTCTGCATTGCCACATTCTCGCGCATGAAGATCGCGGCATGATGACAATCGTCGAGGTTGCGCCGTCACGGACGCCTTATTCGCATCACTAAATCGGATTGCCAGGCCCAAAAAATATTTACGGATATCGAAGGGAAGGAACGAGGATCATGGCCAATACAAAACAGAGTACCCGCTATCAACATGTCATAGAGATTCTCGACACTGCTGCCGTTGGCGGTACGGCGGACTACGACGGCAAGGGCCTGTTTTGGCATCTGCCCTTACCGAAACTTATGGAAGTCGAGATTTATGGTGTGCGTATGATCGCGCCGGTAGAAAGCGCAGGCGCTTCCTGCTGCCATCAGGTCGAAACTCGAAGCCGCGGCGCGAGGTCGGGCCTGATCCTCGGTCTGCGTGGCGAGAGTCCCTTCGATGGCACTCAGTATCCGCCGCTTCCGTGGGGCGGACAGCCGGTGAGCGAGTCAGACATCAATTTCATCTCTGAGTGGATCGATGCTGGTTGTCCCGCTGACGATCACCAGACTTCCTTTTTGGTCCAGGTCACCGGCACGGCTGCGACAGAAACGATTCAGGCGGACAATATCGAGCCCGAGGCGCGCTGCTTTGAAGTCTATGAAGGATCTCCGAATGAGTACACCTACAAGTATGGCGAGCTCAAGCAGCGCATGAATGTGGACTTTATGTCCAAATCAGAAATCGAGAAGTTCCGCTGGGCTTTCCGCGAGCTTTACCACCTCAACAAGTGGCCTGAAGATCGTCGCAGTTATAACAACATGGCGCTGATTCATCAGAACCATTGCCAGCATGGTTGGGAGCGTTTCCTGCCGTGGCATCGCGTCTATCTCTATGAGATGGAGCAGGCGCTTCAGGATGTTTGTCCGGGCGTAACGATGCCCTACTGGGATTTCACGATGCCGCAATATTGTCCGGAGCATCCCGAGAACGGTTTGATCATTCCGCCGGCTTACCAGGCGTACCTGACCAAAGAATCGATTAACTATTTGCAAAATGAGGCTAAGCCAAAGTTGCCGGAGACGGCAGCGAACGAGTTGCTCGAGCAGATGGTGGAGCCGGGATTGAGTTACCCGTCGCAAGCGACGTTCTTCGCGGCGGTCACCAAGATCACCGGCACAGACTACTCCAAAACGGAATATCGCGAGGGTTTTCTCAGGGCACTACTGGCTGCAAATTCGTTGTGGTATCCGCTGCGTTATCCATCTGAGTACTACGACCCGGCGACCAAAGATCCGAAGAAAATCAACACCTCTCAATTTCATTATCATTACCCGACCGCAGCCGACATGGACCAGATTTTCTCCTTGCGCACGTTTCGTGACTTCGGTGGCGGCAGTTTCTATGACGATTCGTTTGGATTTCTCGATCAGAATCCGCACAACACCATGCACATCTGGACCGGCGGCATGAATCCTGATTATGACCCTAATCAGGAGGCGCCTCTGGCAGCGCTATCGAGACCAACAATGTCGAGTCAGCGACGCAATCGCAGCGTGCAGGTTGCAGGCAGGCGCTTTCACACGTTTGATGACCTGAAGTCAGAGCCACAGTATGGCGATATGTTGAGTAATTTAACAGCGTCGTACGATCCAGTCTTCTGGCCCATCCACGTCAATATCGATCGCTTCTGGCACCTTTGGCAGCAGCAGAACCCGCATTCGTTGCCTGCGGATCTTGACTCGGTGCTTACTCCCTGGAGTTACACGATTGCGGACACGCTCGACATGGCCCGCTTTGGTTACGAGTACGTGAAGTGTGCTTACATCATTCCGGTCGGTTTGGCGTCGCCCGTGGGTCGCTTCGTGTCCAAACCAATTGCCATTCCCGACCCGGTACGAAAATCATTCCAACACGCGGAGGTGCGTCTCCATCGAGTGCCGCAATTGCCGCGTTCGTGCTTCATTCGAGTCTTTCTGAATTTACCGGACGCCAACTCGTCCACCTCGATTGAGGACGCGCACTACGCTGGTTACCTGGCGATCTTTGGACACGCTGATTGTATTGGCGGACCCGGCCACTGTGACTTGCCACCCAGCCGTCCGCGCCAATTTGATCAAAGGCCACGTCATCACAACACACCGCGCAACCATCGAATCAACGTAACCAAAACGGCAAAGAAGCTACTCGAAGAAGGCGCCGCCTCCTTGCAAATTACGCTTGTCGTGATCGGTGCAGATTACTGTGAAGATAAAGAATTGCTGAGACTCGAAGGCGTCTCTCTCGACTTTTTAGATTAAGGAGCAGGAAACAAAGTATGCCCACCACATATCGCATTCACCCGGGCGTCGGCATTGCGCGTCTCGGCAACAGTCCCGATGCGTTTTGTATCTCTCCGGAACAACCTGCCGCGTTGCCGCTCGAGTGCGACAGACGGGGAAATCCGATGATGTCACCCGACGGCAAAACGGAAATCACAGTGACATCATTCAAGGATGGGAAAGGTCGTATGAAAAGGCAGGCGGCGCGCTTTCAAATCTGGGCCTACGACGAAAAAAGTCCGGAGGGCAGGCCGCTCAAACTCGGAGATCATATCGAAGGTGGTGGAAATGCCGGCACTCTGGTTGACATCCAGTGGCGCGTATACCTGGCAAACAAGAAGTCTTCCTGGTACGAATTTCTTCAGCTCGAAGGTGAGCACGGTTATGACAAGAGCCATCCGCGACGCAATGCGACAATTACTGATGAGAACGCACGACAGCAACTGATAATCGATCCAGGTCCGCGAACCGTTAATCACAAGGACACGCGCACCGCGCATTGTGATCGCGACAACTCCGAGTATGCAACAACGTTTCCGCCACCGCTAAAGCCCAACTCAATTCATACGCTTGGCGATTTGCTTACTGATGATACGGGGCGCCTCCTGGTTCTTGGTGGCCATGGAAACTCCGGAACCTTTTTATTCGATGACTTCGGCCAACCCCGCATCGACGATTACGCAAACAACGACGGCTGGTTCGACGACACGTCCGATGGTCCAGTGATGGCCCGGCTCGCGATGTTCTCTCCGCTGGTGGGAAGGGTGCGATACATCGACGTTGAATATCCGGCCTGGGTCGTTTGCGGCTACCCGGCATACGTGCCGGAGATTCTTGACGTGGTTACGATGGACGATGTCATCGAAGATATGGCCATACGTAAGTTCGCAGAGCGCACCGATCTCTATGGCACCTCCGGAACGTTCAATGATCCGCAGCACATCCCACCGACTGACGAAGGCGCGCTGATTCACTGGCGCGCAGGGCGCGTGCAATGGAATCCGGATTACCGCCCGTGGTTCTATCGCGACATCTGGAACATTCTTTACCGTCCGGATCAATACAACTACCTCTGCGACACGCTTGGCCAATCGAACTTTCCTCACAATCAATCCACACGCGGAACCTTTGACTATAAAAAGCTCGGCACTCCACCGTTCATCAACAGAAAAGGCCTCGAGGCTTGCGAGAAGAAATGCGTTGAAGCACATCACTCGGGAAACCTTTTCATTGAGGAATTAGCTGCCGCGCTTGCGCCGCTGGAGGAATCTGCTACTGCCGATCATCAGACAGGTGCACAAGGCTCTTTTCTTGGCAAAAAGCGCACCGGCGAATTGCACAAAGCAGTCGCGGAGTTCTCGCGAGGACTAATCGAGAACGCTGATCAGCCTGTCGATAAATTTCTGGAAGCGTGGTTACCGGCTTCGATAACGGCGACGGACGCGAAAGAAAAACTCAAACAGGACGTCGACAACATTCTTCATGCCGATTCGTCGTATCCAGAGGACGTGATCAACCAGTACTCGCTGCGAGTGCACGAACTACTTCAGAAATATCTGTCAGGACAACTGCTGCGTGATTGCCGGCGGAAATGCATTCAGGCCAATACTCACGATCCTTACGGCCCAATGCGGCGCTATCTTTTCGATCTGCTGCGCGCCCCGGGCGAAGAGAATCAATTTATGATTACCGGACGTCCGGACAGCCGTGTACATAATCTGCCCCGCATGCCTCTGCTTTGTGGCGATAATCCAATCTCGAATGTCTTGCCATCAAAGTTCTTCAGGTTGACCGACTATCAGTATTACCTGCTGCGCCAGTGGGCTTTCGGACTGTTCTACAACGAGGAAGAAGAAGGATGGGCCCACCCGGATCCATTGCATCCATATGGAGGCTGGGTAAACCGGACGGGGAGAGATCTCGATCGCGGTGTAATCAGTAACATACTCGGCGGATCATTCTGTCCCGGTGGTGAAATCGGATGGGTGATGCGCAATCCGTCGATTTGGCTTGAACCTTATCGCATTAAAGCCGATCCCAACTTCTACAATTTCGGTCAGACCGCAGCGCAAGCCAACCGGGGTACGCTGCCGGACAGCGATTATGCTTTTTATGCCGGGGACGATCTGAGTCAAAAAAACGACTTCACGACGGGACTTCAACCTGGTGACCTTACCAAGTACATGTCTGTGCCGTGGCAAGCTGATTTCAATGAATGTTCGATGCAACCGATCGACGTCACCTACGAAAGGTTCAATGAGATCTTTCCCGATAGCGACAAGGATAAGGTGCTGGAGCGCGAGCGAAGAGTTTGGGAGACACTGTGGTGGCCGGCGCACCGCCCGATGCAGACTTATGAAATGGTCGTCCCAGGCGATTATTCATCGATCAATTGGCTTGATTGGACCCCGGGCGTGCCGCAAACAAATGCAGGTGATTTGAGAATGGTCACCGAATGGTGGCGTCTTCCCATCGTCATAAGCAATCCGCAAGGCGACTTTGAACCCAGTGTCTTGGGCACCCCCGAAAATAATTTTCCGTATATAAGTATCGAACGTACCAAACGAAACTCCACAAACGACGAGGAATAATTATGAGCGACAATCCATTTGTCGGTAGCTGGTCCTATCGAAGTTTTCTCAACGACCCTGACTTAAGTAAGGACAGCAACATGAATCAGTTGCTGTTCGGTGATGGCACGCTCGTAATCACCGCGCCATCTTCAGTCACTCTCGGTGGCACGATTGGCGGTGACGGCTGGTCGCTCGATTTACATGGATCGATTGGATATGGCTCACCGGCGCAGGTTCGATTTCAGGGGAAGGGAATCGTCAAGGGCGAAGAATGGATTTATGATTACATTGGTTGGCTGGTGCCAGTTTGGCCCAACAGTACCGACACACTTCAGACGCCGGCGATAGTCGGCTCCGTCACTCGGACTATTCCACACTCAGGCAGCGAGCCCGGAACAGTTAATCCTGCGGGCGTGGTGGCCTCATTCTACGCTGTCCGGCAGCCTTAAAAGTCTATGCCGTCAGGGCGACTGTTGAAATCTTCTTCTTTTGACGTCGCGATCATCGGCGGCGGTCCCGGTGGTTCTGCGACTGCGATCTCACTGCGCGCACATGCGCCGTCACTCTCGGTAGTTCTGATCGAGGCTTCGCATTACGACGGCGTTCGAGTTGGCGAAACTCTTCCGCCGCAGGCGCGATCTATATTGGACCATCTTAAAGTCTGGGATGAATTCTGCCGTCTGTCCCCGCGCAATGTTTTTGGCACCAGTGCCGCCTGGGGAAGCACAATACCTGCCGATAATGATTTCTTCTATATGCCCGCAAATACGGGTTGGCATCTTGAACGTAATTCGTTCGATGCGATGCTGGCCGGCGCAGCAGGTGAACGAGGCGCAATGCTGGTCCTCGGTGTGTCGCTCGATGGTATCGAGCAGAGGGGCAATCGATGGCGGCTGACCTTATCCACAGGTGCGACATTCCAAGCGCAATTCATTGTTGACGCCACCGGCACGGCCGTGTTTGCTCGCCGCTTGGGAGCGCATTTTGAGAATTTGGATCGACTCGTCGGGATTGTACGCTTCTTTGAAGACAGTGCTGACGATTCAAGACTATTGGTCGAGGCTTTTGAACATGGATGGTGGTATACAGCCGGACTTCCGAACAGCAAGCGTATTGCCGCTTGTGTGACCGACGCTGACCTGGCCCAACGTTTGAAGCTTGGACAAATCGACGAGTGGGAGCAAACGCTTGCGTCTGTGCGTGCGGTTGCCTCTCGCTTGCAGCAATGTCGACCCGACGGGCCGCTTCTGATTCGTTCGAGCGCATCGCGCAGACTGGAACCAGCGGCTGGCGAAAACTGGTTGGCCGTGGGAGATTCCGCGTCACGTTTCGATCCCTTGTCGTCGCAGGGAATCTTAAAAGCGATGCGCGGCGGAGTCTTCGCCTCGTATGCAATCAGCTCCCGTTTGTTACGGAATGACGATTCGGATCTGTCCCGCTATCTTCGCCACGTGACTGAGGAATTCAGGAGCTACTGCGAAGTGCGCGCCAGGTATTATCAGGAAGAACAGCGTTGGCCCAGGAGCGAATTCTGGCGCCGCCGGCATATCAATACAGATTCTACGTCATCACAGCATCAACGACTTGTAGGAACCGTTGCCTGCTCGGGATAAAAAATGGGCTCCTCTGGATCGCGATGCCAATCGTATTCTGCCTGTCTGGCTGCCGCTTCCGCGAC
>DATDFT010000345.1:0-5894 GCA_036522475.1 Pyrinomonadaceae bacterium | reverse complement strand
TGCACGCAGCGGCTTCGCCGCCTGATGTGAGGCAAGGCTATGCCTTGCCGTCAGCTTTCGAAAAGATTGGGGCTATGCCCCAGCGCCGAAGGCGCGAAATATGATAGCCAGGGGCAAGCGCCGAACAACGTGAGGCGCGTCGCCCCTGGTTAACAGCGCAAATAGCCGTGAAGCTCTGAAAGAGCGGAATAACTGACGCTGATATTTCGCACTTTCAGTGCTCTGTTCAAAATATTTCTTGGTTACCAGGGGCGACGCGTTCCGCTGCGCTTCACGCTTGCCCCTGGCTATTATATTTCGCGCCTTCGGCGCTTCACGCTTGCCCCTGGCTATCATATTTCGCGCCTTCGGCGCTTCACGCTTGCCCCTGGCTTTCATATTGCGCGCCTTCAGCGCTTCACGCTTGCCCCTGGCTTTCATATGGCGCGCCTTCAGCGCTTTTTGCGCAAAGCCCGAGTGTAATGGAGACAGACGTCATTGTAGTGGGGAAGGGCATCGCGGGCCTGGTTGTGTCCCTCCTGCTCAAGCGCAAAGGCATCTCTCATCTCTTGCTTGATCGCAGGACCGCAAGGAAGCAGCTCGCGTTGGGAGAAACCTTGCCCCCGTCTGCTTTATCGTTGCTTCAGTCGCTCGGCCTGTTGGATCTCTTTGAAAGCAACTCCCTGCACACGACTCGCGGCTATCACTCCGCTTGGGGAAGCACGGCCATCGCCGATCACAATTTTTTCTTTCATTCCCCTTTTCAGCATGGGCTCAAAATCAATAAACAATCCATCGAAAACGATCTCGAGCGCCTCACGTCGGAAAACATCCTGCGGTTTGAGAAGTTGACTGCAATTCGTTTGACCGATCAAGGCGTCACGATCGAGTTGCAGAACGATCAAGGGCCGATGGTGTTGCGGGGAAGATGTCTCGTCGAAGCCACCGGCAGAAACAGAGCCGTCCTAAAGCTGCTGGGCATAACCAGCACCGAGTATGATCAACTCACAGCTTACAGTTGCCATCTGCCTCGCAGAGAGCATCCGAAAATAACGCACAGCGTATTCGTGGAATCTTTTGAGCACGGCTGGGGGATTGTCTCGGGCTTGTCTGACGAGGTGCAGGTGATGTCTCTCTTCAGCCGGCAGCGCGTTGGCCTCCATAGCGAGATGAGGAATTACTCCTGCTGGCCCGCGATTCTTTTCGAGACTGCACACCTGCGAGATTTTTTATCCGCCGATGACGACATTAAAGTGGTGGGAGGAGATGCGGGCTCCTCGCGTGCGGCACAATTCGCCGGACAATGCTGGTTGGCGACGGGCGATGCTGCCATCGCTTTTGACCCGCTCTCTTCTCATGGAATCACGAATGCCGTTTACACTGCGCACAAAGCGGCTGAAGCGATTGCGCTTCACCTTTCCGACTTCAATGAGAAATATTTTCGGGAATATGCCGAGTCGTTGTCAGCTATTTTCGCTGCGTATCTTGGCACGCGATATGAACTGTACGAGCGCGAGCGGCGCTGGCTGGGATCACCGTTTTGGACATCGGGAAAAGAGCCGCGGCTGAAGAAGACGTGATGCGCGAGTCGCTTGAATAAAGGCAGACGTAACACGGCACAACCGAGTTCGAGCAGTTGGGGCTGACGAAAAGTCGAGGCAATGCGGCGGGCCCATAAACGTGAGGCGAAGCGCGAGCGGAATAGTTCACCTGAGTACGCACGCAACACCTTAACATCGCCAGTCAATAAATACTCGCTAACAACGGTCGCGGCGAATGCAGACAGACGCATGCACGGATCCAAACCACCTGCGGTGAGCGGTGAGACAGCGCCGGCAGCGTCACCGATTAACAGACCGTTTGAATTAGCGATATTTCTCAGCACGCCGCCGACCGGAATGAACCCCGCGCGTGATTCGATCTGTTTTGCTTTTCGCAAGTCAATGATGCCTGTGACGCGCGAGATAAAATCCTGTAGTGAAGTCGTTGGATCGAATAACGATGGATAGCCACCAACGCCCAGGTGCGTCTCTTCGCCGTCGTAAGCAATCCACGCTATGTAACCCGGTGCGAGTTTCGGATCGAGAAAACAAAGCAGACGCGGTGGACCATCAAGCACGGCTCCGTGAAAAACATTTTCCACACCGACAATCCACTCGCGATTGAGCTCGAGTTTCAGATCCCGAGCCACACGCGAACGCGCACCATCCGCGCCGATCAAGTAGCGCGTCGTTATCGCATGCGCTGACGAACCGGAGCTGAGTCGCACTGTTACTTTTCCGTTGGCGGATGAATGGCTGAGATAACCTGTTTGCGGCAGCCAGTGAACGCCGGCGAGTAAACACTGCTGGAGGTAACGCTGATAGAGTTGGCCCATGCGGCCGATCCGAAACTCGTCATGCTGACTGACGAGCTCCAGCGATCGGAGCGCTGGTGAATAAAGCATGACGTGTTTGATCGGTGGTCCAAGGCAATCGTCCGGTATGTCGAAATCGACGAGCGTGCGGCGCACGAAGATTCCAGTGGTATGGATTTTCTGGTCGAGAGTGTTCTTGCGATCGACGAGGAGAACGTTCAGACCTTCTTTCGCGAGCAGGCGCGCGCACTGAAGTCCGGCAAGTCCCGCCCCGATGATTGTCACGTCGTAGTTCGTCGCCATGAGAGCCTCTGAATCAGTCCCGTGAAGTTCTTTGCATCGCAAAGCTCCAAGTCATCCTACGAGTCCTGTGAGGCTCTCGTCAAGTCTTTGCAGTGGGAAAATGTGGAGCTACAAACAAGTGTGGCCTCGACTCCCGAGAATCGAGGCCACGAATGCGTGGAATTGAGCCAGTGCCCTAGGGCGTCAACTCGGAAGTCAGCACCGCGCCATTAAGACTCGGCAGCACGGCGGAAATCTTCAAGACTTTCCGGCTGCCTTTATCGATCCAAACAGTCTGTTTGTCCGCATCGTTGTCGGCCGCGACTATCTCCAGCTTATACGCGTCGAACGTGCCGGCCGGAACTGTGACGCTCTCCGTCCCGATAACCTTCAAGTGTTTGATCTGCGGCTTCTGCTTCATCACATCGAAGTTGCGGAAACTCAAACTATAACCATCCGCGAGCGGAAGGGAAGCGAGCACCTCAAACGTGCCGGCGCCATCGGCAAACAACGCCCCGCCTGGATCCGCGTCGATCGGTTTGGATTGGCCGCCCATGCTCTGGGTGCCGCTCAGTTTGTTGGGCGCAACGTCCATCTCGATCGATAGTGGTCCCTGCTTAATCGAACGACGCTTCAGTAACAGACTTCCTTTTTCGATGGTGCTGATGTCGATGATCTCGCCTTGTGGAGTTTGAGCAGTTTCATTGACGGTCCATGCTCCGTTTTCCTCTTTGATGTCCGTCTTCACTGTGAGCGGAATTTCCTGTCCTCCGAGAGCGATGGAAGCTTTGTAGTTGTAAGTGCCGGGCCGCAGATCAACCGCAGGCTTCGGAAGATCGGCAGACGCAGTCATCATCTTCGGCATCGCCACGGTCTTCACGTCAACGTTGATTTCGTTCAGACGTTGCGACACTTCCGGAGTCATACTTTCCTGATAACGCCCACCGAGATACTTTGCGAGAAACTTCTCCGCGCTCGCAAACATCGCCATGTTGTTTACCGGACGTGCAAAGCCGTGGCCTTCGTCAGGCGCGACCATGTACTCAACCGGAAATCCTCGTTCTCTGAGCGCGATTACGATCTGGTCCGACTCGCGTTTGTTAACGCGCGGATCGTTCGCTCCCTGGACCACGAGCAGCGGAGTTTTGATCTTATCGGCGGCAGTTAGCGGCGACTGGCGCAGCAACTGGGACTTGCCTTCGGGCGTGTTTGGATCGCCCATGCGTTCGTAGAAGACCTTTCGAATCTGTTCCCAATATGGCGGAATTGATTCGAGCAGCGTGATTAGATTTGATGGTCCAACAATCGAGACGCCGGCTGCGTAGACATCAGGCGTAAACGCAACGCCCGCAAGCGTAGCGTAACCTCCATACGATCCACCCATGATTCCAATCTTCTTCGGATCGGCGATGCCCTGAGCGACGAGATACTTCGCGCCCCAGGTTATGTCGTCCTGCATCTTGTTGCCCCACTGCTTGTTCCCGGCGTCGATAAACTTCTTGCCGTAACCAGTTGAACCGCGGAAGTTGGGTTGCAGGACAGCGTATCCGCGGTTGGCGAGAAATTGTGCGAAAGCGTTGTAGCCCCAACTGTCGCGATACCATGGACCACCATGCGGAACGATCACGGCGGGAAGATTCTTCGCCGCGACGCCTTTGGGCAGAGTTAGATAAGCCGGGATTTCCAGGCCGTCAGATGACGGGTACTTGACCGGCTTCATAGGCGCGAGATAAGAGCGGTTCAACTTGTCGCGCGACTGATATTGAAGCGTTAATTTCTTAGTAGATCGATCGAATAGATAAGTCGAGCCGGGATCGGTGTCGGCGTTTGCGTAGACAATCCACAACTTTTCATCTTTGGTTGAAGAGCCGAAACCGATCTCCTTGCCGGGAAGTTGTTTCTGCAAGTTCTTGTAATCGGCTTCGAAGTTTTTATCTTTCCAGTAGATTCGCTCGCGTTCGTCGTCGTAGGAAGTGGAGACCAGATCGTCCGTCACTTCGGAGAACGACGCATTGCCGAAGTCGACGCGCTTCATAGGATCCGATTCAACCACTTCTTCTTTACCGGTGGTGGGGTTGAAGAGTTCAAGCCGAACGAGATCGACGTCAGCGCCCTTGTTTGTTTGAAAGTAAACTCGTTCACCGTCTTTGTGATAGCGAACTGGTCCACACGACTCGAACACGCTGCAAGTGTAGACCTTCGTAAACTTGTCGGCGTCGACGCGCAGCACTTCCGTGTCGCCGTTTTCTGCCGAGCGGGTGGCGAGTCGCAATTGGTCCTTGAGATCGAAGACGTAGACAGTGATGCGTTCGGTGTTCTTGCGGATGAGCGTGCGTTCGCCGGTGGAGATTTTCACTTTGTACAGATCGTGCCAGGCTGGGTCGCGATCGTTCATACCGGCGTAGATTGCGTCGGGCTCGCTTCGCGGCACCGAATAGATAATCGCCCTGATGCCTTTTACGTCGGTGAGATTCCGAGCGGCGGGCACGTCTTGTCCGGCAGCGGGCGCGTCGGCGGGGTTGACGGCGTAGACATTGTAATTCTCGTCACCGGCTTTATCCTGCACGTAGAGGATGTACTTGCCGTCGCGCGACCAGAAGTAAGTGGGAATCGGCCGCTTGGTATCGGCGGTGATTGGTTTCGCGCTGGTGAACGGATCGGCCGTTTTCTTGACCCAGATGTTGCGCGTACCTTTGAACGGTTTGACAAAGGCGATGTACGTGCCGTCCGGGGAAATCTGGGCGCCCGCGATTTCCGGGTCGCCAAAGAACGCCTCGCGGTCAATCACAGGCGGAGTCTGAGCCCAAACAGGGGCGGAAAGCGCGAGCAGTAACAGTGTGGAAAGTATCAGCAGGCCGATAAATGAGCGGCGAGAACGCATAAACACCTCTTTCGTTGTGGGAATGGTTGATAGGGTCTCATTGGTGAATGAAGGACTATTTACGCAAACAAACCCATCAGGGTTTCAGTCTGCGACCAATACTTTCAAGACTTATGTTAGGCGCCGTGGTCGATCCGGTCCAGCAGCTTTTGTGCGGCGGCGCTCGACTCTTTGTACTCCGGAAGGTAGTTTGGATCGGGTGTCATCGAGAGGATCTTTTTGATCTCTTTGCGTGCGTCGTCGTTGCGGCCCACCTTCTTGTAGGCTTCGGCGAGGTGTAGATGAAGAAACGCGTTTGCCTCGCCGAAGGGTAAACCCTTCTCCATCTCTTCCACTGCCTTCTTCGGATCTCCACCGACTATGCCAGGAGCGTTGAGGTCGACCAGGCCGAGCACC
>DATDFT010000344.1:0-12008 GCA_036522475.1 Pyrinomonadaceae bacterium | reverse complement strand
CTTCGTGGCGGAGAGATTTAGAGGGACGAAGACGGAGTTGCTGAGTGGTCCACAAGATGGGTGGGGTGGACTGGCGACGATCGAGTGGATTAACAGGATCGATGAGGGCTTCGATCCTGCGGCCGAGCACTACGTGGAACTAGCTGAGGTCATTGATAGCGTTTACGAACAGTTTCACGCAAAGGCGCAAAGACGGACGCCAAGACGCAAATAAGACGGGACCTAGTCTTTGCGCCTTTGCGTGAAATATTTTTGCCATGACTCAAACACCAACGCGCATTCTCATGACTGCCGACACAGTCGGTGGCGTGTGGACCTACGCGCTCGAGCTGACACGCGCGTTGCAACCGTACGGCGTCGAAGTTCTGCTCGCAGTTATGGGACCACCGCTGAGCGACGCACAAACCGCTGCCGCGCGCAGCATCACCAACCTCAACCTGTTCAAGAGCAATTACAAACTCGAGTGGATGCCCGACTGCTGGTCCGACGTGAAGCACGCCGGCGACTGGTTACTACACCTTGAAAATCGTCTGCAACCGGACCTGATCCATCTCAACGGCTACGCGCACGCGAGCCTTTCGTGGAACAGTCCAACTCTCGTCACGGGACATTCATGTGTTTGTTCATGGTGGCAAGCCGTAAAAGCCGATGCACCACCCGCCGAGTGGCAGCGTTACAAAACCGAGGTGACGAACGGTCTCAGCGCCGCAGACCTCATCGTCACACCAAGCGCAGCGATGATGCAGGCGCTGAACACCCACTATGGACCATTGAACCACACGCGCGTCATTCCCAACGGCCGCAATCCCGAAGACTTCAATTCGCGATCAAAACGAAAATTCATCATGTCCGCCGGCCGTCTGTGGGATGAAGCAAAAAATATCGATCGATTGGCGGAGATCGCGTGCGAGTTGCCGTGGCCGGTCGTGGTCGCCGGCGAACTCGAGGATCCACCTCGCCTACGAAAATGTCATTGGCTGGGTTCACTTCCTGAGCCGGAGCTGCGGCGCTGGCTCGCAGCGGCATCGATTTATGCGCTGCCCGCTCTCTATGAACCGTTTGGTTACACGCCACTCGAAGCTGCGTTGTCCGATTGCGCATTGGTTCTCGGCGACATCGATTCACTGCGAGAAATCTGGTGCGACGCCGCTGTCTTCGTCGACCCAAACGACAGCACCGCACTCAAAACAGAACTTCTAAAACTGATCGAAGACTCACCCCACCGTGACGAGATGGCGCGACGCGCCCGCGCACGAGCACTCGAATTTACGAGCGACCGCATGGGTCAAAACTACTTCGCCGCCTATGTCGACTTGCTCGACGCGCAAACCAAAGACGAACAGGAGAAGTTTGCGCAATGCGCGTAGCGTGCTTCTACCAGTCGCTCATCTCTGATTGGAACCATGGCAACGCTCATTTTCTGCGCGGCGTAGCCTCGGAGCTGATCGCGCGAGGGCATGAGGTCGATATCTATGAACCGCGCGATTCGTGGAGTGTCCAGAACCTGATCGCAGAAAATGGACCACAGCCGCTGTTTGAGTTCTACAAAGCGTATCCGCAGCTTTCGACCAATCGGTACGAACTGGGCCAATTGAATCTCGATTTAGCTCTTGAAGGCGCGCAACTCGTAATCGTTCACGAATGGAACGAGCCCGCTTTGATCGAACGCATCGGTGAGTACCGCCGGCGCAACGGTGGTTTTCTTCTTTTCTTCCACGACACACATCATCGCGTTGCGGCCCAACGAAGTCTTCCTTTCAGCCTGCACGATTACGACGGTGTGCTCGCATATGGACAGGTGCTCACAGGTAGTTATCTGCGCAACGGTTGGACGAGGCGCGCGTGGACCTGGCACGAGGCAGCCGACGTGCGCGTGTTTCATCCGTTGCCAATGATTGCCCGAACCCTCGATCTGGTTTGGGTCGGCAATTGGGGCGACGAAGAACGTACCGCGGAGTTACAGGAATTTCTCGTGCAGCCCGTTAGAGATCTCAAGTTGAAGGCGGAAGTGTATGGCGTTCGCTATCCCGATGAAGCGGTCGCGACATTGAAAGACGCAGGAATTCGTTACTGCGGCTGGTTGCCAAATTATAAAGTGCCCGAAGTGTTCGCGAGGTCGCGCGTGACGTTGCACATTCCACGCCGGCCATACGTCACAGATCTCCCAGGCATTCCGACAATTCGTCCTTTCGAAGCAATGGCGTGCGGCACCCCACTCATCTGTTCCCCCTGGCATGACACCGAGCATCTCTTCACGCCCGGCAAGGATTTTCTGATTGCGCACGACGGCGAGGAGATGACCCGACTGATTAGCAAAGTCCTGAGCGAATCCGACTTCGCCGAGGAGTTGGCTATCAACGGACTCACGACGATACGGCAGAGGCACACGTGTGCACATCGTGTTGACGAGTTACTCCAAATCTACGCGGAGCTCACAACTGAAACGCAGCGTGCCGTGGCGGCAATATGAAAATCGCATTCTTTGGATCGAGCCTGGTTTCGGCGTATTGGAATGGCGCGGCGACTTACTACCGCGGCATCATCCGTGCGCTACATAAACTCGGCCATCAAATCACCTTCTACGAACCCGACGCTTACGATCGACAGAAACATCGAGACATTCCGGATCCTGATTGGGCAAGAGTCGTGGTCTATCCCGCTGAAGGAGAAGCTGGTGTTCTGAACGCACTCGAGCAGGCGCGCGGCGTCGACATGCTGGTCAAGACGAGCGGTGTTGGTGTTCACGATCAACTGCTCGAAGCGGCGGTTCTCGATCTGAAGGATTCACACACGATCACAGTTTTCTGGGATGTCGATGCGCCGGTCACGCTCGATCGTGTGAAGACGAATCCGCTCGATCCGTTCAAGGATTTGATTCCGCTTTACGATTTGATTCTCACATATGGCGGTGGCGAGCCGGTGGTGCGGAGTTACAAAACGCTGGGTGCGCGCGAATGCATTCCGATCTACAACGCGCTCGATCCCGATACGCATTATCCGGTCCTGCCAAACAAGCGCTTCGAATGTGACTTGGCGTTGCTGGCGAATCGATTGCCCGATCGCGAGAGGCGAGTCGAGCAGTTTTTTCTGGCGGCGGCGCAGCAGTTGCCGGAGCTTCAGTTCATGCTCGGTGGTAGTGGTTGGGCTGATAAGTCGATGCCAAACAATGTGAAGTACGTTGGTCACGTCTACACGTGCGATCACAACGCGTTCAACTGCTCGGCGCGCGCGGTTTTGAACGTGAATCGCGACAGCATGGTCAGTTACGGATTTTCACCGCCGACGCGCATCTTCGAAGCGGCAGGTGCGGGCGCGTGCTTGATTACCGACGCGTGGGAGGGCATTGAGACGTTTTTGACGCCGGGACGCGAGGTACTCGTTGCGCACGATGCGGACGAGGTGGTCCAACATCTCTCTTCATTGGACCAGGCAACAGCGACGAAGATTGGCGATGCAGCATTCCAGCGAGTATTAGCCGAGCACACATACCGTCACCGGGCTCTGCAGCTCGACCAATTGATTGTAGGGGCGGCCCTCCGTGGGCGCCCGTTATTGAACATGGCGGCAGACGGGCGGCCACGGATGGCCGCCCCTACAACGATCCAACCATGAGGCGTTTAGCGAGATGACAAAACCTCTGGACATCGTAATCTTAGGACTCTCGATCACGTCATCGTGGGGGAATGGTCACGCGACGACGTTTCGCGCACTCGTTCGGGCGCTCAGCGCACGCGGCCATGACGTCTGTTTTCTCGAACGCAACATGCCCTGGTACGCCGAGCATCGCGACCTGCCGAACCCGCCTTATGGTCTAACCCAACTCTACAAATCGGTCCCGGAGCTGAAGAAAAAATTTGCGCGGCGCGTAATGAATGCGGATCTCTGTATCGTTGGTTCATACGTTCCGGACGGCGTCGCGATCGGTGAATGGGTGTTGCGCACGTGTCGCGGCGTGAGGGCGTTTTACGACATCGACACACCGGTCACACTCGCGAAGCTCGCAACCGGAGACGCTGAGTACGTGACTCCGAGCCTGGTCCGTCGTTACGACCTGTACCTGTCGTTTGCTGGTGGACCAGTGCTGCGAAAGATCGAAGACAAACTCGGATCGCCGATGGCTCGCCCGTTGTACTGCTCGGTCGATCCGAAAGTGTATTTTCCGGAGGAGCGCGCGCTGAGGTGGGACCTCGGCTACATGGGTACGTACAGTGTCGATCGTCAACCATCACTCGATCGTTTGTTGATCGAGCCCGCGCAGCGCTCTCCGGAACTGAAAACTGTCGTTGCCGGTCCGATGTATCCGCGAGAGCTCACCTGGCCCGACAACGTCGAACGCATCGAACATCTCGCGCCGGCATCTCATCGCCATTTCTACAACTCGCAGCGCTTCACGTTGAATCTCACGCGCGCTGACATGCGCCGCGCCGGCTACTCTCCCAGCGTTCGCATCTTTGAGGCCGCTGCCTGCGGCACGCCGATCATCAGCGATTACTGGCCCGGTCTTGAAGAGTTCTTTGAGTTGGAAAAAGAGATTTTGACTGCATCTTCATCGGAACAGATGTTGGCGTATCTGCATGATATCCCGGAAAAGGATCGACACGCGCTGGGGGAACGTGCGCGACTGCGTGTGCTCGCAAATCACACGTCGGAACAAAGAGCACTCGAGCTCGAGAGCTACATGGCTGAAGTCATGCAGACAACGACAACCGCTGAGCTCGACAGTCAACCTGCGGGAGCGATTGCATGACGACTTTCTTTCTCATCAGGCACGCGTCGTGCGACGGCCTGGGCCAGACACTCTGGGGCCGCACCCCCGGCATTTGTCTCAACGAGGAAGGAAAACTTCAGGCACAGCAGTTGGCGAAAACGTGCGAGGGAATGCGGTTCGACGCGGTTTACAGCAGTCCGCTCGAGCGCGCCCTCGAGACCGCGGACGCGCTCGCCTCGCCGATGAATCTCGAGGTCAGGAGAAACGCGGCGCTGAACGAGATTGATTATGGAGAATGGAGTGGAAAGACGTTTGAGCAGCTTCATGGTGACGAACGTTGGCGTCACTTCAACAGCCGTCGCAGCACGACGAGCGTTCCCGGCGGTGAGTCGTTTCTCGAAGTGCAGAACAGGGTTGTGAAAGAGATCGACAGGCTTTCGCGTGAACACAGCGACGAACGCGTCGCACTCGTCTCGCACATGGATCCAATCAGGGTGGCGGTCGCTTTCTTTGCCGCGACGTCGATCGATCTGATCGACTGTATCGAGATCTCGCCGTGCTCAGTCAGCGTCATCGTGCACAGATTAAACGGATTTTCTGAACGATAAATGAAGATCGCTTTCTTCGGTCTGACAATCAGCTCGTCGTGGGGTAATGGCCACGCGACCTTGTTGCGCGGGCTGTTCAAGGCCCTGACCACGCGCGGGCATCGCGTCGATTTTTTCGAACGCGACGTACCTTACTACGCTGCGCATCGCGATCTGGTCGAGATGCCTGGCGTCAAGCTGCATCTTTATGACGATTGGTCCAACGTCGCCCCGATTGCGCGTCGCGTAGTTGCAGAATCTGACGTTGCGGTTGTCACCTCGTATTGTCCCGACGGTATCGACGCTACCGAGCTGGTAGCCTCAGCGAACGTCAACCTCAGCGTCTTCTACGATCTCGATACACCGGTCACACTCGAGGCATTGCAGAAAGGTGAGCAACTCGCCTATATCGGTCCGCGCAAGCTCGCTGACTTCGATCTCGTGCTGAGTTACACAGGCGGCGTTGCCCTCACTGCTCTTCGCGACCAGCTCGACGCGAGCCGTGTTGCGCCGCTGTTTGGCAGCGTCGATACGGACGTTCATCACCCGGCGCCCGCGCGTGCGGTCTATCAAGCCGATCTCTCGTATCTCGGGACTTACGCTCCCGATCGGCAGCAACTGCTCGATAGTTTATTCATTCAAGTCGCGCGTCGATCTCCGCATCGACGCTTCCTCGTCGGCGGTTCGAAGTATCCGAACGATTTCCCCTGGCAGCAAAACATCTGGTATGTACAGCACGTCGCGCCTTCAGCCCATGCGAGTTTCTTCTGCTCGTCGCCGTTGACACTCAACGTCACGCGCGGCGCCATGGCGCGCATGGGCTACTGCCCGTCGGGACGTCTCTTCGAGGCTGCGGCGTGCGGCGTTGCAATCGTGTCGGACGAGTGGGCCGGGCTCGATACGTTTTTCGAACCTGGCGTGGAGATTCTCGTTGCCCGCGATACTGATGACGTGATCGCTGCGATGCAACTTTCGGACGCAGAGCTCGTGAGCATCGCTCGAGCCGGTCGACAACGCGTGCTTGAGTCGCACACTGCCGCTCATCGCGCGAGTGAGTTGGAACAACACTTCAACGCGGCGCTCAGCGCGCCCGTGATCGAGAACTTTAATCGACAACAGATGGTTGCAGAGGTTTGAACCATGTGGGGAATCGTGCCGGCGGCGGGCATTGGCAGCCGCATTCAGCCACTCGCGTTTTCGAAAGAGCTGTTGCCGGTCGGCAGCCGCACTGACAACGGCAGCGAACGTCCGCGCGCGGTCAGTGAGTATCTCGTCGAAAGAATGATCAAAGGCGGCGCGAGTAAAATCTGTTTCGTCGTCTCACCCGGAAAGTCCGACATCTTCGAGTACTTCGGTGGCGAGATTGGTCCGGCAACGCTTTGTTACACGGTCCAACCTATTGCCGTTGGTCTGTGCGACGCGATCTTTCGCGCGCTTCCGTTTATCGATCGTCATGAGGTCGTCGTGATTGGACTGCCTGACACGATCTGGTTTCCCGAAGATGGTTTCTGCGCGTTGCCTGACGATCGACTGTCGTTCCTTGTTTTTCCGGTGGAGCATCCGGAGTTCTTCGACGCAGTGGTTACTGACGCAAACGGGCGCGTTCTTCGCATCGACGTGAAGAAGCGAGATGCCGGCTCGTCGTGGGTGTGGGGAGCGTTCAAGATGCCGGGTTCGGTGTTGCACGAGCTTCACGCGTTGTGGTGCGAACGCGATCGTCGTGACGAGTACATCGGGTCGCTGGTTAATGCATTTCTGGCTGAAGGCGGTGAGGCACATGCTGTCATGGCCGGTGAAGTGTACGTCGATGTGGGCACGTTGAATGGGTATCGCGAAGCGATGCGCGTGCTGGGTGAAGTGCAGAGTGGCTGCATGCGAGAGGTAGTTAGTCCATGATTTACTGGATGTACATGATTTACAGGATGAATCTTGTGAATCCTGTCTAAAGGCGCTATTGAAATGAAGGCCCTGGAGAAAAAAGCATCACTAACCGAAGACGAGATTCGCCGGCGCGTGGCGGAGTTGGGCCAGTGGTTTCACAACCTCGATCTGCGCGGCGTGAAAACTGCGCCCGACCATTTCCTCGGCAACTATCCGGAAGTCAAATGGCAACGCTTTGCCCACGCGATTCCCGCGGACTTGTCAGGCAAGTCGGTGCTCGACGTTGGTTGCAACGCGGGGTTTTACTCGATTCAGATGAAGAGACGCGGTGCTGAACGCGTTGTGGGCGTCGACACTGACGAAAAATATTTAGATCAGGCACGCTTTGCGGCGAAGGTGAGCGAGATGGAGATCGAATTTCGCAATTTATCCGTCTATCGCGTTGCCGATCTAAGGGAGCGGTTTGATCTCGTGCTGTTCATGGGCGTGTTGTATCACCTGCGACATCCGTTGCTCGCACTGGATCTGCTTCGCGAACACGTCGTTGCTGACTTGTTCGTTGCCCAATCGATGGTACGCGGTTCTCGCGCGAGCGGTGACTTCCCGCCGGACTTCCCTTTCTGGGAAGAAGACGTGTTCAAGGATCAGAAGTTTCCACGTCTGTACTTCGTCGAGCAGCGCTTTGCGAACGACCCGACAAACTGGTGGATTCCGAATCAGTCTTGTTTTGAGGCGATGCTGCGCGGCGCGGGTTTTGAGATCCTGGACCATCCTGAACCTGAGGTCTTTGTTTGCCGGCGTGCCAAGTTGACTGGCCCGATCGATCCGAGGAAAGAGTTGCGGGAGATTACGCGATGATCGAAGCCGTCATGTTCTGGAACGAGCCGAACAATAAATCCCACTGGGATTTTGAAGTGGATCCCGGTTGGACCAGGTTTGCGGCGATGGTGAAGCTTGCCGCCGAGGCAGTGCGCGCGGAAAACCCAAACCTGCTGCGGGTGCTCGGTGGGATTTCGCCGATTGATCCTGGTTTTATACGCAACATGGACGCACAAGGCGTGTTGAATGTGCTCGACATTGTCGCGTTGCATGGCTTTCCGCTCGACTGGAACCACTGGTCCATCCACGAGTGGCCGGACAAGATCCGCGAGATTCGTGAAGCGACGTCGTTGCCGATCTGGATTTCGGAAGTTGGCGCGTCAACGTTCGGGGCCGAAGAGGTTCAGGAGTTTGGCTTGCGTCGTTCCGCGGAGTTGTTGATCGGGTCTGTGCCGCGAATTCATTGGTACAGTCTTTACGATCTTCCGAGTGCGTGGCCGGCAACGACGCGGCATCGTGAAGCTGAAGGTTCGGCGTACTACCGTCACTTTCACATGGGGTTGCTTGATGAACACGGAATGCCGAAGCGAGCGCTGTGGCAGTTTGCGGATTACACGCCGGAGCTCGGTGTTTGCCAGTGGTTTCATTTTGAGGATCACCGGCTCGATGATGCGGTCGCGTGGTTGCGGCGTTTGGGAGTGAAGTACCTGCGCACGGGATTGAGTTGGTCCGACACGGAGCGACCGGATTACGAAGTGTGGTTTGACCGGATGATGACGGCGCTCGAGCCTTTCGACGTCACGTTGACGTTCTGTTTCACGCCCGAGTCGAAAGGCATCAACCCGCATCACACGAGCGCACCGCGTCACGTCGAGGAGTATGCCGACTTCTGCACGCGCATGGTCCGCCGCTACGCGGGTTCGTGAT
The DNA here is from genome assembly GCA_036522475.1 of Pyrinomonadaceae bacterium. Lineage (GTDB taxonomy): Bacteria > Acidobacteriota > Blastocatellia > Pyrinomonadales > Pyrinomonadaceae > PSRF01. The sequence continues at coordinate 3,086 of DATDFT010000344.1, read as the reverse complement.
TCGTCCGCCTTAACCATTTGCCACAAAAAGGCACCAAAAACAGAAAAGGGATCACGACTATCAATGGGAGCACCAGGACGAAAACGAAGTGTTCCCAGAAGGGCATGCCTTGTCGATAGGAACCGTTGAGCAATGGGATGCCTAACGTTGTGGCGTAGTAAATGCCGAGCGGAAAGAGCAACGCCGTGCGCGTCTTCGCGGCTTCCAGGCGCTCGCTCAACATGAACAGCAAAAGCAGAAACCCGAAATAGACGACAATGCCTTCCAGCCGGTGCAGTTGATTGCCACTGAGCCCGTCAACATCCACTGAACGTCGCTGCATCTCCAGCGCAATAGTAATCCGCGTCGTGTTTGCGATCAGTGTCGCCACATAAGCAAGGACCGAGGTGATCGGAAGAAACGTCCAGCTAACCGTCTGAAACCGGTCGCGCCACAAATGTCTTAACCCGAGCATCAGAAACGCCGTGATCAGGAAGTTGACGCCGGCACACGGCACAGCGATCACGAACCTGTGATCGCTGCTCACGTATCCCGTGTACGACTCAAACGCGAACGACCGGCCGCTCAGCAATTCAACCAGCGATGTCGTCGGCGCAAGTATCCATAACAACTCATCAGCCGTCGCGTTTGAGTAATAAAACTTGAGCGCCAGGGCGCACAGCAACACCAGCGTTAGCTGTGCGCTCCAGATTAACTTGCGACTCATAAAGCCCATCGCTTCCTTCGCAGGATCATGATCGTAGCCAGCAGCAGTGAGCCCACCATTAACCACACGAGCTCGGGTTCGCTTCCGACTTCTTCCCCACTTACAGCCAACTCACTCACGTGTATCGGCAACGGCAATGGCTGCTTTACATCCTCTGCCGAACCGGACGGGTTCGTCACCACTTCACGTACTGCGATGAACGACGTGAATTGCGTCAGCAGGTTGTACTTCAAACCGAGCGCGGTTATCTGTTTCGCATCTTCATCCGAAACGTCCGACGAGCCGTAATCAGACAGCTCCGCGATTCGCGAGCGCGCCCACAAGTAACGCAGCGCACTGTTGACTTCATCAGGTTGACTGTTTGATACGTCGAAGCGGCTCACGAAGTCGCCCTGGCCGGTCTTGCCGGTGAGTTCGATAGTTCCGGTGATTGGACCACGCCACTTGCCGAAGAGAATGATCGGACGCTGCGCGAACAGATCCGGGAAGTTCAACGGATTGACGTCGTAAGTGTCGAAACCGATCGAGCGAACGTGGATATCAGTCAGCACCGGCGTCTGAATGTACTCGCGAAACTTCGCTGCGACCTTGCCGGCTTCGTTTTCATTCTCGACGATAAACGGCTCGCCCATGCCGGCCTTCGCGACACCTTCGATAAGATAGCGATTTACCGATCCACCGATGCCGAACGCGAACACGTTCGATTGATTCAGGTTCGCGCGGATGTGCTCGAATACACCCTGCTCACCGGAAACGTAACCGTCAGTCACCAGCACGACGCTGCGCGAGATACCTTCCTGTCGCGGGAGAGCCATCGCTTGCTTTATCGCCGGCAGCAATTCGGTTCCACCAGCGCCTCTCTGTTGTTCTATCAGTCCGATCGCCTTTGCGATATTCTGCGGATTCGCTTGCAGCGACTCGGGCGAGAGCACTGCGGCATCACCCGCAAAAAGAACGACGTTGAATAAGTCGGTCGGTCGCAGGTTGCCGATCAAATCTTTAAGGAGCCGCTTGGACGTGTTCAGCGGAAAGCCGTCCATCGAGCCCGAGACATCCACCACGAAGATGTACTCACGCGGCGGAATCGCGTCGGCGTTTACGCGTGCCGGCGGTTGGGCCATGTAGAGAAAGAAGTTCTCGTCCGTGCCCTGGAACAGCAGCAGGCCGGAGGCGATCTGATCGCCGGCTAAGCGATACTTGACGACGAAGTCGCGATTGCCTTGAAACGGGTTCGAATCGTCAAGCGTGAAACGCGCGCCACCCTGGCTCTGCCATTGGGGAATGATCTGGTGCGAGGGGCATGACAGATCGTAGATCGGAACGCCGGCCGAGATGCGCGTCGAGAGGTGCAACGCACTTGGCGACTCTTGCCCCTGGTGCAAGTAAGGCGTCCGGACAAAGTTGTCGTCTCGTTTCTTGTTGCCGTCCTGTGCTGATGCGTAGCGTGGTCCAACAACGGTTGGAAACACGAGTTCGTAAACGTTGTCGGTTGGGATCAGGAGCTCGGTATAGTTGAGTGTGATCTCAACCTGTTCCTGCGGCATGAGATTGGCCAGGCTCATCGAGAAAACGTTCGGCCGCTCCTGTTCGAGCAGCGATGCGCTCTTCCCTTCCTCTTTGGCTTTCTCGAAATCTTCTTTGGCCTTTTCGCGTTCCTTGATTTTCGCGATGATGATCTCGTTACCGATCTGCATTCGCATCGCGTAAACCGCAGCGCGCGTGGATGCGGGAAAGACGTACGAAGCATTAATCGGACGTGAACCTTCGTTGCGATAGATTTGCCGGACTTTGACGTCGGCAATAACACCTGAAACTGAGATATCGACTTGAGTGTCTTTGAGCGGTAGTTGATCGACGCTGGGGTCTCCCTGAACTACGAAATAAGGCGCCAGCGTTTTATCTTCCTCCTGGTGCTGGGCGTAACCAGACCTAAAAATGATCGCTACTGCGATCAAAGCAAAACACAGATTGCGCAAATTGACTTGCATACTGTCCTCTCCGCCTTTTAAGGCGACCGCAAATTCGGGCTCCATGTGCCCCTACTTAAAACGCGAAGATCGTATGGAAGGGGGGCTTCGAAACTAACGCTACCGGCCACAGGACAGCACCGTACCGGCCACAGTCGGATGGTGGGGTTGGCCGGAAAATGGCCGCAAAAATGCACAAAAGACACAGAAAATGAATTTCCTCTTTTGTGACTGATGTGCGTTTTGGTGGCCGCTTTTTGCAAACCGCAGCGCCCGCTGCGTTAGAATGATTTAACTCCGCGGGCACAGAGTATTTTTGCTTGGAGAACGAATGCAGAAGATCGCACTCAAGGGACTTTCACCGGAACAAGTTGACCGGCTGCTGCCGGAAGGACTTATCTCACTTTGCTGGC
>DATDFT010000343.1:0-36264 GCA_036522475.1 Pyrinomonadaceae bacterium | reverse complement strand
GTTTTTCACGCAGGGAGAGTCGGGTGGAACGGTCGTTTCTTCGGCTTATCAGCTCGCGCTCGACGTTATTAACCAGCGCTATCACCCGTCGGATTGGAACATCTACCCGTTTCACTTTTCTGACGGCGACAACTACTACTCCGATAATGAAGAAGCAGTGCGTTTGGCGGATGAGTTGATCGCGACCTGCAACCTGTTTGGTTACGGTGAGATTGGCGAGGAGGGCTCATCGAGTTACCGCCGCTCGTCAGGTGCGCTGCTGTCGATCTTCGGCGATCGTTTGCAGAATAAAGATCGATTCGTGGGTGTGCGGATTGACGACAAGGAAGACGTTTACCCTGCGCTGAAGCAGTTTTTCGGCAAAAGAGATCTAGCCACGGATTAACGCGCAGATCGGCGTTAATCTGCGTTCATCTGCGGCTAAAAACAGTATGGAAGACAAAGAGATCAAAGAGCTGGAGAAAGCGGTCGAGCAGATCTGGGAAGTGGCTCGACGATTTGGTCTCGATCCGTATCCGACCAATTTCGAGATAGTGCCCGCGACTGTGATGTATGAAGTTGGCTCGTATGCTTTGCCAGGGCGTTATTCTCACTGGACGTTCGGTAAAACTTACCACCGCATGAAGACGATGTACGACTTCGGTCTGTCGAAGATCTACGAAGTCGTGATCAATACCAATCCTTCGTACGGCTTCCTGCTGGAGACGAATAGTCCGATCCAGAACAAGATGGTGATTGCGCACGTGCTTGGGCACGTCGATTTCTTCAAGAACAACACGTACTTCTCGAAGACGAATCGTCGCATGGTCGAGAGTGTCTCCACCCATGCGCAACGGATGATGGAGTACGAATTCCGCCACGGTCGCAAGACGGTCGAGAGATTTCTCGATGCCGTGCTCGCGATCGAAGAGCACATCGATCCGTATTTCTTCATCAAACGCGAGATTCCGGTCGCGGAAGAGAAGCGGCGCGCCGAACAGCGTCCTAAAGATGGACGGTACGACGATCTCTGGCACCTCGATAAATCCGAGATGCAAGCAAAGGCTGAAGACAAGAGAGATGATGAAAAGCCACGCGAACGTCTGCCGGAAAAAGATCTGCTCTTCTATCTCATGAAAAACTCACCCTCGCTCGCCGGCTGGCAACGCGACGTGATTGCGATGGTTCACGAGGAGATGGAGTATTTCGTGCCACAGATGCAGACGAAGATTATGAATGAGGGTTGGGCCAGCATCTGGCACGCGCGCATCATGCGCGAGCTTGATCTCAGTGACAACGACCACATCGAGTTTGCGAATCTGCACTCGGGTGTGGTGTCGCCGCAGAAAGGTCAACTCAATCCTTACTACCTCGGCTATAAGATCTACGAGGACATCGAGCGCCGCTGGAACGAGCCGTCGCAGGAAGAGCGTGAGAAGTTTGGGCGTCGTGGCAATGAAGGGCGCGAGAAGATCTTCGAGGTGCGCGAGCTCGACAACGACGTTTCGTTTTTGCGCAACTACCTGACTGAAGAATTGTGTGAAGAGTTGGACCTGTTTGTGTTTGAGCTGGTGGACGAAGAGGAGTGGACCATCACCGAGAAGCGCTGGGAGAAAGTGCGCGACCAGCTCGTTTCAAACATGACGAACTTCGGTTTTCCGTACCTGGAAGTTGTTGATGGTGACTACAACGGCAACCGCGAGCTTTTCATGAAGCATCGCTACGAAGGCACCGAGCTCGACATGCGCTACGCGCGCAAAGCCCTCGAGCACGTCCACACGCTCTGGGGTCGCCCGGTGCACCTGGAAACCGTGATCGACGAAGAATCAACCGTGCTGCATTTCAACGGCGACGAACACGGGGAGGATTAGATCCGCGTTATCCGCATAAATCTGCGGCTAAATTTTCAACGCCTTACTAACCGACGGGTCCCTTCTAACTCTCCAAATCTTCGAATCCAGGTAGTAATGGATAAACGCGTATCCCCACAGAAATGAGATCCCGAGTTGAAGCGTCAGAGGTTGCGCCGCGTTCTGCAACCCGAGATAGCCGAGGATCTGTCGCGGGCCTTGGTAGATGATTCCAAACAAGATCCCGAATGCGATGTAGAAAAGTAACCGCCGGCTAATCAACTCAGCCGCGCCGTACTTCTCACGCGCATTCGTGTACTTCTGATTATGAAACCAGATGAGCCGGTGATACTGAAAGTTGTGATAGATCGTCAGTATCGCGACGATCGCGATCGGCTTGTGAGGCATCGGCGTCAGCAGAACGATCCAGTGCATCGGGATCGCCGCTGCCAGCAACAAATACTTCGGCACGTCCAACGGCTCGCCAACAATCGCACGTTGAACTTGCCGGCCCAACCAGACAACGAAGCTCAAGATCGTTCCCGCGAGTAATAACTTCGCAAAGCCGTTCACACCGCTTCGCAACAGCGCCGGCACGCGCGCCATCGCCTCCGGATCGCGCGCGATAAACTCAACAAACGGATAGTTGAAAGCGAAGAGAAGCAGCGCGCGATCGAGCACGTTATCGACTCGCGCAAGATCGCCGTTCTTCTTCTTGTAAAGCACCATGAAGCCGTAGTGCTGTTTGACGAGATGGTAATAAGCCCACAACGCCGCCACAAACAAAAACACGAACCCAAACCCCGCAAGCACCAACACAGGTCCAATCGCAAAGAACAGCAACGAACCCCACAAGAGACGCGCGCGATTCCGGCGTTCGGTGCGATCGAAGTACGTGCGCGAGAACGTTCCGAACACGTGTGGCGCGTCGATCAGAATCGCCCAGAACGCCACCATCGGAATCAACGGCAGCGTTCCCCACACGTAAAGAACGAGCAAAACGTAGCTCGACACGACCGAGCCGATAAACCAGATCGAGTCGTCCCACGCGCTGATAATCCAACGCAAAGAAATCGCGCTCTCGACCGGTTTCGTGATGATTTCAGCGCTGGCAGCCATCGGAGATTTGGTTTCGGACTGGCTGCATTTTATCATCGGCTGATGAACAAACAACTCTTCCAGGCGCATCCGTGGCACGGCGTGACCTCGGGCCCGCGAACGCCCGAGCTCGTCAACGCCTACATCGAAATCGTTCCCACTGACCCCGTGAAATACGAGCTTGATAAGTGGTCCGGCCACCTGCGTGTAGATCGGCCGCAGCGCTTCTCGTCGATGTCGCCCACGCTTTACGGTTTCATTCCGCAGACTTACTGCGGTGGCGAAGTCGGCGAGTTGTGCGAGTTACGCACCGGTCGCAGCGGTATCGAGGGCGACAAAGATCCGATGGATATTTGCGTGTTGTCGGAAAAGACGTTTGCTTACGGCGGGTTCTTTCTGCACGCGCGACCGATTGGCGGGCTGCGCATGATTGACGGCAATCAGGCTGACGACAAGATCATCGCGGTCCTCGAAAACGATCTTGCTTACGGGAAAATCGAGGAAGTGCGCGATGTGCCGCACGGATTGATCGATCGTCTGAAGCACTATTTTCTCAGTTACAAGCAACTGCCGAACGACGAGGACAAGAAGGTTGAGATCGTGGACGTTTACGATCGCACGGAAGCGCACGACGTGATCACGCGCAGCTTGAGGGATTACGAGAGTGAGTTTGGCCGCGGATGAACGCAGATAGAAAATCCGGATTTTTCCGCGTTCATCTGCGGCTTAAACTTTCGGAGATACGGCAGCGTGGGCAGACGAGGCCCTGCCAATGGTCTTGTTCAACCCATCTCGCCAGCGCCGGCCCAGGAGCGGGCTGTGAATCCCGATGCTGATGTTTGCGCTCAGCGTCCTCTGCGCTGCAGTGTTTACAGAGCCAGCCATATCCCAAATTGAAAAAATGGGTCGTCTGGTGCATAGGACCTGAGATGGCACCGGATCAGCGCCGCGAGTCAGCTGATTCCATCAGGCGCACCGGTACTGACATTCGTTTACCGTCGCGCCAAATCTGAACCTGAACCGTTTCGCCAATCTGATGCTTATCGAGTATTCGGAACAGATCGTCTGAATTTGTAACCTTGTCGTTGTCGATACCCACGATGATGTCGCCCAGCTCGACGTCGCCCATTTCGGTCTGCTGCATTCCACGCAGGCCGGCATTCGCGGCGCCGCTTCCTCGAGCGACGTTAATGATGAGCACACCGTCAGAAACCGGCAAGTCGACCTGGTTACGAAACGGAGCGACGTCGCGCGTGCTAATGCCGAGCTTGGGACGACGAACGCGGCCGCTGTCCAACAACTGCGGTACAATTCGTTTCGCGATATTCACCGGAACTGCGAATCCCACACCTGCGGAACTGCCTGATGGCGAAAGGATCTGAGAATTGATTCCGATCATCCGTCCGTGCGAGTCGAGCAATGGACCACCCGAGTTACCGGGATTGATCGAAGCGTCAGTTTGAATCGCGCCTTCGATCAGGCGGTTGTTGCGCGCGCGAATCGGACGTTGCAGACCGCTGATCACGCCGGTCGTGAGTGTTCGATCGAGACCGAAAGGATTACCGATCGCGAGAACTTTCATGCCGACGACGAGCTTGTCGGAATCACCGAGCGGCACGACTGTTAATGGACCAGCCGGTTTTTGAGTCAAACGAATGACCGCGAGGTCCGTGTCAGGATCACCGCCCACAACGACTGCCGGATAATCCTTCTGACCACCCATGCTGACGGAAAGTTTTTGCGCCCCTTCGATGACGTGATAGTTCGTCAGGATATTTCCCTGCTGGTCCAGGATCGAACCCGAACCCGAACCCTCCTGCGGTTCGACGAAACCAAAGAAATCCTGCGCGTAGGAAGTTGAGTGAATGAATACGACGCCCGGACTGAGCGTGCGATAAACCTCGATATTGTTCTGTTCGTCGCTCGCGGTGGTGGGATCAGTGATTCCAGCGGGAAGAACTTCGGAAAACGCTGCGCCCGACGGTTGGAAACGGTTGTAAATGCGATCGATAAAAACAACTACGCCGGCGGCGAATAGACCCGAGATAAGTGCAATCAATAAAATCTGGCGTGCGGAAAGTTTGTACATAAAACTCTTCCCTCTCTATGAAAAAATCGATTTTTGGTGGGTTGCCAACATCGGTTTTTGGATGCTTTCAGAACGATAGCCGTTGCGAGAGACGATTGTATCAACGCACAAGGCTTCGGGCGAGTTTCGTTTTCGCGAATTTGCTATTAAATGAATAGCGAAAGGACGGCGTTCGAAAGCTTCCCGAGATAGCCGAGCAGGATGACGGGACCTTGCCAGCCGAGCGCGGCGCAGCCTGTCGCAGCGTGGACGAGCATTAACGCCACATAGACCGCGAGCACAGCCGTTAGACCATGGCGGGCGAGCGGAAGGTGAGCGCAGCGGTAAAGGATGTAAGCGGCAATCGCGCCGATGGCGACCTTGGCGCCGAGGAAGGTGAGCTCGCCATGTTCGAGAACGCGAGCCATGAGTGTGTTTCCCTCGGAGGCGACGTTCAGGCGAATCCAGAGAAGCGTGAGTTGCGCGTCGAGCAAGTTGAGTGCGAACAACAGAAAGCTTTTGGACAGCTTACCCACGGCCACCTCGCGCCAAACGTTGTTAAACTCCGGTCCTATTACGCCGAAACCCCCGGAGCTGATTTGGCGGCCGGGGGTTCCTGACGTCACGGGAGGAACGAGACTCGTTCTTATGTTAAGAGTAAAGATTGAATTTGGAGTCTTTTCCCAAAATGAACTCGATTGCTGAGGTTCTCAGAGAAGCATCGCAGATGCTGGAGCACGCGGGCGTGCCTGAAGCACGTCGAGAAGCTGGCTCCTTGTTGTCTTTTGTTATCGGAAAAGATCGAACGTTCCTCATCAGTCACGCGGAAGACGTACTTAACGATGATCAGGTAGACCAGTATCGCGGCGTTGTTGAGCGACGCGCCGCGGGCGAGCCGTTGCAATACATTACTGGTGTGCAGGATTTTTTCGGTCGCGAGTTCCGCGTAACGCCTGACGTGTTGATCCCCCGTCCGGAAACGGAGTTGCTCGTCGAAGCGGTGCTGGAACTAGATCGTGCGGCAAGTTTGATTTGCGACGTGGGCACCGGATCTGGTTGCATCGCGATCACGTTGTTGTGCGAACTGAATAATGCCCGTGCGATCGGCGTTGACAAGTCGCCGGCGGCGCTTGAAGTAGCGAAGTTCAATGCCGAAAAACTTTCCGTCGCAGATCGCGCGGAGTTTGTCGTTTCTGATTGCTTCGACTCGCTCGAACCGCGTGAGTTTGATCTCATAGTTTCAAATCCGCCGTACGTCTCAGCCGGCGTTCTCGCTGGATTACAACGCGAGGTGCGCGATCACGAACCACTCGTGGCGTTGTCTCCGGGACCGGATGGACTCAGTATCATCCGCCGCCTGATTCAGGAGGCGCCTGCATTTCTCAAACAGCACGGTCACCTGATCATGGAAATCGGTTTTGACCAGGGCGAGGCAGTACAACAGCTTATCGACGCGAATGTCTGGGAGTTGCTCGAAGTTCGCCCGGATTTGCAGTGCATTCCGCGCATAGTCGTTCTGCGTAAGCGATAAATAACCTGCCACAAGCTGCGTCACAGCGGTGTTTAGACTTCAGAGCCGCGAAAAAGCGTAGCAACTAAAGATAACCCCAGACATTTGTAAGGAGATTGAAACCATGTACAGGTTCTTAGGCCGAATTGTGCTGATCGCAGCACTCGTGACTTTCACCGGCATCGCCGTCTTTGCTCAAAAAGAGAAAATTAAAGAAAAGAACGGGTCGTTAACTTGTAACGAGAACAGTTGGAACAACGACCGGCTGGTCAGCAACTGCGAGATTCGAGAGCAGACGCTTGCGCCGACCGGCGGCACGATCGCCATCGACGGCCGCCGTAACGGAGGCGTCTCAGTCAAAGGTTGGGACCAGAACCATGTGCTGGTGCGTGCGCGTGTGCAAACCGCTGCGCCGACTGCCGAGGAAGCGAAAGCGCTCAATGGCCAGATAAACGTCGAAACAAGCGGTGCGAAGATCCATGCGAGTGGTCCTGAAGGTCGCAAAGATTATCAATGGAGCGTCAGCTACGAAGTGTTCGTGCCGCGGCGCGCTGATCTTTCCGTCGAGACGCAGAACGGCGGTATCGCGATTGCCGATGTGAATGGCCGCATCGACTTCACGGCTCTGAACGGTGGCGTAGTGCTCAAGCGCGTCGGTGGAGCGGTGCACGGCTCGACGACGAACGGCGGTTTGGTTATTGAACTCAGCGGTGATCGATGGGAGGGCGAGAGTCTCGATGTCAGCACGACGAATGGCGGCGTAATGATGTCGGTGCCGGAGAACTACTCGGCGCATCTGGAAACCGGAACGGTCAACGGAGGTATCAGCGTTGATTTTCCGGTGAACGTGCAAGGGCGGCTGACAAAGCAGGTTGCATTTGATCTCGGCTCCGGCGGTCCGTTGGTCAAGGCAATGACTACGAATGGCGGTGTTCATCTCAAACGCCTCACCGCGAACGAGTAAAATTTAGCCGCAGATTACGTAGAAAAATGCGAATCAGAAGAAGGGTTTCTGATTCGCGTTTTTCTGCGTAAATCTGTGGCGAAAATCTGTTACTCTGTCCGGCATCGTGGACAAGTTTCGTATCTCGGGTGGCCGCCCACTTCACGGCAGAGTCTCAATTAGTGGCGCTAAAAATTCAGCCCTGCCGTGCATGGCCGCGGCGCTGCTCACGCCCGAAACCGTCACGCTCCATAACATTCCCTACGTTCGCGACATCATCACGCAGCGACGTCTGCTCGAAGACATCGGCGCCACCGTCCTGACTCCTGAACTCCGGACCCACAAGATCAGCGCCGCACATGTCGAACTCTTCGAAGCGCCTTACGAACTTGTGAAGACGATGCGCGCGTCCGTCTTGGCGCTTGGACCACTGCTGACGCGTTTCGGCAAGGCGAAGGTGTCACTGCCGGGCGGTTGCGCGATCGGCACGCGCCCCATCGACTTACACCTCGCGGGCTTCGAGAAATTTGGCGCGGAAGTAAAACTCGAATCGGGAAACGTCGTCGCACGCGCGCCGAGCGATGGACGTTTGCGCGGTGCGGAGATTGAATTTGCTAAAGTCACTGTCACCGGCACTGAGAACCTGATGATGGCCGCGACGCTCGCTCGCGGCGTCACCACGATTTACAACGCAGCGCGCGAACCCGAAATCGTGGACCTCGCTGACCTGCTCAACAAGATGGGCGCGCGCGTCAACGGCGCCGGATCCGAGACGATTCAGATCGAAGGAGTGGAATCACTCAGCGGCGCCGAACACACCATCATTCCCGATCGTATCGAAACCGGCACCTTCATCGTCGCGGCCGGCCTGACACAGGGACACCTCGAAATCAAAGACTGTCGTCCCGATCATCTGAGCAGTGTGATTGAAAAGCTGAGGTCTGTCGGCGTAGCGATAAAGGAAGTAAATCCGACGACGCTCGAAGTCAGCTGTCCCGACGGTCTAAAGGCCGGCAACGTAACCACGGAGCCTTATCCGCAGTTTCCCACCGACATGCAAGCGCAGTACATGGTGCTGATGACGCAGGCGCGCGGGCGTTCGGAAATCGTCGAGACTGTTTTTGAGAATCGCTTCATGCACGCTTCTGAGCTTCAGCGTATGGGAGCGCAGATACACATCGACGGGCGGTCGGCGATCGTTGATGGTCCAACAGTGCTCAACGGCGCGCGCGTTATCGCTTCAGATCTGCGCGCCTCGGCCTCGCTCGTGCTGGCGGGACTGATTGCGAATGGCGAGACGTTGATCGATCGCGTTTACCATATCGACCGCGGTTATGAAAAAATCGAAGCGAAGTTGCGCGCAGTTGGTGCTGATATTGAGCGGATCGTTTCGCCGGTGGTGACGGCGCCAATTCTCGAGCCAGTTTAGTCAGCAGGGAGGAATGGAATGACGGAGGAGAGTTGTCTGTTTTGCAAGATCGTCGCGGGAACGATTCCGGCCGAGTTTGTTCACCAGGACGATCGTTGTGTGGTGATTCGCGATATCAATCCGCAGGCGCCGACGCATGTGCTCGTGGTTCCGCGCGAGCATATCGAGTCATTGAATGATGCGACGCAGAAGGATGAAGGAGTGCTTGGACACCTGCTGCGTGTCGCAGCGCGCGTGGCCAATGACATGGGTCATGAGGAAAGTGGATATCGAACGGTAATCAATACCGGTGAGGGTGCGGGGCAATCAGTATTTCATCTGCACGTCCACGTGCTCGGCGGCCGCCCGATGAATTGGCCACCAGGGTAACGCGCGAACATAAATCCGCATTTTTCTTACGCGTTATCCGCGGCTTAAGCTTTTGGAGCGACGGCCCTCACCGCTTCAGACACGCCCGCTTCGTACTTCTTGAAATTCTCGTTGAACCTGCGCGCGAGATCCTTTGCCTGGCGGTCGTAAGCGTCTTTGTCTTCCCACGTGTTGCGCGGTTGCAGCACTTCAGCGGGCACCTCAGGACATGAAACCGGAACATTCACTCCGAAGATCGGATCCGGCGTGGTCGCGGTTTTCGCGAGCGAGCCGTTGAGAATCGCGCGAATCATCGCGCGTGTGTAACCGATCTTCATTCGCTTGCCCACGCCGTATGGACCACCGCTCCAACCAGTGTTAACCAACCAGCACGCCGCGTTGTGACGCGCCATTTGCTTACCGAGCAGATCCGCGTAAACGCCGGGATGCAGCACCATGAACGGCGCTCCAAAACAGGTCGAGAAAGTTGCTTCGGGTTCCTTGATTCCTTTTTCAGTGCCGGCAACTTTCGCCGTGTACCCGGAAAGGAAGTGATACATCGCCTGTTCCGGCGAGAGACGCGCGACCGGCGGCAACACTCCAAACGCATCAGCAGTCAACATGATGATATTGCGCGGATGACCAGCGCGACCTTCGGGAACGATGTTGTTGATGCTGGTTAACGGATACGACGCGCGCGTGTTCTCGGTTTTGCGAGGATCGTCGAGATCGATCTGGCGAGTAATCGGATCGTAGACAACGTTCTCGAGGAGCGTTCCAAACATCTTGGTTGTGCGATAGATGTCAGGCTCAGCCTCTGCCGACAACTTGATCACCTTCGCGTAACAACCACCCTCGAAGTTGAAAACGCCGTCGTCAGACCAGCCATGCTCGTCGTCGCCAATCAGTCTTCGTTCAGGATCGGCGGAAAGCGTTGTCTTACCCGTTCCCGAAAGACCGAAGAAGATCGCAACGTCGCCTGCGGCGCCGACGTTCGCCGAGCAGTGCATGCTCATCACGTTACGTTGCGGCAGCAGGTAATTCATGATCGTGAACGCGCTCTTCTTAGTTTCGCCGGCGTAAGATGTTCCGCCGATCAAAACGAGGCGCTGGCTGAAGTCCATCAGGATGAACGTTGGTGACCTGGTGCCGTCGCGTTGTGGATCAGCCTGGAAGCTCGGGAAGTTGATGATCGTGAATTCGGGTTTGTGCGGTTCGGTTTCACCGCTGTTGCTGATAAACATCGTGCGCGCGAACAGCGAGTGCCACGACAACTCAGCGATCACTCTGATCGGCAAGCGATACTTGGGATCAGCTCCGACAAACGTGTCCTGCACAAAGAGCTCGCATCCTTTCGCATGAGCCATCATGCGCTCTTTCAGTGCGTTGAACTTCTCTTGCGGAAAGTCTTTGTTGACGTCGCCCCAGAAAACTTTATTTTCGCTGTCCGATTCGCGCACGATTGCTTTGTCTTTCGCAGCGCGGCCAGTGAATTCACCGGTATCGACGAGAATCGCGCCGTAATTTGAAAAGACGCCTTCACGGCGGCGCGCGATCTCTTCATAAAGTTCAGGTGTGTTGAGATTCCAGTAGACGCGGGCGGGTTCTTTGATACCGTAGTTATCTAATTCGTATGAAGTATTTTTTCGTCCCAGGTGTTCAGTCGTGCTGGCAGTGCGAATCGAAGCCATCAAAAGTCTCCATTCAAAAAGCAAAGAAGTTCAGTAGAGCCATGTAAACGACCAATCCTGGTTCAGGAGATTTCGGGCACCTTGCGTTGCTGAGCGAGTTGACGCAAGGCATCCGACAGATCGCGTGCGGCTCGTTCGATGCGATCGGCGACGGATTGCAGCGACTCGATCTCATCAGGCGAACGGACGGCAACCGCAGCCAAAGCCGCGTCGATCTGTTCTCTCAAACGGTTTGCCTCATTTTCAGTTTCTTGTTCCGCGCGGGTTCTTTGTGAAGCTGTAGCCTGCTGGTTCATTGCTGGAAATAATTTCAATCGGTAAAGAAGAAGTTTTTATTTTGCGCTAAACTCAACCTGCGTTATGCAGCAGTTGAGAGGCGACAAGCTAGTCTGACATTTGCGATTGAATCAGGCAAGTGCAGCTACGGCTTTTGTCGTCTCAGTAAACAAAGTCGAACAAATTGACGCATGATCCCTGACAAAGAACAGTTCACAAATGCCGAATGGAAACTGATTCAGCGACTCAACACGCCAGCGAAAGTGCAACGTTACTTTAGTGCGCTAGCGTACAATCGCGAGCACAATGGCAGCACGTTGAAATCGTTTCGCGAGTTGATTAAAGGAAACGAAGCCCACTGTCTCGAAGCCGCGCTCGGTGCAGCGGTCATACTCGAACAGCATGGTTATCCGCCGCTCTTGTTTGATCTCGAGTCGCAGGATTTGTTGGACCACGTGACCTTCGTTTTCAAGGAAAATGGACGGTGGGGTTCGATTGCACGTTCGCGCGATCTCGGGCTGCATGGACGTAAGCCCGTCTATCGATCGTTGCGCGATCTGGCGTGGAGTTACTTCGATCCGTTTGTCGACTTCTCCGGCAGGCTGAAAGGCTACGGCCTCATGAACCTTTATGAACTAGGCGACTACGACTGGCGCTTCTCACCGCGCAAGATGCTCAAGATCGAAGACCACCTGCGCGCCATGCCGCACAAACGCGTTCACTCATCCGACAAGCGTTATAAAAAGCTGCTCACGCGCTATCAGCAGTTCAAGCAACGCCATCCGGACCGCTCACCCACGTACTACGACAGTCACCCGTATTGGTTGGTATAAACCGCGGATCTGTGGTTCAGAAGCATGTGGCAGATGATGGCGGCGACGATGACGGCGCCGCCGAGAACGGCCCAGCTTGACGGTCGTTCATGGAGGACGATGAAGACCAGGATTGGATTGAGTATGGGCTCGACGTAACAAACGATGCCTGCGTCGAGTGACCTCACGCCGCGCGCCATCGCGGTAGTGAAGAGTGTATAGGAAATCCCAAGTTGGACGACACCGAGATAGGCGACAGCCGCGAGGTCGTGGCGTGTGATTGTCGAAAGACTCGCGAGTCCCCAAGGCAACGTGATGAGCACGGCCACGGCGTTGCCGTAGATCACTGATGAAGCACGGTTGACTTCACGCGCCCGCTGATGTCGTAACAGCAGGAAATAAACCGCAAAACACAAGCCCGACGCGAGTGCCACGAGGTTGCCGGTGACGTCCTGCGGCCTGAGTTGGCCCACGAAGAACAACGCCATTCCACCCAAACAAATCAGCACCGTGATCAGATCACGCGAACGAAACTTTTCTTTGTAGACTATCGGTTCGAGAATCAACAGGTACACAGGCGCGGTGTACTGGAGGAAGATCGCGTTCGCAGCCGTGGTCGTTTTGGTTGCGATGACAAAGAGAATCAACAGCACCGCATAGATCAGCGACGCGAGCGCCGTGAGTCCGTTCAGACGAAATCCTTCATGCCGTGTGAAAAAGGCGACGGTGAGGAGCGCGAAGAATGAACGCCAGCAGGAGAGCGCGAGCCCGGAAAGCTCAGTCCATTTAATGAACAGACCGCCAGTGCTCCAAAGCACGGCGGCAGCGAGCGCGTAGAGGAGGGCGGTCTGCATCTATGACTCTTTTAGCCGTTTTAGATACTTCCCGAACACTCCATTCCACGGCGGAATCACGATCGAGACGGCGCCCTGCGCCTGTGCCTGGCAAGCCAGACGGATCAAAGGCTTCGCTTCCGAAGTTTCAACGTAACCAAACTCTTTGATCTTCTTTCCTTCGCGCGCCGCAACGTCCGAGAGTTTCTCAGCGCCGCCGAGAACACCAACCCAACAGGTGCCACACGAAGCTGAGCGACACTCAACCGGTATCGGTCCCTCGATGCGACGCGGATCAAGCTCACGCCAGTTGCGAGAACGATCGTCGGCTGCGCCCCACGCGAGATCCTGAAGATGATTCAAACGGTACTTCGCGCGATCATCGTTTTCGTCAAATGTGACGGTCCACTTCTTGTCGACCGTGCGGAGAAAAGCAAAGAAGCCCTGGCTGTCATCGACTGCACGTTCGCGTAAAACTTCGACCGGAGACTTGCGCGCATGTTTCTTGTCGATGAGCATCTTGCCGGACGCAGCTTCAAACGCATCCAAACCCGCTTGCCTGATCGTCATGAACGCAACCGCAGTGATGCCGATGACGAGCGATTGATCGACCTTCGCTTCTTTGGCGGCTTCTTTGGCGACTGAAAGAATCTCGTCCGAGAGCGAACCTGCGTTATTAAACTGCCGCGCATAGTTTTGCACCGCAGTCTTCACTTCCGGCCAGAAGCGATGACCGTAAAGGAACGTGTGCGACGAGTCGATCTGGTCCTTAAGCTGAAAATTACCCTGCATCAGCAACTGCTGCGCGAGCTTCTCCGGATCTTCAGCTTGCTCGAGAGCCTGGAAAAGAGAGAGCGGGTAAAACGAGAACCAGATCTGCGTCGCGTTGCGATCGACTTCGTGAATCGAACGCAAGATCGTTGTCAGCGCTGCAGACCACGCCTCTTCATCGTGTTTTTTAAGATAACTTTCGAATTGTGTACTCATAAGCAAATTTTGCCGCAGATTAACGCAGACAGGCCCGGATCAGACATTGACAACCTTTAGCTCGCCGGAGTAAAAGTCAATTACCGAGCCCGAAGCGATCTCCCCAAACATCCTGCAAACTCAAGGAGGCTTTAAGATGGACTCCGATAGACCAGACGCTGCGAAACCAGGCCGTACTTTCGACAGTGCCTACAGCTTTTCGTTCAGCATTGTCATCGGTCTGGTACTCTTCATTGCCGGCCTCGTCATCAGCCTGACGCTCGGCCAGGGCGCGACTGTCGGTCTCATCTTTGGCATCCCGCTACTCATCGCAGGCCTCGTGCTTCCCGTCTTTATGATGCGCGACCTCTTCCATCACAACGAAGTCGATGGCGCTTGTCCATACTGTGGCGCGCCAATCAAAACGTCAGACGCCACCATTCGTTTGAACTGCCCTGCCTGTAAGCGCTTGATTGAAGTGCGGGAAACTACGCTGCAACCCGGCGAGTGAGGGCTCTTCAATAGCCAACTGAAATCCAACCGCGCGTCAAGTAGTCGCTGAACGTCAGCGCGAACAGTATTGCCATCCAGAACAGAGCGGACGCGACGATCACCCACACCAGTCGCGAGCTGTAACGCAGATGCATGAAATAGAGCACGACAAACGTTGCTTTCGTGACCGCGATAGTCAAAGCGACAACCGTATTCAGTTTCCCCGGAAACTCAACAAACGCCGCTGCAACAGTTAATCCGGTACCCAGCAACAGCAGCAGGAAAATCGTCACGTAAACTCTGACTGAAACTATGTGTTCGCTCATCGTAACTAAACGTGCTCCAGGTGACGGCCAAGCAAGTAGAGCAGCGGAAACAGAAAGATCCAGATAATGTCGACGAAGTGCCAGTAAAGCCCGATTACCTCGACCGGACTGTGATATTCGGGATCGAAACGTCCTTTCAGTGAAAAGATCAGCAGAAACGTCAGCAGGCCGGCGCCGATGATCATGTGGAGCGCGTGCATGCCGGTCATCGCGAAGTATATCCAGTAGAACAACTCGACCTGTCGAACGGTGGCGCCCGGAAGCAGGTGCAGTTTGTGAGGATCGTGATCTCCTTCCTGCGCCACTTCCGGACCAAACGGTCGGCCCGGAATCAAGCGACCGGGAATCAGGTGATCGTTGTACTTGTCGTGATACTCAACTGCCTTGATGCCGAGAAACGTCAAACCAAGTAAAAGCGTCAGCACGAGACAGATGACCTGCGGACGTGGCTTGCCGGTCTGCGTGAAGTAGACGGCCATAGCCATCGTGAAACTACTGAAGATCAGCACGCCCGTGTTGAGCGCACCGAGCGTGATGTCGAGGTGATTGCTGGCTGATGCAAACGCCTGCGGATATGCCGACCGGTAAAGCGTGTAGGCCAGGAACATGCCGCCGAAGAACATGATTTCCGTCACGAGAAACACCCACATGCCGAGCGTGCCCGCTTCGCGCTGCTGCTCCATGTTCTCGAAGTGATGCTGGAGCGAGCGGTGGCCGTGGAGTTGTTCTGTTGTTGCGTCCATCAAACGTCCCTTAAATACGTTCCATCTCCGGGCGGAATTTACCGACGACTTCAGTCTCTTCCGCGGGTGCGAATTCGTAAGCTTCCCAGGTCACGATCGGAGTGACTGCGAAATTCTCAGTGGGCGGCGGTGATTGCGTGCGCCACTCGAGTCCGGGCAGATGCCACGGATTCGCTTCGGCGTGCTTGCCATAACGCATCGACCACACGAAGTAGATCGCAGGTATCAACATGCCGAAACCAAGGATCGATGCACCGGCCGTTGAGAGCACGTTGAAGACTTGAAACTCCGGCGGATACGCGTGATAACGGCGAGGCATGCCCAGGTAGCCGGCAACAAACTGCGGCAGAAACGTCAGGTTAAAACCGACGAAAATCACGAGTGCGCTGAACCTGCCCCAACCCTCCGGATACATGCGCCCGCTGATCTTAGGCCACCAGTAGTGCAAGCCGCCGAGGTAACCCATCAGGGCGCCGCCGACCATGATGTAGTGGAAGTGTGCGACGACGAAATACGTGTCGCTCAAATGCACGTCAACTGCGAGCGACGCCAGGAACAAGCCGGTCATGCCGCCGACGGTGAACAGCCCGATGAAGCCAAGTGCGTACAGCATCGGCGTATCGTAGGAAATCGACGATTTGTAGAGCGTGGCCGTCCAGTTGAAGACTTTAATCGCCGAAGGAATCGCGACCGCGAAACTGAGAAAGGAGAAGATCATTCCCGCATAGACTGACTGGCTGGTCACGAACAGATGGTGACCCCAGACCAGAAAACCAAACACTGCGATCGCGAGACTCGAAAACGCGACGAAGCTGTAGCCGAAGATGTTCTTGCGCGAGAAGTTTGCGATCAACTCGCTGATCACGCCCATCGAAGGCAAGACCATGATGTAAACGGCCGGGTGCGAGTAGAACCAGAATAAGTGCTGAAAGAGAATCGGATCGCCGCCCAACGCGGGATCGAAGATACCGACGTGCGCCAGACGCTCAAACGCCAGCAGCAGAATCGTAATCGCGATCACGGGAGTACCGAGGATCATGACCAGGCTGGTTGCGTACAGTGACCAGACAAAGAGTGGCAGGCGAAACCAGGTCATGCCCGGCGCGCGCATCGTATGAACGGTGACGATGAAGTTCAGTCCGGTCAGGATCGACGAGAAGCCGTTGACAAAGATTCCCAGACCGGCCGCAACGACGTAGGTGTTTGAAAAAGTCGTGCTGAACGGTGTGTAGAACGTCCATCCGGTATCGACACCTCCGGCGAGCAGCGCATAGATCGTGATCACGCCACCCAGCATGTAGATGTACCAGCTCAAAAGATTGATTCGCGGAAAGGCGAGATCTTTGGCCCCGATCATCATCGGGATCAGGAAGTTCCCCAAGGTCGCCGGTATCGACGGAATGAGGAAGAAAAAGACCATTATGATCCCGTGCTGCGTGAAGACCTTGTTGTACGTGGCTGACTGCATGAAGTCGCCCGGAGGTGTCAGCAACTCGAGGCGAATCATCATTGCGTAAAGGCCGCCGATGAAGAAAAAGAAAGTAATCGACCCCAGGTAAAGCAGCGCGATGCGCTTGTGATCCTTGGTCAACAACCATGACTTCAACCCGTACTGGGCGTTGATGTAGTTGACCTTCGATGGCTCTGGTATTTCGAACGACTCTATCGGTTTCATAAGAAAAACTCTTTAGCCACAAAAAGGCACATAAGGCACACAATCAGAAAAGAAAGCATTTCTGCCTTCAATTCTTTTATGTGCCTTTTGTGCCTTTTTGCGGCTCATTTTTGGTTCCGTGTTGGTGATGCTACCGGGCTCGCTGCCGGCGTCTGCGTCTGTCCGGCCGCGGGCAGTGACTTAATGAACGCCACTAACTGCACCAACTGATCTTCACTAATCTGGCCCTGGAACGTCGGCATGATGGGCCCAAATCCCGCGACGAGCTTCGCCTGCGGGTTAAGAATCGATTCGCGTACGTACGCCTCGTCGACGCGCACCTTTTCGCCGCTTTGCAAGGCAGTTTCACTTCCAAACACGCCCGCGAGCGTCGGTCCGCGTCCGCCTTCACCGTTCGCTCCATGACACGATGAGCAGCCGAGCGTTTGAAATAACTGCTGGCCCGCGGCAGCGGGAGTTGTACTGCCGGTGTTACCACTGAGCCAGTTATCAAACTCGCGCGGCTCCATCACGATGACCGAACCGATCATGCCGGAGTGATTCATCCCGCAATACTCCGCGCAGAACAGGTGATACGTTCCCGGTGTAGTCGCCTCAAACCACAGCGTCGTGTACTTGCCGGGGACGACGTCGGCCTTGGTGCGGAAGGCGGGCACGAAGAAGTCGTGGATCACGTCTTCCGAAGTCATGATCAACTTGATCTTGCGACCGATAGGTACGTGCAACTGATTGATCTCGCGCTGCCCGGTGGCGTGTTGCAGTTTCCACATCCACTGCTTGGCTACAACGTAAATCTCAACCGCATCCGCCGGTGGTTTGTACTGTGTGAAGTAGACGCGCGCACCCCATGCAAACATCGTCATCGCGATGAGGAAGGGAATGACGGTCCAAATCGTTTCGAGCTTGTGCGAACCTGCGATTGGCCGCGGGATCTCGTAAGGCGTGCGCCGCCGGTAACGAATGACGAAAAAGATCAGGACCGCCGAGATGAGCAGTGCAAAGAAGAGTGTGACGCCCGAGAGATAGAAGTAGAGCGCGTCGACCTGCCACGAGAAGGTCGAAGCACTGTCGGGCACCAATGGAATCCACGACTGCATTGCTAAGCCGCGCCTCCAATCTTCACAGCGCCGGGATTGCGCGCTTTGAGCAACAACAACATCGCCAATATTCCGAGCACCGTGATGACGCCCGCGACGCGCATCACTCGCATTATCGCGACGCCGTATTTACCTGTAGCCGGATCGTAGTGGTAGCAGTAGAGCAGCAGTTGTTCCACTGGCGAGCCAATCTTGTTTTCCGACGATTCGATCAAGCCCAGACGCAGGTCGCGCGCCGGGTAGTCGATGCCGTAGAAGTAACGCGAGAGTTTTCCCTGCGGCGTGGTCACCATGATCGCACTCGCGTGTGCAAACTGTTTTGTGGCCTCGTCGTAGCGATAGCGAAAGCCGGCCGCGTCAGTTAACTTCGCGATGTTCTCCGGATCGCCGGTCAGGAAGTGCCAGCCATTGCTCGCGTTTGCACGCATCTTTTCCGGCAGGTAATCGACGTAAACTTTTTTCTTCCTGGCGGCAAGTGCGCTGGTTTCGCGCGGATCGAAACTGACGGTTACTACTTCAAACTCGTTTCCGATCTGAAACGGCAGAACGCGGAACGACGTGACCATTCCGTTAAGCACTTGCGTGCAGAGCATCGGGCAATCGTAGTAAACAAACGCGAGCACAACGGGCTTCGCGCCGAAGTACTGGCCCAACTTAACCTGCTGCCCGCTTTCGTCACGAAAGACGAGATCGAGCGGTAATTGCTGGTCGAGTTTTTGTTCGATCTTAATGTCGCGCAACGCCGTCGGTAGTCCGGTCGAAGGACTTCCCGGGTCCGTTGTTCGCGCGCCGTAGAGCGGCGAGCTCGGTCCCGGCACTCCCGGTTGTGCGAAGACAGATGAAACCCCAAAAACAAAAACCACACATAGATAAAAACAGATAGATCGCATTACTGAACTCGCTTGTCCGATTCTCTGCCGGAGCTCCAGGCGGTGGGCAGGTCAATTCCCGTCGGACCTTTGGGTCGCGACGGCAATCCCCCACCGGATAAAACCTTGTCGATAGCCGCATCGATTGGCATCCCGACAACTTTCCCTGACTGGTCCTTCAAACCCGTTCTCAGGTTTTCATCCCATTGCCGGCGCAAAACTCGATACTCAGCTTGCGGCTCGCGTTTTTCGAGCTTTACTTTCTGGCCGTCTTCGAGCGTGACTTCGAATCCGGGCGCCGCCTGGAGGCGTGGCCCCTGCGGCAGCCGCGCCTCTCCGGACAACGCCATCGGTCCGGGCTTCGGCGCTCTCGCGTCCTGCGCGTTGAAGTACCTGAACAACAGCCAAATGCCGACGTGAATCGCGATTCCGGCTATCGTCAGTGCGACGACAAACATCAGCACGCCACGCACGCTGACGTCGCTTTTCTCATGCGTGACTTCGACGTTGCGAATGTGCGAAACGTCGGGCGTCTCAGTCTTGTGTCCGTTGCCTTGAAGTTTGTCTGCCATTTAGTGCCCCAGATGCATCTGCTCGAGTGTCGATTCAAACTGCGGATCGTTGATCGGAATCAATGGCCGTTTACCCAACTGCCACGTGAACAACGCGAGCCACAGCCCGCCAAAACCGAGCAGTGCAACTACATCAACCAAAACCCATCTGCCATGGCCGAACGCGGGCGCGAGCATCCATATAAGATCAACTGCGCGCATCACGATGATCAGCATCGCAACGAGCACGAGTTTGCGCGGATTGCGTTTCAAGTTACGCGACAGCAGGAATAAAAACGGCGCGGCAAAGTGGAGGATGCCGATCGCTATGATCAGCACGCCCCATGCCGCGTGTATGCGGTGCGTGTACCAGACGATCTCTTCCGGGAGATTGCCCGACCAGATGATCAAAAACTGCGAGAACGCGAAGTATGCCCACAACATCACGAGGGCCAGCAGCAACTTGCCGAGATCCTGAAAATGAAGCGGCGCTACGATCCGTCGCATCGGTTCGTCGGCCGAAAGATTGGCCATCGCGGCGATCACAAACGCGAGCGCGCTCAGGCTCCACGCAGCCACGAAGATGAAACCGTAGATCGTCGAAAACCATTCCGGCTCGAGCGACATGAACCAATCGATCGACGCGAAGGTGATGCTGAAGATCAGGATCACCATTCCCGGACCACTCAACACGCGCATCTGTTTCGTGTAGCGATTATCTGCGGTGCGATCCTGCGCGAGCGACCACTTGTTCAGCAGTAACGCGAGCGTTATCCAAATAGCGAAATAGATGGCGGCGCGCACGGTAAAAAACGGCAGGTTCAGATACCCGGACTTGAACTGCACTGCCGGATGCTGCGCCACCTCTTCGTGGTCCAACCACTCGTGATAGATCGAGTGTGAGCCGAGGATCACGGGCACAAACAGGATCGCCATGATCGGTAGTAACCGAGTTGCAGCTTCGAGCACGCGACGGATCACGAGTCCCCAACCGCCGCCGGTCATGTGTTGCAGCATCAACAACGCGAGCGAGCCGACGCTGATCCCGGTGCAGAAGGTCCAGCCGATCAGGTACGACTGGAAAAACCGTCTCGAGTTGAAGAACGCGCTCGCAATGAGACCGACGAGAAACACGACTCCGAAGATCAGCGAGCGCTTCTGCAAATCGGACAGGTTCGGAGGATTGAATGATTGAATCATTTGTTTCCTCCGGCTGACGGTGCTGGCGACGGTGAAGCTGTTGCTGCGGCGATGTTTTCCTGACTCATCTGCAAGGCGCGAATGTAAGCAATGATGGCCCAACGATCCCGCACCGGAATCTGCGGTGCGTAGGCCGGCATCGCACCCCAGCCGTTTGTGATCGCGTCGAAGAAATGTCCGGGAGGCGCCTTGCGCAAGCGGTCGTCGTTGAAAGAAGCGGCGCGACGGAAACCACGGCGTACGATCATGCCGTCGCCGTTGCCGGTCAGGCCATGACACGCGCTACAGAAAATATTGAAACGCTCGCGGCCGCGCTCGACGACCTCTTTCGTAACCGGAAACGGAAAAGTATCCACGTCGTCGGGAAAATTGCTTTGCTGCGCTCCCGGTGACGGTTGCGGTGCAGGCGTGGCCGTAGCGGTCGCTCCTGGTGCTTTTGGTTTCTTGCCGGTGAAGTATTCAGTGTCGGAACGCAGGTAACCGCGCGCAATCGTTCCTTCAATCGGCTGCCGGGTCGACAGTCCATCCGTAAAGAACGTCGTGCTGCGATACGGCTTCATCTTCGGCTGGTCCTGCATGTCACGCCGACAACCGGTGGAGATCAAAACTAGCCACAAAGAGGCACAAAAGACACAAATAATCAGTTTGGATTTTTTGTGTTTTATGTGCCTTTTTGTGGCTGTCATTTCAGACTTCGACATCATTAACTTCGAGCGCATCCAAACTCTTGAGCAAATCAACCACTTCCGCATGATTAAACTTCGGATCGTTTGCTTCAATCGCGAGAAAGAATCGATCGCGTGTAGCCAGTACAAAATTCGGGGCGTTGAAAACCGGGTGATATGGTTGCGGCAGCTTATTCAACACCAGCATGCCCAACACCGCAGCGAACGCCGCGAACAGCACCGTCATTTCGAACGTGATCGGAACGAATGCCGGCCAACTGTTGAACGGCTTACCGCCGACGTTGAGCGGGTAGTCGATTACTTCCATCCAGTACTGCATGAAAAAACCGGACAGCCCGCCGACCAGGCCACCGATGAAAACGATTAACGGCAAACTTGTGTGCGTGAATCCGATCGCCTCCGACAGCTCTTCGATCGGATACGGTGAGTAACCATTTATGCGCCGGTACCCGAGCGAGTAAACGCGACGCGCTGCCGCAACCAGGTCTGACGGGCTCTCAAACTCCGCCATCACGCCGTAAAGCGGCGGCACATGGCGGCGATGCACCGGCAGTGATTGCTCGAGTTTGTCGTGCTCGCGGTCCAACTATTCCTCCACCTCCGCTTCGGGCAGGATCGTACGCATCTCGAAAATCGAGATCATCGGCAGGAACCGAATAAACAGAAACAGCAGCGTAAGGAAGAATCCAATCGAACCGATGAACATACCCCAGTCCCACTGGGTGGGTTGATACATACCCCACGACGACGGCAGATAATCGCGATGCAGGCTCGTGACCACGATCACGAATCGTTCCAGCCACATGCCGATGCTGATGACGAACGAAATGATCCAGAGCAGCAGCAGGTTTGAACGAATCTTCTTAACCCACAGAAACTGCGGCGTGACGATGTTGCACAGGATCAACGCCCAGTAATACAGGTGATACGGCCCGTGCATGCGGTTCCAGATCATGAATCGTTCGTACTTGTTGCCGCTGTACCAACCGAAGAACGCTTCCATCATGTACCCATAGCCCACGATCAAGCCGGTCGCAAGCATCACTTTCGCCATATTGTGCATGTGGCGCATGGTGATGAAGCCTTCGAGACCGTAGAAACGTCGCAGCGGAATCGTCAGCAGCAAGACCATCGCGAAGCCGGCGTAGATCGCGCCCGCGACGAAGTACGGCGGAAAGATCGTCGCGTGCCATCCCGGAATGATGCCGACAGCGAAGTCGAAACTGACGATCGTGTGAACTGAAAGCACGAGCGGCGTTGCTAGACCGGCGAGCAGCAGGTACGCCATTTCGTAGCGATGCCAGTGACGCGCGGAGCCGCGCCAGCCCATCGCGAGCAGGCCGTAGACCATTTGAAACGGTTTGCTGCGAGCGCGATCGCGGAGTGTCGCAAAGTCGGGAATCAGACCGACAAACCAGAACATCGCAGACACGGTCGCGTAAGTCGAAACCGCGAACACGTCCCACATCAGCGGGCTGCGAAACTGCGGCCAGATTCCCATCGTATTGGGATAGGGAAACAGCCAGTAAGCCAGCCACGGCCGGCCCAGGTGGAAGATCGGATACATGCCGGCCTGCGCAACGGCGAACAGCGTCATCGCTTCGGCGAAGCGGTTGATTGACGTACGCCAGCGTTGTCGCAGCAGCAGCAGGATTGCGGAAATCAGCGTTCCCGCGTGGCCGATTCCGATCCACCAGACGAAGTTGAGAATCGCGACGCCCCACGCCACTGGAACGTTGACCCCCCACAAACCGATACCGACGAACACCAGGTTCGTCATCGTCAGCAACATTAGCTGGAAGAGCGCGAAGGAGATGGCGAAGCCGAAGAACCACGCCAGCGACGTCTTCCGTTTCAGGACGATCGAGCTGATCTTGTCGGTCACTGAGGCAAACGTCAGCCCGGGATCGATCATGGGCGTCGTCGAATGCATCGGACCTTCGATATATGGTTTTTGCTCTTCGTCCTGCATCTTTCATTTTTAGCCGGAATCTGCGGCTAAGTCTTAATCTCCGGATTCGGATTCTTCAACTGCGACAAGTAAGTCGTCCGTGGTCGCGTGTTCAGGTCGTCGAGCAACGAATAGTTGCGCTCGCTTCGTTTCAATTTCGACACGCGGCTGTTCGGATCGTTCGTGTCGCCAAAAACAATCGTTTCAGTCGGACAAACTGCCTGGCACGCCGTCACGATCTCGCCGTCATGAACTTTTCGGTCCTCAAGCTCCGCCTGAATCTTCGCGTTCTGAATGCGCTGCACGCAGTAAGTACACTTCTCCATCACGCCGCGGCTGCGCACGGAAACATCCGGGTTGCGCATCAGTTGATATGTCGGCGTACTCCAGTCCTGGTAAAGGAAGAAATTAAAACGACGCACCTTGTACGGGCAGTTATTCGAACAATACTTCGTGCCGACACAGCGGTTGTAGACCATATCGTTCAAGCCTTCGGCACTGTGGACCGTGGCGTGAACCGGACAGACCGGTTCACACGGCGCGTTCTCGCAGTGCATGCACGGCACGGGCATGAAGTTGGTCGCCTGGGGATTGTTAGGATCGAAACCTTTGAAGTAGGTATCGATACGAATCCAGTGCATCTCGCGACTGCGCACCACTTCTGTCTTACCTACAACGGGAATGTTGTTTTCTGACTGGCAGGCAATCGTGCAGGCGTTGCAGCCGATGCAGTTGTTCAGATCGATCGCCATGCCCCACGCGTAGTTGGGCGCGTTCTCCGCCTGGTTCTGGTATGGAAAGTCAGGATAGAGAGACGGAAGTTTCTCATCCTCCGCGTGACGTTCACCGTGAAGAAACTGTTCGAGCGTTTGCGAGCGGACGACGTCGCGCGGTTCGGTGCTGAAGTTAGGATCTTCGAGATTGAAATGAAGTTGCGTGGTCGCCAGTAAATGATCTCCTGTGCTCCGGCGCACCTGAACACTGGGCACGTACCAGGGCGCGAACGACGTGCGAATTTGGTAGGCATCAAAGCCGACGATCTCATTCGGGGCTCTGAATCCAATTTGTCCACTGCCGACGCGACCCGCTAAACGGCGCCCATAACCGAGATGAACAGTGATCACTCCATCGGGCTGACCGGGCATGATCCAGAGCGGCGCCTGAACCGTTTGGCCCGGCGGATTAATGATGTCGACCACAGGTACGTAATGTTCGCGTCCTTTTATCGCGCCGCCGTTGTCGTTTTTGCCAACGAGTTGTTGCGCAGAGTTAGGACTGACGACGGCAACGTTGTCCCACGTCACTTTTGTTAAAGGCCGCGGCAATTCCTGTAACCAGCCGTTGTTTGCGAAGCGGCCGTCGTAGATCGACGGATCCGTGCGAAACACGAGCTGGAAGGTGCCGGGTACGGGTTGTTGTTGGGTGGGTGTTTGTTGATTGGCCCAGCCTGAATTCAATGCGACGGTTTTCGTTTGGAACGCCGTGTCAGGAATCCACCCATCGTGAACCGACTGCCGCCACCAGGTTTCGAACTCTGCCGAGGGAGAAGGCGAAGGTGCAGCAGCAGGAGTAGCAGCAGGTGAAGGTGATTCCTGGGCAGTTCGATTTTGTGCTCCTGCTGTCTGCCCCTGCGCCTGATTCCCGCCGCCTGCGCGTTGCTTTTGCCAGTAGCTCCTCACGATCTCATACGGCTTGCGATCGTACTGGTCTGAAAACACAGCAAGCAGCTCGTACGGCGTCTTGCCTTCATAGAGCGGCTCGATCAGCGGTTGCATGATCGTGACTGTGCCGTCGTAAGAACGCGTGTCGCCCCACGCCTCGAGATAGTGAGTGGCGGGCACGTGCCAGTGACATAACTCCGAAGTCTCGTCCTTGTACTCGCTCAAGTGAACACGTAGCTTTTTGACCTTCTTTAGTCGCTCGAAATCCAATTTGAGATCCCAGGGCGTGTTGTAAACCGGATTGCCGCCAAGGATGACGAGCACGTCAACCATTCCGGCATCGATGTCGTTGACGAGCTCCGCCAGCGACTGCCGGTGATCGACTGAATTCACTTCGAGCGGATCGGTATAGAAAACCGTTTTGCCGACATTGCCCAGCGCGCTATTCATCGCATGTGCGAGCGCGTGAATGATTGGCGGCTGGTTATCGCCGGCAAGCACAATGCTCGCGCCTTTGTGCTGTTGCAGATCGCGGATCAGCGGAGCGATCCACGTAATCGTTGTTGTTGCCGGACCATTCAGCGCCCCGAGGATCGTCTTCGCAATGTTCTCAAACTCGCTCGGCTTAACTTCCCACGTGTGATCGGCGATCGCACCCGTGTTTGAAGGTGTCGTCTCGATAACGTAGAGACGATTCAGCTCGCGATTCGTTTCGGTGATGCGTCGGCGCGCCATGAACTCGCGTGAATATCGCAGATAACCCGGGAAAATCGGCGAGAGAAAATCACAGTCGAGCGACAGAATCCGTTCCGCGAGATCGAAACGATACGTCGTGTTTACAGGCTGGCCGAACGCCATGATCGCGCCCGCGCGAGCGTTATCGCGATTAGCCGGTTCATACTGGTGCCACTTTGCCTGCGGCACGGCGGCGAGCAAATCCTTCATCTGCGCGCCGAGTGTCGGCGAGATAATGGATTCGGTCAGAAAACGAATGCTCGCGCCTGGTTTCGAACGTTGTTCATCGAGTGCGGAACGCATTTCACCAACAAACGCCGTCCACGTGCGAATGTCTTCACGATACGTCAGCGTCTGTGAACGATCGGGGTCGTAAAGACTCAGAATCGATGCCTGCGTAAAGATGTCGGTCGCGCTTGAACCCCGCTGGTCCCGCACCGGATCTTCAGCCGGAAAATTGAGGGCATGGTTGTTCGGGTGATCTGGATTGCCTTCGATCTTCGTCGGCCGTCCTTCGTTACTGCGAACGATCACGGGTATCGCTGGTCCAAACACCGTCGCAGCAGTCGCGAAGAACAGCGCTTTACCGGGAACGTATTCTTCGGGCTGTTTGACGTTCGGAACGATCTTCTCCGGCGGTTGAAAAACGCAGCCACTCAAGCCGGCGAGCGCGAGCGACGCGCCCATTAATTTAATAAACGTGCGCCGCTCAATCGGGTCATTCCACTCCTCGGCCTGTTGCGGAAACTCGCGCGCAACAAACTCACGAAACACTGGCGTGTCAGCGAGTTCTTCAAGACTGCGCCAGTATTCCTTCCCGCCACGCGGCGTGTCAGCATCCTGCGCAGCAAGAATGTGATCGCGCATTAGCTTGAAATTTATGTGACGGTCGCTATCGCTCATCTCGTTAACGGTGGCAAGTGGAACAGCTTTCTAAAATGTGTCGTCCCTGAATGTGATACTGGGCTTTCAGCCGTACGCCTTCAGCGAGTTGGTCCTTGGTTGTGTTTTCAGGTCGCCACTCCATGTCGAAAATCTTGTCGGGCGGGCGCACGAACCGCTCCGGCGCACGATGACATTCCAAACACCACTCCATCTGGAGCGTCTTGGCCTGATAAATGATCGGCATCTCGTCGATCCGTCCGTGACAGGTCGAACATCCGACGCCTTTTTTCACGTGAATGCTGTGATTGAAGTAAGCGAAATCAGGCAGGTCGTGGACTCGGATCCATTCGATCGGCTTGCCACTCTTAAAACTCGCGCGCACCGGTTCAAGATATGGGCTATCGGCCCAGATCTGTTTGTGGCAGTTCATGCACGTCGTGGTGGGAGGTATACCGGCGGAAGCGGCAGTTTCGACTGAAGTATGACAGTAACGGCAGTCAAGACCATCGTCACCGACGTGATGTTTGTGACTGAATTGAACTGGTTGCTGCCGTTCGACCCATTGACCGGTGTTCCAGGACGAACGATTCAGCTCAACAGCGACCCACAACAAAGCAACAATTATGAAGAGAGCGCCATAGATCGTAATCTTTGCCAGCGCGTTAGTGCTATGGTGGAAGATCTGTGGCATTGCCGCAGAATCGAATGTCGGGTGCTAGTCAAACCGGTACCGCTGGCAGACGAACAGCCCACAAATCTTTCGCATTCCTAAATTCTTATTGCAAAGTAACGGGGTACTTTACCAAAAGGGTGGGGAATTTCAAATTGGGCCACAAAAAAGCACAAAAAGCGCAAAAAGAGATTTGAAGCAGTGAACTAGTAGGACGCTGCGTCGCGTGCGAGCAGAGCGGCGCCGACTGGAGCCGCGTCGAGACCGAGTTTCGCGGCGACGATGTCGGTAGCTTCGAAACATGGTTGGAATGCGCGGCGTTTTGCTTCCTGGATGATCGGGTTGAGGATTAGCGAGCCTGCATCCATCACACCGCCGCCGAGCACGATTCGTTCGATATTCAAGAGGTTAATGACGGTGGCGACACCCGTGCCGATGTATTTTCCGGTGCGCTCGATCATCATCAGCGCAAAGTCGTCGCCTTCGTTTGCCTGATGCGCAACGTCTTCCGCAGTGAAGGATTTATTCAGGGCGAGCCGCGATAACGACGAAGTATTGTCGCGATAGAGACGTTCGCGTGCGCGGCGCACGATACTCGGCGCTGACGCGACGGTTTCCAAACATCCCGTGTTACCGCAAACGCATTCGAGTCCTTCAGTATCGATCGTGATGTGACCGACTTCGCCGGCGAACCCCGAAGCGCCGGTCCAAAGTTTTCCGTCAATAATAATCGCGCCGCCGATGCCGTTGCCGATCATCATGTAAAACATGTTGCGCGCACCGACACCTGCGCCCGCTTTGTATTCGCCATAAGCCGCGGCGTTGGCATCGTTTTCGAGTTCGACTCGCAAACCCGTCGCGCGCATCAGCTCGCCGTGCAGATCTTCAACCATCGTCGGTGGCAGATCGCGAGGAGCGATCACGCGATCAATTTGCCGGTTGACGAGACCGGGAATCGCGATGCCGATGGAAGCGACCGGACCTCGCCTGCCGAGATCTTCCACCATGGCCGCCAACTGCTGAATCAACTGTTTGGGAGTTACCTCGGCAACTTTTGTCTCGAGCAGCGTGCCGGCACTGTCGACCAGCGCCGCACGAGCCTGCGTTTCCGAGACATTGATGCCGATGAAGTTGGGAGTGGTCATGTCAACAAAGCCTGGTCTGGGCGGAAGAAGCTGCGTGAGCGAAGCATAGTCGAGGGTTTAGGGGCTGTCAAACGGGAGGTCGAGAGAGTAGAATCGGACCACAAGAAGGCACAAGAGGGCAATCGGATATCTTTTTGGTGTTCTTTGTGCTTTATTGTGGCGCCATGCAAATTCGCTCCATACTTCTCCCGACTGACTTCAGCGAGTGTGGAAACTACGCTCTCTCGTATGCGGCGTCGCTCGCGCGTACGTTCAAAGCTTCGATTATCTGCGTCAACGTAATCGAACCGATCGTGCCGACAGTCGGCTACTCCGGAATGACCGAGCCTCTTCCCATCGCTGACATCACCGAGCAACTCGAAGACTCCGCCGAGCGTGAGTTGCCGAAACTCGCCGAATGCGACGAATGCTCGGGACTCGACGTTGAGGAGCTCGTAGTTCACGGCGAAGCCGCTTCGGAGATCGTGCGCGTGGCGAAAGAGCGTGACGTCGATTTAATCGTTATCTCCTCGCACGGGCGCACCGGTTTGGGGCGAATCCTCTTCGGTTCCACGGCTGAATCAGTCGTGCGACACGCGTCGTGTCCGGTGCTCGTCGTGAAGCCTCCACAGGACGAAGAACCCGAACAGTAGTCAACAGTGAGCCCTCCAGTTTATTCTGTCAGCCGCCAGTGGCTTGTTCCTAGCTTTCATAGTTTGGAGTTTTCATAGCCTGGGTTCTTCATGCACCTCGACTTTCTCAACGATTTACTATTTCAATACGGGCTTTATGCGGTTTTCATTCTCGTCATGTTTGAGGGCGACATCACGCTCCTGCTGGCGGGCGTTCTGGCGCACAGCGCTTTCTTTGGCCCGTACAGCTTTGGGCGGGTATTGATGTGGGGAACAGTGGGCGCGTGCCTGAGCGACAACCTCGCCTACTTCGCGGGCCGCGGGTTTTGTGAGGGTGTCAGAAAGTTTCGCTTCTACCGCGCGGCACAACCGAGGCTTCAGCGACTGACTAAGAAGTTCGGTCCCCTCTCGATCTTTCTTTCCAAATATATTTACGGGCTTCGTTGGGCGTCGTGCGTGTTTTACGGCGTCGGGCGAATGCCTTACCTTCGTTTTCTGCTGCTTTCGTTTTCCAGTTGTTTCCTCTGGGTTTTTGTACTTTCAGGCGCGGGTTACTTCTTCAGCGGCGCGGTGATGGGTCTTATCGGCGATTTCCAGCGCGTTGGAAAAGTTTTACTCGTGATCGTGATTCTCGGGGTCGTCGGATTTTATCTGGCGGAACGATTCTGGATTTCGCCAAAAATGGAAGAGGCAGATCCGGAACGACTTCAGGAACTCGAACATGCAGCCACCGAGAAGCTACAGGATTTGCGACAAGAGGTTCGCGAACACATTCCGTTCAAGCATCAACGACGCAGCGACCACAAGAAGTCTGAGAGCGATGGCGATTAAGCCGCAGATGAACGCGGATTAGCACAGATTTGCAAACCCTGGAGCGAAATTGTTAAGTTGCCACCAATGATAATTGAGTCAACCGCACCTCCGCGTGTCGACCTTGCGGGCGGCACCATCGACATCTGGCCGCTCTATCTTTTTCATCCAGGCGCCACGACCGTCAACTTTGCTCTTTCGCTTTATGCGCGCTGCCGCATCGAGACGCGAGAGGATGGACGGATCGTTCTCGAGTCACGTGATCGGAAGGTTTCTTTCGAGACGACGCTCTCGGCGATGGAAGATTTGCTGCTTGAAGAACGTCTCGAGCTCGTTTCCAAGCTCGTCCACTTTTTTAAGCCGACAACGGGGTTTCATCTGGTTGCGGAAAGCAGTGTGCCGGCCGGTGCGGGTCTCGGAGGATCTTCGGCGCTCGCAATCGCCTGCATTGGTGCGTTGAATCGGCTGGTTGGGAATCGTTATGACGAACGTAAGTTTGTGACGATCGCTGCGAACGTCGAATCGACAGTGATCAAAGTGCCGGCGGGTTTTCAGGACTACTATCCGCCGCTGTTCGGATCTGTTTCGGCAGTACATTTCAATGCCGACGGCATTATTCGCGAAGCGCTCGATATAAACACGGACGAGTTGGAACGAAGGATTGCGATTTGTTACACGGGCGAACCGCGGTTATCGGGGATCAATAACTGGGAAATCTACAAGCGACACATCGATGGCGATCCGGAGTTGTTTGAGTTGTTCGACGGCATTCGCGACTCGGCGCGCAACATGCGCGAAGCGCTGGTGGCTGACGATTGGGACAA
The DNA here is from genome assembly GCA_036522475.1 of Pyrinomonadaceae bacterium. GTDB lineage: Bacteria > Acidobacteriota > Blastocatellia > Pyrinomonadales > Pyrinomonadaceae > PSRF01. The sequence goes on along the minus strand of DATDFT010000343.1, from coordinate 5,530 downwards.
GGTTGCGGCAGTAATGAAGCAGGCTTATCCGAATCGCAAACGCCTGGCGCCCACCATCACCACGCCACAGATGGATATGCTTGTCGAGAAAGCGCTAGCTAACGGCGCCGAAGCCGCGAAAGTCTGCGGTGCTGGTGGTGGCGGATGCATCGCGTTTCTATGTGCGGCTGGGCGGCGTGCGGACGTTGAAGCTGCGCTTGCGTCGGAAGAGGGCGCGGAAGTGCTCGACTGGAAACTGGCCCGTGAGGGACTCGTCGTCAAAGAGACGTACGAATAATTTAGCCGCGTCAATCTGCGGCTAAATTATTCACCCGCCTTCCGATCTTTGCTTTGCGGCGGCGGAGAGGGCTGCGAGGCGCGCGATTTTTTGTTGCTGAGATTCGCCGGCGACGGGGCCGGTATCGACCACGCCGCAATACGTTCCGCGCTTCATCAACGAACGGTCTGCATTGCCGGTTGGTTTGTGAGCCGGAGTTGAGGACGCCGCAGGTGTCGGCGGCGGCGCGACGACCTGATCAGGCGCGAGCTCGGTTAACACTTCAGTCACTTCAGCAGCGGACGCAGGCTCGCCGCCTTCTTCAGCACGCTGCTTTGCGGCCGCCGATAACACTTTCAACCTCGCGACCTTCTGCTCAAACGTCTCACCCGCAACTGGTCCAGTGTCCTTTACGCCAACATAAGTCGAACGCTTGAACAGTTGGCGATTCGGCTGCGAGCCCGCTTTGTGCGTTGTGGGTGCCGCAGGTTTTGGAGCTGGCTTCGCAGCGGCTGGTGGCGTTGCTGCTTTCGGCGCTGCGGCTTTAGCTGGCGCGGGCTTAGAGGGATGAGCGCTAACCTCCGTCTCGAGCATTATGTAAACGCCGCGCGCTTCGTCGCGCTTGATAACCGGCAGCGTGCCTCCTGCCGCCTGTAACAGCGCCTGAAGCTCCGCTTCGACAAAGCGATGCTGCTTGTAAGGATCGCGCACATGACCCAGCGGCGGACCCATGTAGAGCGTGCCGCACGTCTGGCACTTATAAAGCACGTCGTCGCCGCGCAAGTGAATCTCCGCCGGCTCGCCTGCGGTTCGCAACTGTTTCAAATGACCATTGCAGAGTTTTCCCTTTTCATTTTTCTCGTTGCAAACGGTCTGCGCGTTGGTGATCCGTTTCGGAACGGCGATGGTTTCGGTGGCTGCCATGGCTGCTGCGCATTGTAGCTCAATCCGTGTAATCTGTGTTATCCGTGGCTAGTTTTCGAAATCTCATTGGAAATATATTGCGACTCGCGCACACGCGTTTCACCGTCACCGCGGCCGCACTCATTTTTAATCAGTCGGGACAAATACTTCTGCTCAAACACAGATTTCGCGCGGGCAGTGGCTGGGGCTTGCCCGGTGGTTTTCTGGAAACAGGTGAACAACCGATCGACGCTCTTCGACGTGAGTTGCGCGAAGAGCTTGACCTGGAGATCCAGGACGTCGAGATCTTCACGGCACGTTCGTTTCGAAAAGTGAAGCAAGTCGAGGTACTGTTTCGTGGTCGTGCAAACGGATCGGTGACACCACGCACGATGGAAGTTGAGCGCGCAGAGTGGTTTTCACTCGACGCTTTACCGCAAGGCTTGCCGCGCGATCAGCGCACACTCGTGGAGCAGGCTGCGAAAAGTATGTAATTGATGTATGCTGCGCACCAAAAAAGTAGGAGAGACGCATGGTCGAGCTGATTCCTTCTCAAGATGCTGTGATGCAAATCCTGAAACGCACGGGAGCGTTTCGTGAGGGTCATTTCATTTATCCGAACGGAAAGCACTCGCCGCATTATTTCCAGATGCCACTCGCCTTCCGTTACTACGACACGGCGCGCGTGCTGGCGGTGGCGCTGAGCCGGAAGTTTCGACTCGAGAAAGATATTTCCAGCCAACTGCCGAAAGTTTCAGTGATCAGTCCGAGTTCGGGAGGAATTCCGGTCGCTTTCGGCGTGCGCGACGCGCTCAATGCGGAACAGATTTATTGGGCGGAACAGGAACACGGTGAGCGCCAGTTTCGGCAGTACGTGAACCAGGGCGAGGTTAATCCCTGCATCATCGTCGACGACATTATCCGTAGTGGCAACGCGATCGAAGAGACTGTCAATCTTGTGAAATCACTTGGCGCGAGGATTATCGGTTGCGGCGCGATCGTTCGGTTCGACTCAGCGCCGACTGAGATCGAAGGCGTGCCCGTCAAGTCGTTGATGGATTTCGATGTGCGTCTCTACGAAAGCGATCAGCCGTGTAGCGAATGCAAGTCCGGCGTCGCCCCCGAACACGTTCGATTTTAGATTTCGTGGCGGTTTGCGAGCGCTTTGTCCATGGTGACCTCGTCCACGTATTCGAGGTCACTACCCACCGGCATTCCCATCGCGATTCGCGTGACTCGTATTGCGAGTGGCTTCAATAAACGACTGATGTAGTTCGCCGTCGCTTCACCTTCAGTCGTCGGATTAGTTGCCAGTATCACTTCTCTGACTTGCACGCCCTCGTTGTTTTCCGGTTTCAAGCGCGGTAGGAGATTCGCGAGCTGAAGCTCGCTTGGTCCAATGTGTCGAATCGGTGAAAGACTTCCGTGCAGCACGTGATAGACGCCTTTGAAGCTCCGCGTCTTCTCAACGGCAACGAGGCTGTGAGGTTCTTCGACTACACAGATCACCGAGTGATCGCGAGTAGGCGACGCGCAGAATCGACACGGATTAACTTCAGTGAGGTTATTGCAGATGGAACACAGAACAATCTTCTGTTTGACTTCGCGTAGCGCGCCAATCAAACGCTCGAGATCAGCCTCAGGCGCGCGCATGATATGAAACGCGAGTCGCTGCGCCGACTTGTGACCAATACTCGGCAGGCGTTTCAATTCGTCGATTAGTTTAGTGACGGGTTCGGCGTATTCTAACATTCGAAATTACCCAAACAGTCCGCCCAGTCCCGGCGGCAACATGCCACCCAGTTTGCCCTTCATCGCCTCGTCAACTTTTCGATTGGCTTCATTCACGGCTGCGAGAATCATGTCCTGTAGCATTTCGACGTCGCCGTCTTTGACTGCTTCCGGATCGATCTTCAAAGCGACGACTTCATGATTGCCTTTCATCTGCACGCTGACGACACCGCCACCGGCTGAAGCGTCCACGCGCAGGTCTTCCATCTCTTTTTGCATCTTCTGCTGCATCACCTGCGCCTGCTTCATCATCTGTTCGATATTGAATCCGCCCGGAAATTTCATCACTGCCACCTCTCGATAAAGTTTGAGTCATCCTAGCGGTCGGTGTAATCTGCGTCAATCTGAGGCCCCATGAACAATAACCAACCGCAACTTGATCGTGCGCTCGTGGCGCGCATCAACCTCTACTACGATCTGCGACCGGGCGCCACCCCGCGTGCGCCTTTATTGATCGCACTCCACGGCTACGGCGCCAACAAACGCCAGATGATGCGTGAATCGCAGTTGATGGCGCCCGAAAACTTTGCCGTCGCATCGTTGCAGGGCTTTCACCAGCACATCAAAGAGCCGTACGAAAAAGGTGGACCACTGCGATTCGGTTTCGGCTGGTTAACAAACTTTCGCAGCGAGGAATCTGTAGCGCTCCATCATCGCGCGCTGCTCGATCTGATAGAGATCCTGGCGCACGAAGGCGTCGCTGATCCGGCGCGCGTCTTTCTGCTGGGCTTCTCACAGTCATGCGCGCTCAACTACCGCTTTGCTTTTTCGCATCCGGAGCGGTTGCGCGGCGTTGTCGGCATCTGCGGCGGCATTCCCGGAGACTGGGAAACAAGTTCAACATATCGCCGCGGTGACATCGACCTGCTACATCTCGCCGGCACACGCGATGAAATCTATCCGCCTGAACGTGTACAGAATTACGAACGACAACTAAAAACACGAGCCCGTTCGGTTGTGTTCAAGACCTATGACGCAGCACACGAGATTGTTCCCGAAATGCGTCCGGATGTGGTCCAATGGCTGACCCGAAACCTCGATGAACACTGAACACACCTCGCCAACGGTCGCTTCAATCGAGCGCGACATCGAAGCTCGCAGTGCTGTCTTCAAAAAAGAGCTTGGACTCTTCGACCTCGTGCTTACTCAGGTTGTCTTTGTCGTCGGAACGTTTTGGGTCGGTTGGGCCGCGCGATTAGGTAATGAACAAAACGTTTTCTGGATCCTTGCAATCGTCACGTTCTATCTGCCCCTCGCAGCGGCAGTGATCTTTCTCAATCGCCTCATGCCACTCGAAGGCGGGCTCTATCAATGGGCCAAGCTGGCCTTCAACGACTTTGTCGCTTTCATGGTTGGTTGGAATCTCTGGGTGTTCGCCATCACGATTCTCGCCGGCACGGGACTAGTCGTGACGACGAGTATCTCTTATTCGATTGGACCAATGGCAGCAGGGATGAGAAATAACGCGTGGGCAATCATCTCGGTCAGTTTCGTGCTCGTGATCGCGATGGTGATTGCAGCCACTCGCGGTCTCGCACTCGGTAAGTGGGTTCACAACGCGGGCGGCCTCGTGCACATGGTCACTTTCGCGATCTTGATTTTGCTACCCCTCGTTGTTCTCACGCGGGCAGCAGGGCTCGAGTACCGCCCTTTCGCAGTCCAGTTCCCAACCTTCTCCCAATTCAACGTCAACGTCGCGAGCAAACTCGCGCTCGGCGCTTTAACAGGTTTCGAGTACATCGCGATCCTCGCCGGCGAAACGCGCGCGCCCGCGCGCAACATCGGACGCTCCGTTGTGATTGCGGCCCCAATCATCGCGGCGATGTTTATCCTCGGCACCAGCACGGTGCTCGCGTTCGTGCCTCGCGATCGGATCGACTTGATTGGACCAATCCCACAGGTTCTTTCTATCGGATTTCGATCTTTTGGTTGGGTCGGAACAGTCGGATCCATCGCGATTCTCGGCATCACTGTCCGAACTATCGCGCTGATGAGTATTTACTTCGCCGGCAACACGCGCCTGCCAATGGTTGCGGGCTGGGATCGTCTGCTGCCCGGATGGTTTAGCAGGCTGCATCCGAAGTACAAGACTCCAATCAACTCGATTCTGTTTGTCGGCGCAGTGACGTTGGTGCTCGGTCTGCTGAGCTTGACGGGAGTGCACGCGCAGGAAGCATTTCAACTGCTGGACAACACCGGTGGGATCTTTTACGCGCTCACGTACCTCGCTTTGTTTGCGATACCGTTGTTTGGGATGAAGGCGCTCGGTGTCAGTGCGCCATGGTGGCTCAAGATCGCGTGCGCGTCTGGTTTCATCGTCACTTTGATCTACATACGTTTCGCGATCGTGCCGATCACTGAAGTCGGAAGTGCATTGTCGTTTGCGCTGAAGATCGTCACCACAGTTGTGATAGCGAACGTTGTAGGCGTCATGATTTATGTCCTCGGAAAAAGAAAGTAACACTCTCGCTGTAGTTAACTGTATGCAGGTGGTGACGCTTGCCGGCCCAGCACGGCCGCGCGTCGGGCCGGAGCTGCGCGAGCTCGGCATCATTGCAAACGGCGGAATGTTTGTGCGCG
>DATDFT010000342.1:0-2775 GCA_036522475.1 Pyrinomonadaceae bacterium | reverse complement strand
GAGAACGAGCGCCTGGTGACCACTCTCTTTTACATCGATGGATACACGCAGGCTGACATCGGCGACTTTCTCGAGGTGCCGGTCTCGACAGTCAACAAGCGGCTGTATTCAGCACGACAGCGACTGAAGTCGACCGTTGTCGAGTTATTCAAAAGCGATTTGCAACAGCAACGCCCTTCACGTGACGCGAACTTTTCAAACGAGGTCAATACGAAGCTCCGTCCTTTTCACGATCCGGATTGGCCCATGGTGAGCGCGATTGCTTCGGCGCGAGCGGGCGCTGACGAGCCGGGGCACGAGCTCTGGCTGCGTGGTCGTCAGAAGTTTGACGAGTCGCGTTATTTCCGAAGGCATTATGTGGTCGAGAACGCTGCGCTCAAGCAGATCGTTGCGTATGGCGCTGTTGAGCAGAGTATTTATCTGCCGAAATACCGACTGTTGCTCGTCAGCGATCCGCAGTGGCTCAAGCGAGGCGTTGGAGAATTACTACTCGATCGACTGATGGAAGATTTGAGTGAGGCGCAGGCGATTACAGTGTCGTGCCGGCAGTATGCGTCTGAGATTGAGTTGGTGAGTCTGCTCGAGAGTCGCGGATTCACGGAGACGTCGCGCGTTTTGGATATGCGTCTCGACGTCGCGGGTGTTGATGTCTCGGGTCTTTCTGAGTTGGTCCGTGGATTCGAAATTTCGACGTTTGCCGAAGAGCGTGTGCGAGATCCGCGTTGCGTCGAGAAGCTTTACGAGCTCACGAATCTTTTGAGTCAGGACGATCCGGCGCGCGGTCCGTTTGTGCCGCCGGCGTACAACGCGCGTGAAGCGTTGATGTGGATGGAAATGCCGTACGTGCTGCCGGACGCGTACTTCATCGCGAAACGCGGTGATGAATATGTTGGGGTTTCGGACGTGAGTTTGTTTGAGGCTATGCCCGGTGGATTGACGCAAGGGTTCACTGGCGTGAAGCGTGAGTATCGACGGCGCGGATTGGCGACTACATTGAAGCTGCACGGGATCGTCTACGCGCAATCACACGGTTACCAGGTGATTCAATCCTTCAACAAGCCGCAGCAGACGGCGATTCGGGCATTGAATGAGAAGCTCGGATTTCGGGTTCTGTTTGAGAACTTGATGCTCGAGAAGTGTCTCCGCGAAGTAGTGGCGGTCGATCCGCGAAGCTACGATGAGTTTAGTGGGCAGTATCGAGACGACGGCCGTCCGGATCTACAGATCGTCGTGCGCAATGAAGCAGGACGACTGACGATTGAGTGTGTCGGGCAGAAGGTAGAGTTGTTCCCGACGTCGGAGACTACTTACTTCGTTAAGCAGTTTTACGGCGAGGTCAGTTTTCATCGCGACGAGCGAGGGAAGGTTGACTCTCTCGATTTCGTCATGCGCGTTCCTAGCTCGGATCCACTTCATGCAGTGAAGATTACTTAATTCTCTTTGCGTCTTTGCGCCTTTGCGGGAAAATTTTCTCCCGCAAAGGCGCAAAGACGCAAAGTTAAGGAGTTAAAGATGCGATTAATCATTCTCATTTTTCTCATCAGCATTGTTCCCGCTGCGCACGCGCAGACCGCCGAACAGAAGTTCAAGAACATCCAAATCTTCAAAACACTTCCCGCCACGCAAATAGATCCGACGATGGCCTTCATCTCCGGCTCACTTGGCGTTCGCTGCAATTATTGCCACGCCTCCAACGGCTTCGATAAAGACGACAAGCAGACCAAACTCACTGCGCGTCGCATGATCCAGATGGTCTTCGATCTGAACAGAGGCAGCTTCAACGGACAGGGCGCCGTTACTTGTTACACCTGTCATCGCGGCAAGCCCACACCGGTTTCAGTTCCTGCTGTGGGCCAGAATCTCTGGGCTGCGAGCTCACCGTCACCAGCACCCGAAGCGCCGCCGACAGTCAAACAGATCCTCGATCGATACGTGCAGGCGGTTGGCGGTGCCGACGCGTTAATGAAGATCACGAGTCGCACCGTAAAAGGCTCACGTATCGGCGCGGATGGCGTGCTCGTTCCGGAAGAGGTCTATCAAAAAGCTCCCGACAAACTACTGACCGTCACGAGTTATCCAAACGTCGTCTTCAGCAACGGCTATAACGGCACGGTGGGTTGGGGGCATAGCAGTCGAGACGGCGCGACGCCGTTGCCCGATCAACTCCTGGTCCAACTCAAGCGCGATGCGGTGTTCTACAAAGAACTCAAAACTCAGGAGATTTATCCGAGTCTCACGCTGCTGGGTAAAGCCTCAGTGCGCGACGCTGATGCTTACGTAATCCAGGCCACGCCTGCTGATGGTCCAGCGGAAAAACTCTTCTTCGACGTGCGTACGGGTTTGCTGGTGCGCCGCTATACGGAGTCAGACACGCCCGTAGGCAAGCTGCCGTTGCAAGTGGACTACGAAGATTTTCGTGAGGTTGACGGAATCAAGCAGCCGTTTCTGATTCACTGGTCTTTCCCGGGTCGCGTCTGGGGTCGGAAGATCGACGAGATCAAGCAGAACGTTCCACTCGATGACGCGAAGTTCAACCCTGGCGGCGGCTAAACGTAACGCAACTGAAGTTTTCTGACGCGTACGCCCTGCGCTGTTCGCTTCTTCAGCAAACGGCGCAGCTTCTTTCGCGCCTTGTGTAGTTGCGACTTCGATGTGCCGACCGCACAACCGAGGATCGCACCGATCTGATTGTGTTCATACCCTTCGACGTCATGCAGAATCAGCACCGCTCGATATCCCGGCGAGAGTTGCCGCAGCGCTTCGTCTAAGTAAATG
>DATDFT010000341.1:0-11749 GCA_036522475.1 Pyrinomonadaceae bacterium | reverse complement strand
GCTGGCGGTTCTCACCGAGCATGGTGTGTGTAAAAAAACTGCCGCGCTCGACTTGACGTTCGAGCTGGGTCACAGATGCATTCGTATCAGGTGTGCTGCTCATTGCTTTTCGTTCCTGAGCCACTCTCGCCACTTCTCGACCGCAGCGAGACGTTCCGCAGCGGGGGCTGCGTAGTTGTAGTTTCCGTTCGCTTGCCACTCAGCTTCTGTGTCCTGTCTGGCAGCCTCAGTCGGAAACCCTTTCCCTGCCTCAAACCCATGCCGCCCGGCTACGATCATTTCGAGGGCGCGTTGAGCATGGAGTCGAGTGTTTTCATCGTCGTTATTCAGTAGATCAAGGAGCGCTGTTACGGCGCTGAGTCCCATGCCGCCGAGGGCAAAGACCGACGGCGTTAAATCGAGATGCGCTTCATCAGGAGCGTCGTTGATCGTTTGAATCGCAGCCGCCAAAGCATCCGGATCATTTATTCGCGACAGCCCGGCAGCGGCGTAGGCTTTGACACGCTCGTCCTCGTCGCTCAGTCCTTTCTTGAACGCCTCCGCACTTTCGGGCGCGCCTATTTGCGAGAGTGCATACATGGCCTGCGCACGTTTTCCGGCTGATTGGTCGTCGAGCACTGTTACAAGTTCGGATAAAGCTGGACGGCCAATCCTGATCAACTCTTGAACTCCCTCGTTCTGCGTCAGGACATCGTCCGAGCGAAGTTTTTTAATTGCGTCGTTCGTTGAATTCATCTTTGACGAATCGCCTTGCACAAAAAGTCGCTAGTGCCAGCGCCGAAGGCACGGAATATGAAAGCCAGGGGCAAGTGCCGAACAACGTGAGGCGCGTCGCCTCGGGCAGAGAGCGCGCAATGATCCTGAAGCTCTGAAAGAGCGGAATGAGTGACGTTGATATTTCGCACTTTCAGTGCTCTGTTCAAATTATTATCCTCGTTCACCAGGAGCGACGCGTTCCGCTGCGCTTCACGCTTGCCCCTGGCTTTCATATTCCGCGCCTTTGGCGCTCAGTCCGACTTTGCCCTTGACGAACCGTTATTCCGCGTTGTCGTTCATGGCTACGGCGCTCCAGAAGTGCCGGGGTTCTTGTAGTACTTGTCAAAAGCTTCAATGGCCAGGTTGGTTGATCTCAAAGTGACGTTACGTCCGGACGCAATCTCTTTTTCGACTGTCCCCTTTGAGGCATCACTTATCGTGAAGCCCCACATCACCGTGCCGAAGACATGGCCCGTGGCCGGATCCTTGGCCAGCGTCTCAAACGTGAACCTGCGATTTCCAAACGAACCGGGATAATCCCAGATTGAAGCTTCAGTAATCGTCTTGCCCTTCTTGCTTCCATCCTTGTTGTTCGGATCACCCAAGGCCAGATAATCATCGATGTAATATGGCGATACAGCCGGATCCGTCTTTGCGGTTCTCGGAGTCCGTTTGGCATGGAGGACATCCACGTGAAAACCAGGGTCGCCGGCGCCGGTGCCACCCGGGGACTGTATTTTGTTGCGTGCTTCTTCCCCTGATGTCCATACGTACTCTTTGCCGGTAGTCAGATCCTCATTTCGGAGAACCTGCATGATGCGAATCTTGTCCGCGTCCGGTGCTTTCGCATTCGCCTTAAACTTTACGGTCCCGCTCATCCCGTTTCTTTTGCTTGTAGCGGTGGGCCCAGTTGCAGGAACGGGGTGTGATTCAGTCTTTAGATCCAGGGTAAACGTCCCCTCGTTAACGGGATAATCCCTCTTCAAATCACGCTGGACCAGCGGTGCGGCGACCCGTGAGACTATCGTTCGCGCAATCGGAGTGGCGCGTAGTTGATCGCGTAGACCAAGCGCGAGTGAAGGTCGGGGTACGCGTTGCGCCGTCATAATCGTTCTGGAAATGTTTTCCGCTTCGACTTCGGCGCTGTCGCCCGGGTGGCTGACTTCCATCTTTCCCTGGATCGCAACCGGGCGACCGCCTTGTTGGACTGTGTGCACTGCCTCGTGTGCGAGCAGTTGATTTCGTTGTTGCGGACTCAGGTGTTGTGCATCACTGCCGAGATAAATGTCAGATCCAATCGTGTAAGCGCGAGCTCCGAGACTCTCGGCCGCAGCATTCGACGAAGCGCCTGAATGAACTCGAACACGATCGAGGTTCGCACCTAAGCTTTGCTCAATCGGAACGCGCACACTTTCATCAAGCCGCTGCGAAGACTCTTGAGCGGCGCGAGCGAGTAGCTGACCAACTGCACGATTACCAGCGGACTGCTGAAGGTTGAGAATGTCATTCGCTACACCAGTGGACGCAGGTCCTTGCGACTCCTGACGCGTTCGGCTGGAGGTCGCAGCCTGACTCTTCTCTGCGTGTGCTCTTGTGTTACCTGCTTCAGCCATCGACTGTTCTCGACCGACTATTGATACGGATTCGTTGTGCCCAGACTTACAACGTTCGAATTAACTAACGTCCAGAGCTCGCTGTAGAGAGTAAGCAGCCGATCGGACTTGGAGTCTTTCACTGTCTTGGTCATCTCCGCCTGAAAAAGCGTTGAGCTGGCAACGAAACTCGCGATGAATTCGCTGACGTTATCGAATCCGTGGCCAACGACGTCTCCGCGATTGCCACCGAGATATCTCGACTCGTCAGCGACATCCAGTCCGCGAATGTCGCCAGTGCCTTCCGGATCCGAGATGGGGAACCGGTCGTGCAATGCTTGCCAGATCTTGTTCAACTTTTCGTCAGAGCTCAGGGCTTTCTCCCACTGTTCCTGGGTTCTCTTCTTCTGAACGCGAAAACCGGTGATCGCGCCTTCCTCGATCAGATCGAGATCCGAATCCTCGAGCATGTCCGCTGCAACGTCCTTAACGTGTTTCGGAGTCTTGCCCTTTTTCGGGATTTGGAGGCCTTTTGCCTGGAATAGCGCATGGGAAATTTCGTGAATGACTACATTTCGTTCCTGGGCCGGCGTTGTCTCCACTCCGCCGGGAATTCTCACTTCGCCTTTCTCATCGTTGTAACTGCCGCTTGTTTCCGGCAGCACGTCCTTGATGAGGGTGAGTCCGGGGGCTCCGTTTGCCTTGAGTGCATCCACCACACTCGTCTTTCCCTGCCAACGCTTCAGAACGTCAACGGCGGCCTCCAACTCGAGATCGCTAAAGCGACTTCCGCGTTCATCCACTTTCACTTTCATCGCCTTCAACTCACCGAGCAGCGCGGTTCGCTGCGCCGAGACGGTGGCGCGACCCAAACCTGTTGGGCTGAAGTCAGGCCCACGCAAGTCGAATTTGACGGAGAAATCGCCGGCTGGTTTTTGGCCTGGATCGTCCCAGGTGATTAGCACGTCGCCGCTGGGTGAGATCTGCACGTCTTTCACATCGACGGACTCAACACCACTCCACAGCCGTTTGCCAGTCTTGTCTTCAAAAACCTGAACCTTGCGATTGCTGAAGATGTACATGGAGAAGTTCGCGCCGGGCATGTGATAGCGCTGCGCCGTCTTGAACTCCGCACCTTTTGGTCGAGCCTGCGGAAGGGAACCGGGATTTCGCTCCAGCTCCAGGCCTTCCGGCTCCGTCTCGAGCCCGGCCGGCTTGCGAAATAGCGCGTCGATCCAGGTTTGCATTCGACCGACGCCGAAGATATTCACGGTGAACGGTGAGTCGAAACCGACAAACCCTACTTCAAACGCTCGCTGAGCAATGCCGCCACCACCCCATGTAATATCGGTAATCGCTCTTTGCTTGTTCGTGTCAACGTCGAGAGGACGCGGCACTTGGCGTTCTTGTTTGTTGTTCGGAGGTGGTAAGCGATAAAAGAGTTCGTCACCGCGACGTATCACCGTAATGCCGTGCTTTGCGCCGCTCGGGTCCGACACGGGAGTGCCCTCAGGAAGGTCGGAGAATTTCTGGATGACGGCACTTGCTATCTTGGGTTTCGGAGGCTCGTCATCTCTGTGGATCGTGGTCGCAGGAATTGCACCGTGACTTTGTTGAGCGACGTGAGTCAGCTCATGGGCCAACACACGCTGCCCGCTTTCAGTTTCAGGTGCAAATTGGTTTTGGCCGAAGACGATGTCGGAGCCGAGCGTGAATGCTTTTGCATTCAACGCGCGTGCTGACGTAGCGGCGCGTGCGTCAGTGTGCAGTCTTACGCGACTCAGATCGGCGCCGAGTTGTGGTTCGAAATAAGTGCGCATCGACTCAGTGAGAGACTGCGGATCCTTCGTCGAAGATCGCGTCGGGCTGTGACCATTTCCTGACGAGACGAGTCGAGACGCAGTTTGTCGCGCGTCGCGCTCGCTTGGATCGTCTGGATTGCTGATGTTGAGATTCGCGGGCATTAGTTTTGTTACGTCACCACCGCATTGAAGGAGATCCTCGACCGCTCGGTTACCGATGTTTTGCTGCAACGCGAGTAACTGATTTTCTGAACCAGCTTGGGCCACCGGCGCCGGAGTTGGTTTTCGTTCGCGAGTTGCGAGACTGCTCTCGTCCTTCAATGATTTTGTTTCCAGTGAAACGGGCATACTGAAATTTCCAAATTCTATGGAGTCTTCGCGGCAGCTTTCTTCAGCTTGGCGTCCTTGATGAGCTTCTCTGCCAGCGCATTTTTCTTGTCCTCGGTCCAATAGTCTTTGTTCCAGAGATCCTTGACGATCTTTGCTACCTCTTGCGGATGTAAAGGAGCCATCGTCGCCAGATTTTGTCCGGAATACGTGAGGTCCTTGTTCGCTTTGCCGTAGCAACGGTACATAAGCAAGTTCGTTTCATTCGAGGCCTTCCCGAAGAACTTCTTGCTGGATTTGTCATCCACCACGTAGCCCTTGTCTTCGACGAGTTTCTGAAGCTGGAATAAGAAATTGACTCTTTCGAACGCACTCCAGATATAAAACTCTGTGAAGGCGCGGCCTTCGCCACCTTTGCCTGATGCGGCGGTGAAAAATCTGAGCGCGAAGTTCTCAGTTACGTGTCCCACGGTGGTATGGCCCCACACCTCAGCTTCGCTCTTGCCTTCCGCGACTAATGCATCGCGTACTTTTGAAGCGACTGAGCCTTCACCACCGCCTTGCAGCGTGCCCTTGACCCACTCTTCTTCTTCATCCGGACCACGCGCGCCACTGCATGAGTAGAGCAGCACTTTGAGATTGGGCGTGACCACGGGTGCGATTGCCTTGATTACAGCCGCGGCGCTCGTGTCGGTGAGTCCGCCGCCGATGCCGCACCAGGTTGACGTACCGTGAGAGAAGATGCCGAGAACGGCGACTTGTGTGGGTCCCGTTCCCGCCGCGGGAGCGGTGCCCGCAGGCGACGGGACTTTCGCGATCGCTGCATCCAGCACTTTAGCCAGCGCCAGCAAGGTACTCGAAACTGTCAGTGTGTCGGGGATCGCTTTGCCGAAAACAATCTCATCCGCTGCAATCTTGGTTCCCTTTAGACCCAGCGCATTTTGTTGTTTCGCCCAATCAGCCGCGCGTCGTTTGGCTTCGTCGAGGTTCGCGTCATAGAAGCCAACGCTGACGCCATTTGGAAACGTGGCCCACAACTTCTCGCCGAGAACTGTCTCTGCATCTTTAGCCGAATCTTTTTTGTCGTCGCACTGAATTGCCGGCCACGCAAAGTTTGCTTGCTGGGCCACGTGAGTGAATTCGTGCGCCAGCAGTCTTTGACCTTCGTTCGTATGCGGCGCGAATTGGTTCCGGCCGAAGACGATGTCACGTCCCACTGTGAAGGCGCGTGCGTGAAGCGAGTCGGCTGCCTTGGCCGCTTGTTCGCCCGAGTGAATGCGCACGTTGTCGAATGAAGGTTGAGGCAGCAACAACTGCGGTTTACTAAACGAAGTAAATTCTTCTTTTGTAGCGTCCGGCGGCCCACTAATCAGGTCCGCCACTTGCCGAGCTTGCTGCTCGTGCCCGTTTGAACCACCATTGCCGCCGTTGTGGGCCTCATTACTGAACTCATTGGCAAGCACGCGATTGAAACGCTCACTCATGAGCTTTGCAGAATGACCGCTGAGGTGTTGTACGGGCGACCGCAAAGCTTCGCGTACGACCGGCGCGGCTTTATCCGCTGCCAATGTCGTTCCGCTCGACATCGATTGCAGCAGACGACCAACGGAGCGATTGCCAATGGCGCGTTGCAAAGAAAGCAGTCGCGCTTCCGGGCCCGAATCAAACGGCTGCGCGCTTCGTTCGCGCAATCCATTTTCAGGTCGCCCGTCGACCTTGTTCTTAGCTGAATTTGTGACCGTCGCTTCAGCCATTTGGTTTAACTCCGCGGCGGCTCCGCCGTCTCAAAGCAGCTCGGCCAATCCGGTGAATCCACCAACTGATTGACGATTCGTTTCTCGAAATCAATCCACACGCGTTGGTCCTTGCGGCAGTCGTAACCGCGGCAGGGAATCGGACGCTGGTTGTAGACGGAGCACTGATGAGTCGTTCGATCGAGGTGCGTGCAGTAACCATCTTCATCACGTGCGTTCATGTAAGGTTGGCCCAGCTCCCACTTCACGACGCCTTCCTGCACGTCGTGTTTCGAAAGCGCGAAGGGCAAACGGCAACACGCGGCTTTGCACAGGTGCAGACGACTCTCGCAATCGATCTCAGCGCCGCCCTTGAACTCATACTTGCTGACTTCGAAGTCCTGCATCGCGACCGCCATCCCGCGACTCACGTAATCTCGTTTCAACTCTTCCGCGAGCTGCTCGCGGCGAGCACTTAGATCAGCGGCGTCGATGAGACCGCGGTCGATCAGTAAATCGATTACGGCTGCGACGGTGACGCTCGTCTTGTGTAATTCGGCGGTGTTGGCATTCGCGCGGTTGTGCGTGTAAACCAGTCCACGCACAATCTCCGCGCGGCTCGAGCCAACTGTGGGAGAAGGAAGCACAGGTAATGAGATTGGGAGTCGCTGCATTTGCATTCAGTCTTAAGGCGTCTGATCGAGCGTTAACTTTCCGAGGCCGAAGCCATAATCTTTCTTCTTTCTCTCCACGGCGCCGGCCCAATATCTGATTTCGACGCGACGATTGCGCGCGCGATCGTCTTTGGTTTTTTCCTCGACGCGAGGCTCCGACAACCCTTTGCCGGTCGTGAGCTTGATCTGTGCCGAGTTGACTCCGCGGTCAATCAAATATTTCCGCACGGCGTCAGCGCGGTCTTCAGACAACGTTTGGTTAAACGAAACTTCGCCGGTGGTGTCCGTGTGTCCAACGATTTCGAGCTCGGCGTTGGGAGTTGAGATTGCGCGAGCAGCGATTTCTTTTAAGGTAGTCTTCTGTTTATCTTTGAGGTCTGATTTGGCGATGTCGAAATCATCGATAACGTAATCCGTCGTTGGTCCAATGGTGAAGCCTTCGCCAAATTTCGGTTCGGGAAGAATGAAATCCGGAGAGCGCCGGAACTTTTCCGCCTCTTTGCCGATGAAATCTTCGTAGCTTCGTCTCCTGGCTTCTTCTTCCTCCTTGATTTGATCCGGAGTCTTTATCGAATCCATCTGTTCTTTCATCTTCCGAAACTTCTCTGTCAGCCGCTTTTCCTCCTCCGGATCTTTTGGGTGGACGAGATCGATGGCTCCTTTGATGTCGCCCTTGAATACCTTGGCCGCGACTTCCGCGCCGAGCTTTATGTCCTTCGCTTTCACACCGCCGAACGACCAGCCGTCCTGGGTATAACTGATGCCGTTCTGAAGGCCTTTATCTATGAGCTGTTCGATCAGGCTTTTATCGTCACGCTGGATTGCAGGCGGCGCGCTGCTTCCTGCCAGATCGATCGGTTGGCCCGCAACAGCGCCGGCCGCTGCACGATCGGCGGCCGTTTCGAATTCATCGCCTGCGCGACTCACCGCTCCGGTTTGTTCGAAACCCGCTCGTTGCTTCTGGACCACGTGCGCGAGTTCATGGGCCAACAACTTCTCGCCTGCCTGCGATTGCAGTGACGGTGCATCGGCGCCTAAAAAGATGTGTTCGTCGCGCGTGAACGCAGTCGCGCTGACGTCGTCAGCTTTGGATTGCGCTGCTTCGTCGTCGTGAATGCGAACGTTTTCGAAACTCGCGCCGTACGCTGCTTCCATCTTTGATTGCACGCTCGAGTCGAGTCGCTTTCCGCCGCTCAGATCGGTGAGCAAGCTCGCAATCGCGTTGTTACCCGCCTCTAACATTCTCGTCCTTGGCGTCTCCGACGACTTCGAAACGCCGCGCTTCTTCGCGGGTCGAACCCGACCGTCCTGGTCTTTCTTTAGCCGACGATGGTCTCTACTCATGCCGGCACCTCTTCAAAGGCATTGAGCACCAGTTGCTCAGGACTGAGTGGCTTGCCGAGTTTCTGATACTCGCGTCCGGTGGCATGCAGCAGGTGCGCAACAGTAACCGGCGACTCATCCTCGGCCGCGAGAAATGCAGCAGCGAGTGCCACGTTCTTGATGTTGCCGCCACTGAGTTTGAATTGCCTCGCGAGACAATCGAGATCTACTTCGTTGTCGAGTACAACTTCAGTGGGCCAGATTTTTTGCCAGATCAGACGGCGGCTGGCGTGATCCGGAAACGGGAAATGAACGGTGAAGGCGAGTCTGCGCGTGAACGATTCGTCGAGATTGGCTTTCAGGTTCGTGGCCAGGATCGCGAGACCTTCATACTCTTCCATCTTTTGAAGGAGGTATGAGATTTCGATGTTTGCGTATCGATCGTGAGAATCACGCACTTCGGAGCGTTTGCCAAAGAGCGAATCAGCCTCGTCGAAAAAGAGGATCGCGTTGGCATCTTCAGCAGCTTCAAATACGCGGTCCAGATTCTTTTCCGTTTCACCGATGTACTTGCTGACAACTCCTGAGAGATCGATCTTGTAGAGGTCTATGCCGAGCTCGTGCGCAAGAATCTCGGTGGCCATCGTCTTTCCAGTGCCCGAAGGTCCGGCGAAAAGCGCGTTGATTCCTTTGCCGAGCGAGAGCTTGCGGCCAAAACCCCAATCGCCAAGCACTCGAGCACGGTGCACAACTCGCTGGCATATTTCACGCAACTGCTGGAGTAAATTTTCCGGCAGGACGATGTCGTCCCATGAATGTACCGGAGTTATTTTTCGCGCGAGCGTTCCGAGTTTTTGATTTGATTGAGAACGACAGGCTGTCTCGAGATCCTTCATCCCGATCTCGTTGTCGGGCGGTGGACGTAACTGCGCGAGATTTTGCGCGAGGCTAAGCGCGTCGCGCATCTGTCCGGTAGTAAATCGGAACTTGCTGGCCAGCGCCGCGAAATTCAGATTGGCAGTTGACCCGTCAACTTTCGATAACAGCCCCTCCCAAATTTTTTTGCGCGCACCCGCGTCCGGAATGGGAAAATGCAGATCGACAAGGCGCGATTCATGCAACAGTCGCTGTAGGTTCGGCTGGCGAGTGCTGCACAGGAAAACTAACCACGAACACGCCCGCGACATGTCGAGGAGTGCTTCGAGTCTCGACTTCGCTGTGACATCTTCCGTCAACAGAGCATCGAAGTTTTCAAGACACAGCAGCGCCGACTGTAGCAATGCTTCTCGACCGAGCAGCCAGGTGGTCTCTTCGAACGGACCGTCCAGCATCTTCGACAGATCCGCGATGATCAGAGAAAAGCCCAGGTCGCCCGCAAGATTTTGGGCAAATGTCTTTTTGCCCACGCCGTAACTTCCGTGACAACAGATGATGAAGTTCTGTCTGTTGCCGTCGTGGATGTGGGAATGGACTGCGTTACGTATCGAGTCTTGTTCCGGCGGCAGTTTTGGTACTGCTTCTCCAGGGTTATAACACTTGATCGCGTTCTCGATGCGCGAGTCAACATCCGCACGGCCCAGCAGAAAACTGACCATGCGATCGTCAAGTGCCATGAAGCGCGAGATCAACGGGCGCGTGCCGTCGAAACCGTCAGGCATCCGCAGTAAACGAAATCTGAACAAAGCAGCGCCGGGATCAAACGCGGCTCTCGCTGCCCACCTCTCGTGAGTGCCCTGAAGCAGCAGGTTCATCACGAGATCGACGCTTGGTTTTTTCCGCGTAACGTCGTCCTGGAGGTATGCGTAAAGTTTTTCGTACTTGTGATTCAGCTCCGGCGCGAGAGCGATGAGCAGGCAATCCACTTCGAATTTCGAGAGTTGAAAAATTTGAGCCAGACGCGCGAGCGGAACGTCCTGTTCCATATTCGCGCGGCGTTCCTGGATCTCGTTCTCAAGTTTCGCAAGTCTGCCTGTTAGTTCCTGATATTCGAGACTTGCGTCCGAAGGTTCTGCGGAGTCGCCATTATTCGATTGCAGCAGCGGGTAGATTTCGGTTTCGGAAAGGACCAATCCTCTAAATTGATCGAGGGGGCTGGCAGGTTGTTTGTCGCCCTGCCGTAATAGTTGGAGATGGATCAGTAGATCGAGTCGCCTCAACTCATCGCACAGGTATTCCCAGTAGTGAGCGTAAGCGGGAGAGCGATCTTCTATGACTGCAGGCGTGCTGCTCATTGATCATTGAACCGCGAGTAATGGGTAAGGACGACAGAGCAATTACCAGACCAGTTTGTGAGTGCGATTTTTGCGCGAGATTGTGAGGGTCGCTATGCCCGTTTTGTCCGGGTCTTTCTGACTGGACGAACTTAAATACTTTCAGGACTGAGGGATGCCGCGTAGGACAAATTTGTCCCAAGCGAAACCGGAATGTCGCGATGCTCGGGTTTGCATGCCTGAAATTTTGTTGACTTTAGAACCTGCTTTGGCGATAACGTCAGTGACAACTTTCTGAACCTCAACCAAAGGAACAAACATGCCGAATACACTGAACGCAGTGGTTGATATCTCTCATCACAACGGAAACATCAACCTGCAACTCGCCGCGGCTGACGGAATCATCGGGGTTATTCATAAGGCCACTCAGGGAACGACGGGTATTGATCCGATGTATCAAACGAATCGAACGCAAGCCGCAAACGCAGGACTCTTGTGGGGTGCGTATCACTTCGGAACCGGTGGCGACGGCGCCGCGCAGGCTCAACACTTTCTCGACGTAGTCGGAAATAATGACAACACGCTGCTGGTGCTCGACTTCGAACCGAACCCTGGCGGCGCCACCATGGCACTCGCGGATGCGCGCGCGTTTATCACGGAAGTGCAACAGGCGACGGGTCGCTTCCCCGGTTTTTATTCGGGCAGCTTAATCAAGCAGTTGCTTGGGAACGGGAAAGATCCGGTGCTCGCAGAATGCTGGTTGTGGCTGCCGGAATATGGTCCAACTCCGATTGTTCCGGCGAACTGGCCGACCTGGACCATGTGGCAGTATACGGACGGCAACGTCGGTCCGCAGCCACACTCGGTCAACGGTATTGGTAATTGCGACCGCGATCAGTTCAATGGAACAGAAGATGAACTGCGGACGCTGTGGCTGGATGCAAGCTGATTCCGGCGGTGCTGACCCCTTCAAATGCGACTCTATTTGTGAGGCAAGCCAAGCCAAGCTTAGCTGGCTTTGCACAACTTACTAACCAGCGCCGAAGGCGCGCAATATGAAAGCCAGGGGCAAGCGCCGAACAACGTGAGGCGCGTCGCCCCTGGTCCAACACCAAATGACGGTGAAGCTCTGAAAGAGCGAAAATAATTGACGTTGATATTTCGCACTTTCAGTGCTCGCTCGCAAATTATTCTTCGTTATCTGGGTCTTGCCTAAAAACTCAGTGGATTCACCGAGGGCCTTGCCTCAAGTCATTGATCGAGCTTGGACAATGTCAGTACCACCTGCGATAGCGGGTGGGTCGATGATCAGCATGCGACTGTGCTAATGAT
>DATDFT010000340.1:0-8233 GCA_036522475.1 Pyrinomonadaceae bacterium | reverse complement strand
CACTACTTTCAAGTGAACGGGGAGCCTTTTGCGCGTGAGACTGTTGAGGGCATTCTCGATTACGTGCTGCGCGAGATGACGCACGCTGATGGCGGTTTCTATTCGACTCAGGATGCAGACTCGGAAGGTCATGAAGGAAAGTTCTTCGTCTGGACCATGGATGAGATCCGCGCCACGCTCGGCGAAGAGGATGCACGCGTCTTTGCGGCTTACTACAACGTCACCGAAGCCGGAAACTTCGAAGGCAAAAACATTCCGAACGTAACACGCCCGGTCGAAGAAGTCGCGACCGAATTGGGGATATCGGAGTCTGAGTTGCGCGCGTCGCTCGATGAAAGTAAGCGCAAATTGTTTGATCTGCGCGAGCAGCGCATCAAACCTGATCGCGACGAGAAGGTACTCACTGCGTGGAATGGTCTGATGATGGCGAGTTTCGCTGAGGCCGGCGTGGTCCTGAGTCGACCTGACTACACCGATGCCGCGCGAAAAAACGCATTGTTCGTGATTTCAAATCTATATCGTGACGGTGCGTTGCTTCGCACTTGGAAAGACGGTGTCGCGAAGTTCAATGCGTATCTTGAAGATTACGCATTCCTCATCGAGGGGCTGGTCACTTTGTTTGAGACGACGGGCGAGTTTCGTTGGCTTACGAAAGCGCTGGGGCTGGCGGAGATAATGATTGCCGAGTTCTGGGATGAAGACACCGGCGGGTTTTTCTTTACGGGTAAGCGTCACGAAAGGCTGATCGTGCGTTCAAAGGACTACTTCGATAACGCCACGCCGTCAGGTAATTCCGTAGCCGCGCTCGCGCTACTGAAATTGTCACTGCTCAGCGGCAAGGAGCAATATCGAAACCTAGCCACAGCGATTCTGCGCGAAGTGGGTGATTCGATTCGACGATACCCTTCCGGCTTTGGATACGCACTTTCAGCGGCCGATTTCCTGCTCTCGACCCCCAAAGAAATAGCGATTATCGGGAGTACGCCACTCGATCTCGAGCCCCTGCTCGCCGAAACCTGGCGTCGTTATTTACCAAACAAGGTTGTTGCCGCGAGTTTTGGCGTTGACGTCATTCGCCTCCTGGCGAACCGGACGATGATAAATGACCTGCCGACTGCGTACGTTTGCGAACATTACACGTGCAAACAACCGGTAACCGACGTTTCTGCTCTGCGCGAACAACTGGACGAAGATCAACGCCAATCTTCTTGACCCCGCCCCTCTGAAATCGTTATATTTATCACCGTGCCTAACGGTGTTGGCACCTTACCAAGCGCGTTCATCACCCACAACAATCTCCTTATTTCGGAAGGATTGAGCCCCAGCAATGCTGAAAACTAACTCGCAGGGCATCGCTCTCGTGACTGGTATCGCCGTCGTCAGTGCGCTCTTGCTTCTTTCCGCGGTCGCAATTCTTCTCTACGCAGCAGTGCTTCAGGAAAGCCTCATATACGCCGTCCTCGGTGTACTCATCTTTGCACTCGTCTTCCTGCTCTATCGTTTCAACGAGCGACGCCTCGAAGAGATTCGTCAAGGCGAAGCCGAACGCCGCCACCACGCCGAAGAGATGGCAGCCATCCACATGAACACCATCGAGTCGCTCGCCATCGCAATCGATGCGAAGGATCAGACGACTCACGGTCATGTGCGTCGCACACAGCTCTACGCCACGCAGATGGGATCGCTCTTCAAAGTTTCCGAAGCGGAGTTGCGAGCTCTGCACGCGGGTGCGTTGCTGCACGACATCGGCAAGCTCGCGGTGCCTGAGTACATCCTGAACAAGCCAGGCAAACTCACCGAAGCAGAATTCGCGAAAATGAAGATCCACCCGACTGTCGGCGGCGACATTCTCAAACGCGTGAACTTCCCTTACCCAGTTGAAGACATCGTGCGTTATCACCACGAGAAGTGGGACGGCAGTGGTTATCCGAAAGGACTCAAAGGCGAAGCGATTCCACTCGTCGCCCGCATCATCTCGGTCGTCGATTTTTACGATGCGACACGCTGCGATCGTCCGTACCGCAAGGGGATGAAACGCGAGGAGTCGCTTGCGTTGCTTCGTAGCATGGTAGGGAACGCGTTCGATCCAAGAGTGGTGGAGATGTTTATCGAGCACGTCGTAGAGTTTGATCGAATGATCGACTCGCAGGACATCAAGGAACAGGTTGCGTCCGCGCCTTCAATCGACGACAAGACCGCGACTAAGCCCGATGCAGGTCTCGCGCCCGACATTCTCGGTGTTTCGGAAGAGGTTGCAGCGGGCTTCAGATCGATCAGCGAGGCACAACGCGAAGTCTTCGCACTGCACGAGATCGCGCAGACGATCGGTTCATCGCTTAACCTGAGCGACACGGTGACGTTGATCGCGAACAAGTTGCGAGCGATAGTGCCATTCGATACTTGCGTCATTTACCTGGTTGACGATCCGTCGGGTAAAGCGATTGCGGCGCATGTTGTCGGTGAAGAGGTCGAGCTTTTCAAGCGACGAAGAATCAACATCGGTGACGGCATTACAGGCTGGGTGATCGCCAATTCTCGCTCGATGTGCAATGCGAACCCCGATCTTGATCTGGTAGGCATTCCGGACGATATCGTGAAGCGTTTTCGCGGTGTTCTCGTATCGCCGTTACTTCGTGAAGACGGTGCTTTCGGCGCGATATCGCTCTACTCGCAGAGTCGAACGTCTTATACCACTGAACACGTGCGTTTGCTCGAGTCAGTCTGTC
Source organism: Pyrinomonadaceae bacterium (assembly GCA_036522475.1). Classification (GTDB taxonomy): domain Bacteria; phylum Acidobacteriota; class Blastocatellia; order Pyrinomonadales; family Pyrinomonadaceae; genus PSRF01. The sequence continues at coordinate 5,507 of DATDFT010000340.1, read as the reverse complement.
AACACGCATCGAGCGCTCTGAACAACGCGCTCACTTATGAACGGACTCGCGAGAGTGCGCTCGTCGATCCGTTGACCGAACTGCCGAACGCGCGCGGCTTCTACATGATGATGGAACAGCGAATTGCCGAGTGCCAGCGCATGAACAGAGAGCCGCTCGCGGTGGTTTGCATGGACATTGACGATTTCAAAGTGATCAACGATCAGTACGGCCACTCGATTGGCGATCGTTTGCTGGCGAGTGTCGCGGGCGTTGTGCGTCGCGAGTTGCGACAGATGGACATTTTGACGCGCTACGCGGGCGACGAATTCGTCGCGATCATGCCGATGGCCTCGAGCAAGATGGCCGTTTCGATCAGCGAGAGAATGCGAAACGCCGTTGAAGAGCAGCTCTTCTCGGTGCGCACAGGAACGATGGTCGGACTTGGCGTGAGCCTTGGTGTTGCCTGTTTCCCGGATGACGGCGAAACCTCTGAGGAGCTTCTGACCGCGGCCGCGCGTCGCATGCAGCAGAACAAAAACTCCCGCAAAACGGTACTCACGGTTGCGAGCGCCGGCGTCCGCGCAATCGACATGATGACCTGAGCCGCAAAAGAGGCAGCAAAGATCTCGCCACAAAAAGGCACAAAAACAATCCAGTAAAGGCAGCAAGAAACCGCTGCGGGGTCGCTTCCTTTTGTGTGTTTTTGTGCTTTTTTGTGGCTCCGCTTATAATCCGACCTTTTATGAGCAAACAAACAGCCGCACCACCTTCAGCCGCCAAAGCCGAAGAGCAGCAGAGCTCTACCGGCGTCATGGATGCACCCCCGGACGTGGATTCCAAAAAACTCAAGCAGGAAAGAGACGAAGCCAAAGAACGACAGAAAGATCGGCTCAGCGGACTTTCCCGCGAGCAACTGATCGAACTCTACCGCCAGATGCTTCTCATTCGTCGCTTTGAAGAGAAGTCGGCGGAAGCATACGTCGCCGGAAAGATCGGCGGTTTCTGTCACCTGTACATCGGCCAGGAAGCGGTCGGCGTGGGCGCGATTTCCGCGATTCGCAAAGACGATTACGTGCTCGCCAGTTATCGCGAACACGGTCTCGCGCTCGCCAAGGGAATGGCCGCGCGTTCGATCATGGCCGAACTCTTCGGCAAAGCCACCGGATGCTCAAAAGGCAAAGGCGGCTCGATGCACATGTTTGATAAAGAACTCGGTTTCTTTGGCGGCCACGCAATCGTCGGCGGACAGATTCCGCTCGCAACCGGCACCGCGTTCGCTACCAAATACCAGGGCACCGATCAGGTGACACTCTGTTTCTTCGGCGAAGCAGCAGTGAATCAGGGCGCGTTCCACGAGTCGCTCAACATGGCCCAACTCTGGAAACTTCCCTGCATCTACATCTGCGAAAACAACCAGTACGGTATGGGTACCTCGCTCGCTCGCGCCATGTCTTTGAGCGACATTTCAAAGAAGGCGTGCGCTTACGATCTGGCGTCCGAGTTTGTAGACGGCATGGACGTGCTCGCTGTTCGCGAAGCGACACTGCGCGCTGTCGAGCGCGCGCGCAAGGATTACCTGCCGACTTTGCTGGAGATTCGCACTTACCGATTCATGGGCCATTCGATGTCGGATCCGGGTAACTACCGGACACGCGCGGAAATCGAGAAATACCAGGAGCGCGATCCAATCAAACTTTTCTCGGCCACCTTGGTCGAGCAAAAAATTACCGACGAGAAGACGCTCCAGGAGATTGATCGAAAAGTGCGTGAGGAAGTAGAAGACTCTTTACGTTTCGCAGACGAGAGCCCTCTTCCCGACCCTTCAGAACTTTATACAGACGTTTACGCCAATCCGATCGAACCCGGCCGCAAATAAAACTTTATCATGGCGACACTTACGATACGCGACGCACTTAATCAGGCTTTACGAGAAGAGCTTGCCCGTGACGACTCAGTTTTCCTGATGGGCGAGGAAGTTGCCGAATACGACGGCGCTTACAAAGTAACCAGAGGCTTGCTGCACGATTTCGGACCGAAGCGAGTCATTGACACGCCAATCACCGAGCTTGGTTTTGCCGGACTCGGAGTTGGCGCAGCGATGGCCGGACTCAGGCCCGTTGTCGAGTTCATGACGTTTAACTTCTCGATTCTCGCAACCGACCAGATCATCAACTCGGCTGCGAAGATGCTTTACATGTCTGGCGGCCAGTTCAAGATCCCGATCGTCTTTCGTGGTCCAGGCGGCTCGGCGTTTCAGGTTTCGTCACAACACTCGCAGGCACTCGAATCCTGGTACGCATACTTCCCCGGATTGAAAGTCGTGATGCCTTCGACGGCCGCGGACGCGAAGGGACTATTGAAGTCTGCGATTCGCGATGACGATCCCGTGGTCTTCATCGAGCAGGAGCGAATGTACGGAAACAAAGGCGAGGTTCCTGACGATCCTGATTTCACCATTCCACTCGGCGTCGCGGACGTGAAGCGCGAAGGTAAAGATGTGACGATCGTCGCGCGCTCGCTGATGGTGCCGCTCGCACTCAAGGCAGCGGATCAGCTGGAGCAACAAGGCGTTTCGTGTGAAGTGATCGATCCGCGCACGATCAGGCCGCTCGATATCAACACGATCGTCGAGTCAGTCAAAAAGACGAACCGCGTGGTGATCGCTGAAGAGTCGCATCCCATCTGCGGTGTCGGTGCTGAGATCAGTGCCGAGATCATGGAGCACGCGTTCGATTATCTCGACGCGCCAGTGAAGCGCGTGTCGGGCGCGGATGTGCCGATGCCCTACGCGAAGAATCTCGAGAACCTTGCGATACCGGATGTTGAAAGAATTGTCGCCGCCGTCCGTGAAGTCGCGTATATCGATTAAGAACTCTTTCCACAGATTGCACAGATTATGGCCACGAAGGTAATCATGCCGAAGCTCTCCCCGACGATGGAGGAGGGACAAATCTCGCGTTGGTTGAAAAAAGAGGGAGACAAGGTCTCCATGGGTGAACCGCTGGCCGAAATCGACACCGACAAGGCGACGATGGAGATGCAAGCGCTCGCGAACGGCGTACTGCGTAAGATCATCATCAACGAAGGACAGTCGGCGCCGTTGGGCCAACTCATCGCGATCATCGCCGAGCCGAATGAAGACATCGCGTCGTTGATGGCTGAAGCTCCAGCCGCTGCGCCGGCAAAGCAGGAACAGCCAAAACAGGAGCAGGAGAAACCCGCAGAGCAGCCCGCGCCACAACCGCAGGTCAGAGCTGCGGCGGCGAGTGCTGCACCCGCTCCGCGCGCCGTCGACAATGGCCAGCCCAGGACTGATTCGGGTCGCATGATAGTTTCGCCGCTCGCGGCGCGTATGGCTGCGGAGGCCGGCATCGACTTGCGTTCGCTGCAAGGCAGTGGACCAAGCGGACGCATCATCAAACGCGATATCGAAGCTGCGATCAGTCAGCCGAAAGCCGAGCCGAGCTTCCCGCGCATCGTTCAGGCTGGACAGATTCCGCAAATCGGCGCGTCCGCTTATCGCGATGAGCCTGCCAGTGAGATTCGCAAGACGATTGCGAAGCGTCTCGTTACTTCACTCGGACCAGTTCCACATTTCTTTCTCACTACTGAAATCGAGATGGACCGTGCGGCGGAAATGCGTCGCGGCATCAATGCTCTCGATCCGGATCTCAAGATCAGTATCAACGACGTGATCATCAAGGTCGCGGCTGCGGCCCTCGTGCAACACCCGGAAGTCAACGCTTCGTTTCAGGAGAAGTTCGTGCGCTACTACGAACGCGCCGACATCGGCGTTGCAGTAGCGATTGAAGACGGACTGATCACGCCCGTAGTTCGTGCTGCCGATCAAAAATCACTCAGCCAGATTGCCGCTGAAGTTCGCGAGCTGGCCGAGCGCGCACGTTCGCGGAGATTGAAGCCGGAGGAGTACACGGGAGCGACGTTCTCGATCAGCAATCTGGGAATGTTCGGTATCGACGAGTTCACGGCCGTCATCAACCCGCCCGAAGGAGCGATTCTCGCGGTCGGCGCGATGTCGGCTAAACCGGTGGTACGCGACAACGAGCTCGTGATTCGGCAGATGATGCGTGTGACGATGTCGTGCGACCACCGCGTCATTGACGGCGCCACCGGCGCAAAGTTCCTGCAAACCTTCAAGAAGATTTTGGAGAATCCGCTGTACCTCGTGGTGTGAGTCACGAATGACGCGGGTTAGAGAATCTTCAGACACGGCCGGGCCTCACCTGGCTCTCATTGCGGTTCAGATCCTGTTCGGCACATGGCCGATCTTCGGCAAGGTAGTGCTGCGTTCGATATCGGCATCGAGCCTTGTCGCTCTGCGTCTAACCGGCGCTGCTTTGGCTTTCGCGTTACTGCAACGCAGACTCACGCCGCTCTTCAAGATGCCGATCAAAGATTTCTTGTTGCTGGTGCTGTGCAGCATGTTGGGCGTGGTGGGCAATCAGTTTCTCTACGTCAAGGGACTTTCATTGACCACCGCCATCAACTCGACATTGCTGAGCACGACGATTCCAGTCTTCACTCTGTTCGTCAGCATACTCTTTGGCCACGACCGATTGTCGCCGCGAAGACTGTTTGGTATCGCGCTGGCGGCAAGTGGCGTCGTTTACCTCGTGAATCCGGCACACGCAGATCTCTCACCGCACACAACTGCCGGCAACATTCTGCTCGTGAGCAATTCCCTGCTCTACGGAATTTATATCGTGATCTCGAAGACGCTCTTCGAACGCTATGGCGCACTCAACGTGATCACGTGGATTTTTCTTGTCGGGGCAGTGGTGACGGTGCCGGTGGGTATCTACTCATTGCAACAGGAAAATCTAAATGTCTTTACTGCGGGCATTTGGTTATTGATCGCAATCATCATTATCTTCCCGACCGTGGGCGCTTACTATCTAAATGCCTGGGCACTTACGAAAGTGCCGCCCAGCACGGTTGCGACCTACATCTACCTGCAACCACTGGTCGCCTTCGGGTTCGCGCCGTTACTGATCGGTGAGGAGTTCAACTCGCGGACGATCATCGCAGCGATTTTGATCTTCGCGGGTGTTGCGGTGGTAACGAAGCGCGGACGCAGTCGTGCAATCAGAGAGATTTCAGAGCATCCGGATGCGCTAGCTCATTAGTGGCCGCAAAAAGGCACATAAGGCACAGAAAAGATTTCCCCAAAGAGGAAGAAGTAATTTTGTGCGCCTTATGTGCCTTTTTGTGGCTAATTTCTTAGGCTGCTGCTCGCTCGCGCTTGAAGCAGCTCGCAATCTCCTGCGCGTCGAGTGTGTCGCGTTCCATCAACATCTCGACAAGCCTGTTGATCGATTCGCGTTCAGCGGAGACGATCGCACAAGCACGCTCGAGTTGCTCGTTGATCAACTCAGTCGTGGCTTCCTCAACTTTGTCGAGCAAACTCTGGCTGCGCTGCTGATCCGGCTGGCCGAGATGAATCGGTCCCAGGCGGCTCATTCCAAACTCACTGACCATCGCCCTGGCAATCTCGACCGCGCGCT
>DATDFT010000339.1:0-15777 GCA_036522475.1 Pyrinomonadaceae bacterium | reverse complement strand
TGAAATCGTCATACTCATAGTTGATCACCCGGCCGAGCGCATCCGTCCGGCTGGTTTGATTCGACATGACATCGTAGCCCAAGGTGGTGGCTTGGTTCGCCGCATCAGTAACAGTGGTCAATCGGTAGGCGTTATCGTAAGCATAGGTCGTGGTATTGCTGCGCTCATCAGTCTGCGTTGTGCGGCGACCAGCAAGGTCGTAACCGAACGTCACAAACGAGAGATCGGGGTGAGTGATCTTGTTGACTCTTCCCGCCGCATCATAGCCATAAAGTGTCGAACGACTGGACGCATCCTTTAGCTTGGTAAGACGACTGCGCGCGTCCCAGAAGTACAACGTGACGTTGCCGCCGGCGTCTACGGTCTGCGTGCGGTTGCCCTTTGTGTCGTAGGTGAAGGTAGTGACCTTTCCGCGCGCGTCAGTCACTGTCAGGATCAGGCCGTGCGAATCGTAAGTAAAAGTGGTGTCCTTGTTGAGTGCGTCAGTGGTTGTCAATCGATTTCCGCTCGTATCATAGACGTTGGTGGTCACTCCATTTAACTGATTCGTGCGAGTTAATTCCTGACTGAATTGGTTGTAGGTGTGAGTGATGGTCCCGGTAACATCAGTTTCCGTCAGGATATTCCCGTTTCCATCGTAGGTGTAAGAAATCGTATGGCCCAACGCGTCAGTCTTGGCCGTGACGTTTAACTGGTTGTCGTAGGTCCATGTTTGCACTTGCGAACCGCCGCCGCCGCAACCGCAGACTCCTTCAAGCCGCGTCACCACGTTCCGCGTTTTACTTCGATCGATCGTGTACTTGCTCAATCTACCCATTGCGTCAGTGACCTGGGTTTCAGCACTGCTGACATAGTTGAGCGTGTAGTGTTCGACGCCGCCATGACGCTCCGATGTAATCGCGCGTCCCTGGCCGTCGTAAGTATGCGATTCGAGTATGTTGCCGAGCGCGTCGGTAACGCTCGTCAATCGCAGGTTGCCGTCGTACGCGAAGTTATAAGCGGAATTATCAGCATAGGTGACTGAGAGCAGTTGTTTGCTCGCACCATAAGTGTAGGTCGCGATCGTGCCCAGGGTGTCGCTGATCGACAACACCTGGCCGTTGGCATCGGTGTTCACGGTCAACACGCGTGCGAAGGGATCCGTTACTGAGGCAAGGAAACCATTCGCACCGTAACTCAGTGTGGTCGTGTTGCTGTTGCGATCTGTAAGACTGAGTAGTTTTCCGGATGAATCGAACTGGAGGACATTGCCGTCAGCAGTCGTTAAGGTAAAGCCGCCGCCGCTTTGGCTGAGTTGACCGTAAAAGTCGCCCTGCAACGCCGTCAAGCCGCCGCCCGATCCCACCGGGCGCCCGAAATAGGTTGTGCGACCATCAGTGTCGCTGAGACGCACGAGGTTGCTGTCGTAAACAAAGATATTTTGATCGAGCAGCGTGGACCAGCCACGGCCGAATGGGCCGATGCGCGATGAATCGCTGTTGTAGGTACGCGTCACATCGATCGGAAAACCGATGGCAGACAAGTGATAGTCGTGTTGCTGAAGCCAGACGTTTCCGTTGGTTACGTTAACCGGCTCGCCGACTGAATCACACGGATTTGCTCCGTCATTGACGCCGTCATCGTTGCCGACGTTGTAAAAGGTGACTTTCTGAGGCGAACATCCGGCCCAGTTGTCGCAGACACTGATTGTGTAAGTGTCAGCGCCAAAGAATCCGGCGTTTGGAGTGTAAACAAATCCGCCGCTGCTCACTAAAAAGAGTGTGCCGTGCGGTCCCGGTTGCGGTCCTGCGGGAGAAATGGAGAAAGGATCATTATCCGGATCGGAATCGCCGACCAGCAGCGCGTTGTCCTGCGAGAAGCTGCCGTGAGTGAAATAAACCTTGTCAACGGTTACTGGAGGAGTGTTTACGACATTAAAAGTGACGGTGGCGTTGGTGCAGCCGGCCCAGTTATCACAAACGGTGTAGGTATAAGAATCTGAACCGATATACCCGAAGGTCGGGTTGTAAACAATGCCGCCACTGCTGTTCACGAAAAACGTGCCGTGCGCGCCGGTGGTCGAGCCCGTGGGCGAGATCGTGATCGGATCGTTATCTGGATCGCTATCGTTCCCCAGTAGCGCGTTGTCCTTCGAAAAACTGCGATGAACCGTAAAAGTTTCATCCGCTGTAACGGGTGGAGTGTTCACGACGTTAAAGGTGACGGTGGCGTTGGTGCAGCCGGCCCAGTTATCACAAACGGTGTAGGTATAAGAATCTGAACCGATGTAGCCGAATGTCGGGTTGTAAACAATGCCGCCACTGCTGTTCACGAAAAACGTGCCGTGCGCGCCGGTGGTCGAACCCGTGGGCGAGATCGTGATCGGATCGTTATCGGGATCACTGTCGTTCGGCAGTAGCGCGTTGTCCTTCGAAAAACTGCGATGAACTGTAAAAGTCTCACCCGCCGTAACCGGTGGACTGTTCACGACGTTGAAAGTGATCGTCGCGGTAGTGCAGGCGCCATGTTGATCGCAAAGCGTGTAAACAAAGGTGTCAGTACCTACGTACCCGAACACCGGGGTGTACACGTACCCGCCGCTGCTGACCAGAAAAAGCTGGCCGTGTGCGGTAGTGAAATTACCTGTGGTCGTGATGGAGATCGTATCTCCATCTGGATCGGAGTCGTTGTCGAGGAGCACACGGTCTTGTGATCTACTACGATGGACGGTGATGAAGTCGTCACCAGCGATCGGAGGAGAGTTTGGTCCAGTATGCGCGTGAACGACCAAAAATCTAATTCCTGTTAGAACAGTGATGACGGCCAGTAAGGAAAGTACGAGGGTGATGCGGCGGTAGAGTTTTATTCGCATAGTATTCTCCAGTGAGTTTGACAGGTACTGAAAGAGTTTGTTGTTACCAGAGTCGCAGTCGAACTTCTTTAGTGCTAGAGGGAGACGAAACGTCGGGGAGTTCTGTGACGTGTCCTGAGTAAAGTGGACGGCAGCTTACTCGCCGTCTTCGAACCTGTCAACTATCAGCGACGAGGATTGAGTTTTATTTGCACGCCTGAGGTTTGTGCCTTTTTGTGGCATCGCCCTCCTGACAGAAATTGTCAGAGCCCGTGTGACCACTGGTCCGACAGCAAAAATTTCGATCAAAAAAGATTGATTTTTCTTCATTTTGGTCCAATCCCGCCTTGGCATACCGGTTGTTTAGCAGACCACCGACACTTCGCGCTTTGCGCGGCTCACAAACGAACGAAAGCCGGTGGCGCGAGATTTTGAAACCTCTAATTTTTAAGGAGCACCAAATCAGCATGACTACCAAACGCCAAGAAGGCTTTTCGTTGATCGAACTTCTCATCGTGGTTGCGATTATCGGTATTATCGCCGCCATCGCTATCCCCAACCTGCTCGCTTCCCGCCGTGCCGCTAACGAAGGTTCGGCTCAGTCCTCGCTCCGCACCGTCCACAGCTCACAAGCCACCTACCAGGCTACGAGCGGCAACGGCGCTTATGCGGCGAACATGGGTGCGCTAGGCACTGCTAACCTCATCGACTCCGTCCTCTCCGGCGCCACGGCGGCTGCTAGCGCCAAGAGTGGTTACTACTTCAATATCGTGGAACAAGCCGGAACCGGCGGCACCGCAGTATTTGGCTGTTACGCCTTCCCGGCAATAACAGGCGGTGTTTCACAGACCGGCACGCGTACTTTCGGTATCACCGAAGTCGGCGTGATGTATGGCAGCACAGACTTGACCGCGGTTCCCAACACCCGCGCCTTGATCACTGGTGGAACAATGGCCGTACTCGGCAACTAATCAGTCTCACCAACAGGCATGAAGAGGATGGGGGAAACTCCATCCTCTTTTTTTACAAGTCACTGTTTGCAAGTCACAATTTATCGCTCTCGAGCCTGACAGATTTTGTCAGCGCGCCGGTTGCGCGATGAGTAAACACCAAAAATAGGCCCGATGTGTCCGTTAGAACCTATGGCATGGATCTTGTTTTGAACTTGGATGAAATCGTGCCCGCTGTGCATGAAAGATCAAAGCCTGGCTGGGACTTACGATTTTCGAGGAGTTGAACATGAAGAACAAACGACAAGATGGTTTCTCGCTGATCGAATTACTAATCGTAGTTGCGATCATCGGCATTATTGCCGCCATCGCCATCCCTAACCTGATGGCCTCACGTCGTGCTGCTAATGAAGGATCGGCCCAGTCAGCACTGCGCACGATTCACAGCGCGCAAGTGACGTTTCAAGCAACAGCGGGATTTGGTGCTTACGCGCCCGACCTGGGGCAGTTGCAGAATCAACGTTTGATCGACACCGTGTTAGGCAGCAGCAACAAGAGCGGTTACCACTTTGAGGTCGTCGAACAAAGCGGGACTGGGGCCGCGGCTGTGTTCGGTGTCTACGCATTTCCCATCACCACCGCAGGTGTCACACAGACCGGCACCCGCGTTTTTGCCACGACTCACGTCGGTGTTATGCACGCTGATACAGACCTGAGTGCGGTTCCGAATACGATCGCCCTCATTGATAATCTGCCGCTGCTAAAATAACTAGTCTCAGAAATCAATCAACTCTCTCTCGCTCCAGCTTTGCCAAGTGCCGATTGCAAAATACCGCTTCCACTGGCGACCGGTTCCCATCGACCGGCATTCGACACTTGGCAATTGAGAACGGTCCTTATAGCCGCTGTTTGTTTCGCAGTAATCATCCCTGCAATACTCTGGGGAATCCCCTCCAATCTCGATCTCACAAATCATTTTCGTTTCGCGATTCCCTTCTACGACTCGATCGCGGCCGGCGATTTTTATCCCGGCTGGCTGGCTGAATCGAATGCCGGATATGGCGATCCGAGTTTCCGTTTCTATCCGCCCGCATTCTATTACCTGCTCGCAGCCTCACGATTTCTGATCGGCAACTGGTACGGCGCGACGCTCGTCACCTTCGTGGTCGTATCGATTGTGGGCGGACTGGGAATGTACTTCTGGGCACGGTCTTTCATGCCCGCTGCGACTGCAAGTTGGGCCGCAGCGTTCTACGCACTCGCTCCGTATCACGTTAATCAACTTTACCAGGCGGCGATGCTGGCTGAATGGGCCGGCAGCGCCGTGTTGCCGTTTGTCTTCGGCTTCGTCGATCGAGTGTGCGAACGAGGAAAGCCAAGAGATATAGCAGGTCTCGCTCTTACTTACGGTCTGCTGCTCTTCACTCACCTGCCGCTCGCGCTTATCGGATCGATCGCGCTTCTGGTCTACGCACTTGTAAGGCTTGAAGGGCCGGGCAAGTTTCTGAAACTGGCGAAGCTCGCGTGCGGAAGCGTGTTGGGGCTGAGCTTGAGCTCGGTCTACTGGGTCACGATGTTTTCGGAGGTGAGTTGGATCGCAGGTAGCAGGGGTGATGGTTCAACAAATGATGTTGGTTACAATTTCGTGCTGTCCAGCCTGTCTCCTGACAATCTAAGCGTTTGGTGGATGAACATCCTCACGCTGATGACGTTGCTTCTCTGCGCGCCGGCCATCGTCTTTTTCTTCCGTGTTACTGCTCCGTCGAGACGAATGGTGCGACCGATCATTATCCTGACGGCGTCCGCGCTGTTTATGGCGCTTCCGCTGAGCTGGCCCATCTGGCGTGTTCTGCGACCGTTGCAGGAAGTTCAATTTCCGTGGCGCTGGCTGGCTGTGTTCTCGATGGGTGCATCGCTAGTCGCCGCAGCGGCGTTGCCGCACGTCATGGACGCGGCGCTAAAGTTGGATCGTGCGAAACGCATGCTTGTTTTCGGCGCGATGGTGATCTCAGTGGCATTTACGTTTTCGCACAGCATCAAGGAGGCGCAGTATTTCTCGAGCACGAGATTCGAGAGCATGGTCACGGACGTGCGCGGCACGCCGAGTTTGAGTTACTGGCTGCCAGTCTGGGCTCACGCGAATCCTCGAAAAATGGCCGGCGACGTCGAGGTTGCGGGCCGCGAAGTCACTGTTACTAACTGGCAACCGGAGCATCGCAGTTTCTCAGTCGCTGCGGGACCGGCAACCGAAGCGCGCGTCAAAACCTTTTACTATCCTCACTGGGTCGCAAAGAGCAACGCAGGTATTTTGCCAACTCGGCCCGACACAGACGGCGCGTTGTTGATCTCTCTGCGGCCCAATGCCACGTCCGTCAATCTCGATTTTCGCGAACCCGCCAAAACTAAGTTCTCGACAACTGCCAGTTTGAGCGGTTTAATAATCATCGGCGCGTTGTTCGTGCCGTTCCGATGGAGAAGAAGAGTGTGATCAAACCGGGCCTGGACTCTGCTGCGTGGCAGGACCAGCTTGGTGCATCTGAACGACAACAGCAACAACACTACGACGAGATCGCGGCCGACTATGAGGCGCACTACAGCGACGAGTGGAGCGTTGAATATCGCCGGCAATTTATTTACGACCCGATGTTTGAAGGAATCGATTTGTCAGGCCAGGAAGTGCTGGACGCGATGTGTGGCAGTGGTCAAACGACAAGTTACCTGCTGACACGTGGCGCTCACGTGACCGGGCTCGACATCTCGAATGAAGTTCTCGAACAGTTTCAGGCACGTTGGACTGATGCGAAGGCGGTGAAAAGATCGTTGCTCGACTCGGGACTGCCGGACAATTCGTTCGACTGTGTGGCAGTTGTTGGCGGACTGCACCACATTCATCCCGAGATGAAAGCCGCGGTTCGCGAGATTCATCGAGTGCTAAAACCAGGTGGCTACCTGTGCTTCATGGAACCGCACACGGGTTCATTTCCGGATGTGATACGGCGCATCTGGTATCGATTCGATCGTTTCTTCTCCGACAATGAAGCGGCCATCGATATCGTTCGAATGCAAAAAGATTTCGCTGACAGCTTTACACTCAAGAAAGCGAAGTACCAGGGCAACATCGCCTTTCTGCTGGTCTTGAACTCACTGATCTTTCGCATTCCGGCCGGCAGCAAGAAGCTAATTTCCCCGCCATTGATGAAACTGGAACCGCTAATCAACAAACTGCAAACGAAGTTCACGTCGTGTTTCGTCGTGGCGCAGTGGCAGAAAAACCAATGAACATATTTCCCGCAAAGGCGCAGAACAGAAGACGCCAGGACGAAAGGTAAGAACTCAGATTGTCTTTGCGCCTTTGCGTCTTCTTCTTTGCGTCTTTGCGTGAAATCTTCTTTCTAACGAAGTGGAAACCACCGCATCAATCGCACAATCAACTACTCGCAGTGAATCCAAGCCAAGCCGTCTCTGGCGGATAACCGCGATCGCGCGCAACGCTTTTCGCGAGGCTGTTCGCGATCGCGTGCTTTACAACCTCGTCCTCTTTGTTCTCCTGCTCACTGCCGCTTCGATCTTCATCGGTGAGCTGTCCGGCGGTCAGGAACGCAAGGTTATCGTCGATCTCGGCCTCAGCGCGATGTTGCTGTTTGGTGTGTTCATCGCGATCTTCGTCGGTGTCGGCCTCGTCTACAAAGAGATCGAACGTCGCACAATTTACGCAGTCTTTTCAAAGCCCGTGGGCCGCGGTGAGTTTCTCGTTGGCAAGTATCTCGGTCTGTGCCTCACGCTTTTAGTTAACGTCCTGGTGATGGCTGTCGGAGTTTCACTCGCGCTGCTGTACGTCAGTCGTGGCTGGGATCCTTTGATTCCGACGATCTGGCCCGCAGTGCTTTTGATCTATATCGAGTTGATGCTGTTGACTGCCGTCGCACTGCTCTTCTCGTCATTCTCGTCGCCGGCACTCTCAGCGCTCTTGACCTTCATGGTCTTCATCATTGGACATTTCAGCGCTGACTTGAAAGCTCTTGCGGGCTCGATGGGAAGCACGAGCGCGCGCTGGCTGTTCAACGCGTTGTATTACCTGCTGCCGAACCTCGCAAACTACAGCTTCATCACGCCGGCCGCTCACGGTCGCGCACCTGCCGTGGGTTTTGTGGTTGCAGCCGGGCTGTACGCGCTGGTTTACATCGTCGTGATTCTCGCCGCGGCGACTCTCGTCTTCAGTCGTCGAAACTTCAAGTAAGGATGAACGAACGCGTGAAGAATTTGATGCTGGGCTTGATGGTGGCTGCCGGGCTCGCGTGTGCCGCGCTTCTGGTTGGCTGGACCGATTCTTTGCGTCCGCCACCGGATCCGAATGCGATCGATGAGAATCTTTATCTGAACGGCAAGACGGCGCGCCGAGTCAGTCTCGGGTTCAACGGTCTCGTTGCCGACTGGTACTGGATGCGTTCGTTGCAATACGTCGGCAAAAAAATCCTCAACCAGCCTGGCGATGTCGCTCTCGACGATCTCAGTAAACTCAATCTGAAACTACTCGCGCCGCTCCTCGACACCGCAACGACACTCGATCCCGAGTTTCTCGATCCTTACGAATACGCGGCGATCGTCCTGCCCGCAGTCGACGTGCAGGAAGCAATTCGCATCACGCAGAAAGGCATCGCTGCAAATCCGAACGCGTGGAGACTCTACCAGCACCTCGGCTACATCTACTGGCAACAGGGCAACTATCAGGCAGCGAGTGAGACGTACGGTCGCGGCGCACAGATTCCGGGCGTGCCGCCTTGGATGGAAGCGATGAAGGCGAAGATGCTGGCCGACGGCGGTAGTCGCGACACCGCGCGTGAGATCTACACGCGCATGTTCGAGCAATCCGCCGACGAGCAAGTCAAAGACATGGCCCGCAAGCACGTGTGGCTGTTGGACTCGCTGGACCAGCGCGACGTTTTGAAAAAGTTGATGCAGGCTTACCGCGATAAGACCGGACATTGCCCAACGTCATGGACAGAACTGTCAACACCTTTTCGCGATTTCTCGATACCTGTTGACGCTTCCGGCGCGCCTCTCGATCCCTCCGGCGCTCCTTACGTTCTGCGACCGAGCGCTTGTGAAGTCCAACTCAATCCAAAGTCGGAAGTTCCGATCAAATAACTATGAGCGTCATTGAGATCAACAACCTGACCAAAGATTACGAAGTTGGTTTCTGGCGCAAACGCAAAGTGCGCGCGCTCGATGGTCTTTCATTATCAATCGACGGCGGACAGATCTTCGGGTTTCTCGGCGCAAACGGCGCCGGCAAAACTACAACGCTCAAGCTGCTGATGCGTTTGATCTTTCCAACTGATGGCAGCGCGCAAATTCTCGGTCACGACATTCGCGACGTGAGCATGCATCAACGCATCGGGTACCTGCCGGAGAACCCGTATTTCTACGACTATCTGACGGCGCGCGAGTTTCTCGACTACTGCGCGCAGATCTTTGGTTATCCCGTCGAGTCGCGAAGAAAGCGCGCCGCGGATCTGCTGGCGCGAGTGAAGCTGGATGAGAAGCGTTGGGACACGCAGTTGAGAAAGTTTTCAAAGGGTATGTTGCAGCGAGTCGGGTTGGCCCAGTCGTTGGTTAACGATCCGGAGATCGTGTTTCTCGACGAACCGATGAGTGGACTCGATCCGGTTGGTCGTCGTGAAGTGCGAGACTTGATTGCGGAGTTGCGCGATGAGGGTAAGACAGTCTTCATGTGTTCACACATACTTTCCGACATCGAGGTGCTGTGCGATCGCGTGGCGATTCTCAAGAAAGGCCGATTGGCCCAGGTGGGCTATCTCGATGAGCTGCGACGCAAAACGGAAGATCCGAATCGCATGGAAGTGATGGCGACTGGCACTGATGCTGAGTCACTGCGCGCACATCTGGCCGAAGCTGAGATTGCACCCACACCGCGCGGTCTGCGGATCGAGGTCGCGTCAGAAGCTGAGATCGAGAATGTGATAACAGCGCTGCGG
The DNA here is from genome assembly GCA_036522475.1 of Pyrinomonadaceae bacterium. Taxonomy (GTDB): domain Bacteria; phylum Acidobacteriota; class Blastocatellia; order Pyrinomonadales; family Pyrinomonadaceae; genus PSRF01. The sequence continues at coordinate 6,001 of DATDFT010000339.1, read as the reverse complement.
AAAGCCGGCGGGAAGATTGTTTCGGTTCAGCCGGTGAAGCAGTCGCTCGAAGAGTTGTTTTTGGATTAGTCACAAAAAGGCACAAAGGAAATCAAAACCGGGTCCAGGTTTTCTTTGTGTGCCTTATGTGCCTTTTTGTGGCTATTCTTTGAACTTGAACGCGGTCACGTCCATCTTGATGTTCGCGCGCGCGTCAGTGTCGCTCATGCCGTCGAGCCCGACGTTGACTTGCAGAGTTTTGTTGGGTGGCAGTTCAGGATGCAGTTGTGATGGGACCACAACAACCGTTCTTTCCTTGACTGGCTTACCATTGTAGTCGACCACTGCCGCATGAATTTCAAGACCACTAAGAGTCTTTCCTGTGAGGTTGCGGGCTGTTGTGCTCAGAGTCATAGTGATGTCGCCCAATGCGCGTTTCGCTTCCGTCGCTTCCGGGTCGTCGAGAACGATGTTGGGCTTGTTTGCTTCAAACTGAGGTGAGCCGGCGCGATATCCTCCCTCCAGTCGCACTGGGCCGTTCTGACCACCACCTGCAAAACGCATCAGACCGTAGAAAAGACCCGCGATCGCAACAGCAGCAATAACCGCTACGACGATGATGAGAGTTCGATGCGACTCGCTTGCTTCGATCCGCCGGTCCGGTACAGCCATAGTGTGAAGAATTGTAGATTAAGCCGCAAAGAAGCACAAAAGAAGTTAGCCACAAAAAGGCACATAGGCACAAACAGTAATTCGTGGGAGTTCTAACTCCTCTTTTTCATTTGTGCTTTATGTGCCTTTTTGTGGCTACTTATGGAGCAGTTTCGCAATCAACAGTTCGAGCTCGTTGAAGTCGATTGGCTTCGTGACGTAGGTGTCGCAACCCGCTTCAATCGCCTCAGATTGAAAGTCAGACGTGTCATGCGCCGACACTGCGATAATCGGAGTTAACTCTAAATCGGGAAGCTTGCGAATCAAGCGCGTTGCCGCCAGACCATCAATCACCGGCAGGCTCAGGTCCATCAGAATCAGGCTGGGCGACTCGGCCTGCGCCAGCTTCACTGCTTCCTCGCCGTTCATCGCCTCGATGACTCGATAGCCCGTCATTTCCAGCAGACGCCGCATCATGAAGCGGTTGTCCTCCGTGTCTTCGACCAACAAGACGGTCTGTGGCTCAGCCTGCTCTTTCATCTTTACACCCGATTTTGCGTTCAAAGTCCGTCGTCCCGTGCTCGCAAGTTATTGATTTTACTGTATCACTAGAATACGCGCGGCTTTTTTGTTACTATGCCGCATTGAAACGCAACACAAACGGATCTTAGGCCAGCGCTTAATTCGTACACTCGACTGGCTGTGAGGTTCCCCCCTCCCCTGCGGCCCCTTAAGAACTTGAGAGAGATTGCACCAAGATGAAGACTGCAATGTCGAGGCCCGAAGAGACTGAACGGCTCCAGGACCTCGGGCGAGCTTCAATGCAAATAGTTCACGACCTCAAAAACCAGCTCAATGGTCTCAAACTGTATGCCACGTTCCTGCGACGCCGGATTGAGAAGAGCGAACGCCCCAGCGACGAGCAGGAAACGGTTGATAAGTTAATCAACGGCCTCAATCGCGCGGCTGAAGATCTGTCGCTGATTGTGCGCTATGGCCAGCCGGTAGAGTTGAAAAGGCAGGCAGGAGTTGACGTGAACAAGTTGCTACAGGGAGCCTGCGCCAATCCTGGTGAGATTGGCGGCAAGGTAGCCGTGGAGCTGGATTCCGCTTCAATTCAGGGGAATTTCGATCATTTCAAGCTTGGCGATGCTTTTAAGTGGCTGTGTGCAGGAGCAAACAAACACAAGCGAAGTGAAGCTGGCGCGGGTGAAGTAACAGTCACTACCAAACCAGCCGCAGCCGGACAGGTTTTGATTGAATGGTCCGGCTTAAGGCACTTGGACCACGATCCGTTTCGGACGTTTGCAGGCAGCGAGGAGATCAAACTCGCCCTCGCGGCACGGATCATCGAAGCCCACGGCGGAACGGCAAAGTTTATAGACAAGAAGTTCGAGGTTGAGCTTCCGCTGAACTGATTGCCAATTCGATCAATCGACAATTGGCAATTGCAATCGGCAATAAATAAAGGGAGTGATCATCATGCCTCAAGGCGCAGCGATTTCGAGAGAGGAGAAAAAGGTGGAGAACAAAGAAGTGCGGATTCTTGTTGTAGACGACGAACCAACGATGGCCGATTCTCTACGGCAGAATTTCGTCGAGGAAGGTTACTCTGTCGACACTGCCGCAACAGGCGCGGCCGCAATTGAGTTGTTTGACCAGGGTGGACATCACCTAGCGATCTGCGACTTGCAACTGCCCGACATGGACGGTCTGGAAGTGTTGCGTCACATGAAAGACGCGCGACCGACAACCGAAGTGATCGTGGTCACAGGCTACGGCTCGGTGCAGAAAGCCGTCGAAGCAACGAAAGCCGGCGCGTTCTATTTCGTCGAGAAGCCGTTTGATTTCGAAGAGCTGCAACCGCTCGTGGAGAAGGCGCTCGAACGTCGCGAGCTGGTCGCGGAGACCGCGAACATGCGACGTCAACTCTCGACGCGCGCAGAGTATTTCAACATCATCGGCGCGTCGAAACCGATGCAAACGATCTACGAAACAATCGAGTCCGTCGCGAAATCTGACGCAAACGTGCTGATCGTCGGTGAGTCCGGCACCGGCAAGGAACTGATCGCCAACGCCATTCATTATCAGTCACTGCGATCGAAGAAGCCGTTCATCAAAGTGAACTGCGCGGCGCTGCCGAAAGAGTTGATCGAGTCGGAGTTGTTCGGTCACACCAAAGGTGCATTTACTGGTGCGCATGCGGACAAGGAAGGACTGGTGCAACATGCTGCCGGCGGTTCCTTGATGCTTGACGAGATCGCGGAAATGCCTATCGAGCTGCAACCGAAGCTGTTGCGCGTGTTGCAGGAGAGAAGTTATCGCAAGATCGGATCGGAAAAGACTTATGCGGTCGACTTTCGTCTTGTCTGTTCGACGAATCGTCCGCCTGCCGACGCGATTCGCGACGGTTTGCTGCGAGACGATCTCTTTTATCGCATTTCCACGATCACCATTCACGTTCCGCCGCTGCGCGAACGCAGTGAAGACATTCAGCTCTTGACGGAACACTTCCTGCACATGTACGCGCAGAAGTATGAACGGCCGATCACGGGCGTTTCCCAGGCGGCGTATCAGAGGTTGTTTGGTCACACTTGGCCGGGAAACGTACGTGAGTTGCAAAACGTGATCGAGCGCGCGGTGCTGCTGGCGAAAGACAAACAGATCGAACCCATCGACCTGCCTTTCGACAACGGCACGCTTCCGGAAGGAACGTCGTCGAATGTCACCTGGGATGTGCCACCCAACATGACGCTTGAAGATATCGAGCGGCTGGTGATAGAACGGACGTTGCAACGAACAGGGGGGAATAAGCAGGCGGCGGCAAATCTTTTAGGCATCTACAGGCCGCGCCTTTACAGCAAAATCAGGAAGTACAATATCGACGTGCCGTCGCTGGTGTCGGCGTAAATAACTTGCCGCAGATTCACGCAGGTAAACGCGGATCAGATTTGCGTTATCTGCGTGAATCTGCGGCTAAAATCCTGAATGACAACTCCCCAAACGAAGTCCCCTGACAGGAGACGCCTGCGTGGCATCGATGCGCTTCGAGGCGCTGCTGCTCTGGGCGTGGTCCTCTACCACGCAGTCGAACAAGGTCAAAAAGTTCTCCCAAACAACGTCCTTCAATATCCGATTCGCACAGTCCAGTTCGCGAGCTCGTTTGGTTACATTGGCGTCTTTCTCTTCTTCGTGATCTCCGGCTTCTGCATTCACCTGCAATGGGCCCGAGCCAAAGCCGCGGGCACAGAACCTGAGATTCATTTCACATCGTTTTGGAAACGCAGGATTCGCCGTCTGTATCCGCCTTACATAATCGCGCTGCTTCTCTTCATGTTGGTTGCGGTCGCGACGATCGGCGTCACGTTCAATCGATTCTTCTTTTACGACGCCGGCATGCATCTGCTGATGCTGCACAACCTTGACTGGAAAACGTGCTACACCATCAACGGCGTCTTCTGGACGCTCGCGATCGAAGAACAACTCTACCTCGCGTACTTCCTGCTGCTCTTCATCCGCGTTCGCTGGGGCTGGGGTGTGACGCTCGCCGTCTGTCTTCTGGCGCGCTTCGGTTGGATGATCTTTAGTCACGTCTTCTGGCTAAAAACCGGCATCGGCGTTCCGGTCCCTGAAGCCGCCGCGTCACACTGGTTCACGTGGGCACTGGGCGCGATCGGAGTGGAGGCCATGTTCGGACTCGTGAAGCTGCGTGGCTGGTCACGCGATCTGCGTCTCGCGACCGTGCTGATCGTGGCAGCCTCGGTTATCTCGTCGTACCTGCCTTCGATTTACGATTACAAACTGCTGCACAACCCCGCCTGGTTCCTGATTCACCCGCTGTGGGGACTCGGTTTCTTCATCGTGGTGAACCGGATGGTTCTCGCCGAAGATAGTTGGCTGCGGCAGGCGAAGCTGCCGTCGCTGGTATCGTTCTTCTCAACGCTCGGAATTTTTTCGTACTCGATCTACCTGACGCACGAACTCGTGATCATGCAGTCGTGGCAGTGGACCAACCCCGCGTGGTTGCAAGTCGTAAATGTGTTCGTGGTGACGATTCCGGCGGTGTTAATTTTTGCGTGGGTCTATTTCTGGTTCTGCGAGAAGCCGTTCATGGTGAAGCGAGCGGCGAAGGATCATCCGCAGATTACACAGATTACACAGATCCTGCAGGAAGAATCTGTGTAATCTGTGGTTAAACTCTGCTCGTTCTAGATTCCTTGCGCCGCCTTTTTTAAATCCTCGATATCGAGTTTCTTCATTGACATCACGGCGCGCATCACCCGGTCGGTCCTGGCGGTATCGTCCGACGTAAGCAGATCCAGCAAGTGATCCGGAACGATCTGCCATGCCAATCCGAATTTGTCCTTGAGCCAGCCGCACTCGACCTTCTGTCCGCCTTCGGAAAGTTTCTCCCAGAAGTAATCGATCTCTTCCTGAGTCTCGCAATGGACCACGAGTGAAATCGCTTCGGTGAACTTGAAGGTTGGGCCACCATTCAGCGCTGTGAATCGCTCGCCGTCCAGCTCAAACTCGATCGTCATTACCGATCCTTCAGGACCGCCACCGGCATCGCCGTAGTAGGACGTACCCAGGATTCTTGAATTCTTAAACACGGAAACATAGAAGCCCACCGCTTCCTCGGCGTTTTTGTCGAACCACAAAAAGGTCGTGATCTTCTGCGGCTGGGGTTGCGTGCGGGTCGGATTCGTCGCTGACATAAAAATCTCCTTTATCATTACAATTTCGTTCGTTCTACGTTGATTGACGTGTCGGGAAGCCCGAATTCGACAGCTTGACGAAATTTTTTTCGGAAAGTTTGTCGCCCCAGCTAAGTCGCCTAAGTTAAACTGCGGGTCGTTCTCATTTACTTCCAGCAAAGGTCCACGGAGGAATTGCCGCGCGTGTGTTGCTTAAAACTTTTCGCACTCTTTTCAACACTCATTTTTTCCATCGCTTTCCACTCGACAGCTCAAACCCAAAACCCGACCGCGCAGGCACTCGCTACGCCAACACCGGCGCCGGCGCCTTTACCGCCGCCGACCGTGAAAGTCGATCCTTTTCGCGGTGCGGCTGCGCGCATCATCGGCGCCGCGCTCACCAGTGACCGCGCTTACGCACGGCTCGCACACCTGACCGATCACATCGGCAATCGTCTGAGCGGATCGACTAATCTCGAACGCGCGATTGAGTGGGCTGTCGCCGAAATGAAACGCGATGGACTGGACAACGTGCGCACGGAGAAAGTGATGGTGCCGCACTGGGTACGCGGCGAGGAGAGCCTCGAACTGCTGACGCCCGTTCCCAGAAAGCTCCAGATGCTGGCACTCGGAAACAGCATCGGCACGCCGGCTGAAGGCATTTCCGCTGAAGC